>JBBQGJ010000102.1:0-18159 GCA_038322925.1 Mycobacteriales bacterium
ATCGCCACGCACTCACCCCAGCCCTGGACATCGACCGGGCGCCGGTCCGGACGGGCCACCGAGCCGAGCACCCTGAGCAGCACCGCCACCCGCTCGGCTTCCACCCCGAAGGACGTCTCGAACGGGCTCTTCAGCGGCATCCGGATGGTTCGCATCTCCACGCCGGTGATCTTCATCGCCTTGCTCCACCGTCGGTGCCGTCGCCGAAAGCCTTGCGCTGCAGCAGATACCACCCTGATCGAGCGAAACCGGTGACTTTCCAGGAGCTGTCGGCCATCACCAGGGCAAGCGTCGAGCGCAGCGCGAAGCGCCAGGACAGCGCCAGCGCAGGGTCGGTCCGGCGGACCTGCTCGATATCCCCGGGAATCCCGATGACCGCCAGGGTGTCCTCCGGGCCGACCACCGGACCGCGAACGGGCTCGCCGGCAGGGCCCGCGGACAGCAGCGTCAGCGCGCCGGTCCGCATCCGGGACGAGACGTCGGGACTGTCATCGGCGGCCGATCCGTCCAGCACCGCGGTCTGGGCCTGGATGGTGCTCGCCGCGGACAAGTCCCACCCGACCTGCATGCGATCGGTGGGCTGGCCGCGGTTCGGACCGTCGTGCATGGCGCCGTAGAAGTCGACGAAGTAGGTCTCCGGACGGGCGCCCAACCGAGTCAGGTTGAAATAGGCGTTCCTGGCGATCAGCGGGTCGAACGTCCAGGTGATCTTGGTCAACCCCCGCTCCATCGCCCAATGTCGCTGATGCCACTTGAGAGCCGCGCCCACTCCCCGACCGCTGTCGCCGGGAAGCACCCCCGTGATGTGCGAGTGCATCGCCGACCCCAACGGTTCGGTGAAGAACGCGACGCTGGCGCCAACCATCGCCCCGCCCGGCTCCCAGGCGGCTACCAGGTAGTTGCCACCGTGACCGAGAGCCCGAAGCAGGTGTGGCTGGATCTCCGACGTCTGGCCCTGCGGGATCTCCCACACCCGGTCGAGCAGCTCGCAGGCCTGCAGCATCTGCTCCAGCGTTTCCAACGGCCGGACGACGACAGCAGAGCGCCGCGCAGCCGATGCTGCTGCGCCGGCCGCATCCACGAGCAGGCTCCGCATCGGCCGGCCCCCGGTGGAGAGAGTCATCAGCTCGGCGACTCCGACCGAGTGGACGGTGTCGACTGAGCCGACTGCGCCGACTGCGCCGACTGCGCCGACTGAGCCGACTGCGCCGACGGCGCTGACTGACCCGACGGCGCTGTTGGGTCCAGCAGGTCGCGGATCAACGCCACCAGCAGGGCCGAGCGTGGCGCCAGCGACGTGACCAGCACATGCTCGTTGTCGGCGTGCGCGCCGCCACCGATGGCGCCGAACCCGTCCAGCGTCGGCACCCCGATGCCGGCGGTGAAATTGCCGTCGGAAGCGCCGCCGACGGAACTCTGGGTGAACTCGCCGAGACCGTCCCGACGTCCGAGGCGGACCGCCCGCTCGAACAGTTCCGCTCCCGAGCTGACCTCCATCGGCGGACGGTTGATGCCGCCGAGCACGGTCAACACACTGCCGGGCAGCGTCGGTGTGATCGCGCGCACCGCGAGGTCGACCCGCTGCTGCTCCACCGCGGTCAGCGCCCGGACGTCGACATCGAGGAACGCGGCGGCGGGCACGGTGTTGGTGGTGGTGCCCGCACCCGCGACCGTCGGCGTCACCGAGGTGCCAAGCGCCGGGTCGCCCAAGGTGCTCACGGCAAGGATCAGGTGAGCCAGTTCCACGGACGAATTGACGCCGTTCTCGGGCTCGGCGCCGGCATGCGCCGCGCGGCCGGTCACCTCGATGCGGTACAGGGACGTGCCCTTGCGGCCCGTCTTCAACGATCCGCGCGGCCCCGCGCCCTCCAGCACGAAGCACGCCTCGCAGCCGCGGGCCTCGTCCTCGATCAGCCAGCGCGAGGTGACCGAGCCGATCTCCTCGTCGCCGGTGACCAGCAGCACCACGCCGTCCAGCGGGGCGCCACGCTCGATCAGTACTCCCAAAACGTGGATCGCCTGAACCAATCCGGCCTTCATGTCAACGGTGCCCGGACCGCGGACGACCCCGGTCTCGTTCGACCACGGGTGGGTGAGCAGCGATCCGATCGGCCACACGGTGTCGTGGTGGGCCAGCAGGATGATCCGGTTCTGGCCGCGGCCGAACCGCCAGCGCACGTGGCTGCAGCCGTCGATCTCGATCCGGTCGGGGACCGACCCAAGTCGGCCGGTGCCGATCTCGGCGATCAGCTCGGCGCTGCGCCGCACGGCGGTCAGGTCGGCTGACGGAGACTCGCACCGCACCAACCGCTCGAGATCCGCCAGCATCTCGGGCAGCCGACCCTCCAAGGCCGCTCGCCATTCGTTCGGCGGGGGTGCCACTGCTGTCCGGGCCTGACTCGATGACGGGGACCTGGGGCGATTCACACCACGAGACTGTAGTGCGTGTGGCTGGGTGGCCACTGGTGCAGCGGAAGGCGGGAGGCCCCGGCTCAGCCGGGTGGTTGCTCCCCGGACAGGGCGGCCTGCAGCCGGTTGCGTTCGGCCCTGCGCTGCGCTGCGGATCGGGCCATGGCCTCGTTCACCCTGCGACGCGGTCCGGCGAACAGCAGCCAGGACAGGGGTAGTTGGATGATGATCGCGAACAGCACTGCGACGATCAGCGGCATGAAGATCGTCAGCACCGCGGTCACCACGGCGACCAGGGCCAGCCGGAGCAGGGTGTAGACGGCCAGGTAGCCGAACAGGTGGGAGCGGCTCGCCCCGGCGGGGGCCGGGACGCCCGGGGACTGGCCAGGGGTCGCCGGCGGGGCCGGCCGGGGCGCGGTGGCGGACGGACGGTCTGTCGACGACGGCGCCGAAGTGTCCGGGATCGGCGCGCTGTCCGTCGGCGCTTCGAGCGTTGGTTCGGCCGCGGGCGGGAGCGGAGTATCTGCCGAAGTCGACCCGGCTGCTCGCCCCGCCGGTTGGTCGCCGCGTGGGTGACCCTCGCCCGGAGCTGCCGTCGATCCGTAGGTGTCCATTGCTCGTCAAGGGTAATGGCGGCAGGCGCCCATCGAGTAGCCGCAGAAAGGCCGGGTACCGAGCGTCAGTTCGTGCGGGGTGGAGTGCTCGTTCCGGTGGGCCGGTGCTCGAACCGGGTGGCCAGCACGACCGTGGTTCTGGTCCTGGCCACCCCCTCGATGGCGCGCAGGCGCCCGATGCACCGATGCAGATCATCCACGCTGGCCACCCTGACCTGGACGACGAATGCTTCGTCTCCGGCCACCCCATAGCAGCTCTCGACCTCGGGGATCGCGTCGAGCGCGGCGGCGATGGTCTCGTCGCTGCCGTACTCACCGGGCTCGATGCCGACAAGGGCGGTCACTCCGAGACCGATGGATGCTGGATTCACGGTTGCGCGGAATCCGGTGATGATCCCGTTGGATTCCAGTTTCGCCACCCGCTCGTGCACCGCGGAGGACGACAGCCCGACGAGCCGGGCCAACTCGGCGTAGCTCGCCCGCCCGTCAGCCCGGAGCGCATCGACCAAATGGCGATCGACGGCATCCATAGGTTCTCCTCTACGTAGCCGATCCCAACTTCCGACTGCGGTTCAGTGCCCGCCGCCGGTTCCGTTTCCCATGCTGCTCGACCGGGGCGATGATCCTGGTGACCCGACAGCGCGTCCTCGCGGGCCGCGTCGGTCAGTCAGGGCTGCGCGGTCACGTCCGGTTACTCGAGGTCACGGTCCGACAACGAAGGTAGCGTCTGTTCCGGTGGGACCACTGCCACCACGGCTCACCGGGCGGCCGGCCCGTCCGCGATCGGGGTGATGACGGGGCCTCCCGCCAACGTTGGCGCCCCCCGCGACACTTCGAGCCTTTCGGGGGATTCAGACCCGCTCGACCGCGCTCCAGATCCTCGTTTTCAGCAAGATCCGCAGGTCACAGGCATCGCCAGCACCCGCTAAAGGACCTCGCGGCAGCCCCGGACGGGTGACCCGTCGTGGTGCTATCACAGTCTGAAATCAGACAATTCGTGTTTACCACCACATTACTGACACCCGCCCCTCGATGAACCGAGACGAATGTCGCACAATGGACACACGCCGTCCCGGCGGACGAGGCCAGTCGGGGCCTGAAATGGAGGTGGCACGTGACCATGGAGATTTCTGAGAGGTTGCTGACCCCGGGGGAGGTGGCGTTGATGTTCCGAGTGGATCCCAAAACCGTGACGCGGTGGGCTTCCGCCGGCCGCATCGGTTCCATCCGGACCCCCGGCGGGCACCGCAGGTTCCGCGAATCCGAGGTGAGTGCTCTGTTGGCAGACCTCACCGTGGACGCTTCGCGGTCGACCGCCTGATCGTCCACCGGAACGCTCGATCTCCTCGTCGGGTTGATCGGCGGCGCCGGTAGGTCAGGACCGCTCCACGTCCCGGTTCCGTCGATCACTTTCGACGGAACCGGGACGTTCTGGTTTCACAGGTCGCTCCCCGTCGATCGCCGATCTGGGCGGATCCGGGGCCCGCAATTTCTGCTCATCCACCGCGCCTCGGATGTGCGTACTCTGAAGGGCACTGAGGAGGTGGCCGATGTACATGCTCGTGGCAATCGGCGTGACGATCCTGGTGATCGCGCTGGCCTGGCGTGGGATCGGCGCACGCACGCCCGGATCCGACCAGTCCAGCACCGGAATGACCAGGCCGACCCGTTCGACGCGGCCGACCCGCACCCTGGCACCCGATGACGATCCCGAGTTCCTAAACGAGATCGACCGGAAGCTGCACGGCGAGGACAAGAGCGGCTGACGCCAGCTCACACAGCCGCTGCCCTCGGCCGCTCGATCGCCCGGCCGAGGGTCGTCCTCGTGCTGGCCGATGCTGACCGGTTAGTTGAGCCCGGCGTACGAGTGCAGCCCCGACACCACCATGTTCACGAAGAACAGGTTGAACATGATCGAGGCGAAGCCGACCACCGAGATCCAGGCCGCGCGCCGCCCACGCCAGCCCGCCGTCGACCTGGCGTGCAAATACGCCGCGTAGATCACCCAGGTGACGAACGCGCAGGTCTCCTTCGGATCCCAACCCCAGTACCGACCCCACGCGACCTCGGCCCACAACGCCCCGGCGATCACCGCGAACGTGTAGACCGGGAAGGCGACGATCGCGGTGCGGTAGGCGATGCGGTCCAGCGTTGCCAGGGACGGCACCCTGCCGACCAGCGAGCGGTCCGCACGACCGGTGCTGACCTGCTCGCTCGAGACGGGGCCGGCCCCGGGTACGCCGCCATCGATTCCGTCATCTGGTCCGGACCGCATCGTCGCCAGTCGCCGCTCGTGCCGACCCCGCACCAGGTAGAGCAATGACGCCGCACCGCTGACCATCAGCACGCTCGACGACAGCGCGACCGTGGTGACGTGGATCCACTTCCAGTACGAGTTCAGGGCCGGCACCACGGGCGCCGCCGGGACGTACAGCACTGTGCCCGCCACGAAGGCCAGGATGACCACCGGGAGCATCACGAACGCACCCATTGTCCTGGCGCCGGTGCGGGCCAGCACGATCAACCAGCAGATCGAGATCGCCGCACAGATCACCGAGGTGAACTCGTACATGTTGCCCAGCGGCAGCCGGCCGACGGCCAGCCCGCGGGTCACGACGGACAACACGTTGGCAACGACGGCGACGACCGTCACCACGACTGCGGCGCGACCGAAACGCACGCCCCAGGACGCCGCGGGCGGCGCGGGGATCAGCCCGATGGCGCCGGTAGGGTCGCTGGCCCCGTCACCGGACCCGCCGCCAGAGACGCCGCGTCCGCCACCCGCGCTGCCGCCGCTCCCGGTCCGAGTGAGGGTGGACGTGCCGCCGCGCTCGGCCGCCCTTGATGCGACGCCGGCCACCTCGGCGCTATCGGCATTCCCGCCGCGGCGGGAGGCCAGTTCGATGGCGTAACAGACCAACGCCACGACATAGCCCGCCAGCGCCGCCTCGAACGCGAGATCTGAGATCTGAGCCATGGTCTCGTTCATCTCGACTTCACCGGCCTCCTGGCGCGCCGCGCCGTGATCGTGCCGTCATCGCCGGCCCGCTTCGGGCAGCGCGGTCAGTGCGGAGAACTCTTCGCCGTACCCGGCCTGGTCGGTACGGGCCAGCCCGCCTATCTCGACCACCGTACGGTCCTGCATGCGGCTGGGTCCGGTGACCCCTTCGTCCTGGACTGCAGGGCGCAGCCTGAACCACACCCGCCGGCGTTTCACGATCAGCGACACCATCAACCCGCCGAGCATCAGCACCGCGGAGACCAGCGCCCACACCTGGGCCGGGTCGAACGACGTCTGCAGCGACACCCACTCGTTGTAACCGGTGAAGGTGATCTTGGTGCCGTCGTCCAGAGTCACCGACTCCCCCAGCATCAGGTTCGAGCGTGCCTGCTTGACCAGCGCGCCCTTGTCCACCTGCGAGGTATCGATGGAGAAGATCGACTGCGACCGGCCACCTTCCATGCCCAGGTCGCCGCGGTAGACGTCGATCGCCACGCCGGGATTGTCCGCGGCCGGGAACGAGGACGTCATGATCCCGCCGTGGACGAACGCGGTGGGGGCGAAGATCCCGACGATGGCCAGCTGGTACCCCCGGATGTCGTCACCGGTGACGCCGGGCGGGTCGGTGACCTTGACCGCCCCCTGCGAGGTGAAGTTCGGATCGTTGGGCTCCGGCGCGAACTGCTCGGCGTAGTCGCGGACGGATCCGTCCGGGTAGGTGATCTGGAAATGCGGGCTGAACCCGTGGCCCAACAGGTACAGCCGCTCGCCGTCCATCCGCAACGGGTCGTTGACTCGCAACGACGCGTCGTTCCAGGTGTCGGTGCCGGCGTCGGCACCGGACTGGTAGCGCACGGCGGCGGCGAACTCGGTCGCCTCGCCCTGGTCGGTGTAGGCGGCCCGGAAGTTCTGCACATCGACGCAGAACGGCACCATCTGGGTGCCGTCCACCAGCAATCCGGGGCGGAAATTGTCGTACGACGCCGGCGAGGTGGAGCAGAACTGGGAGCCGGTGTTGACGATCACCGATCCCTCGTAGCCGACCAGCTTGCCGACCGCGATCGCGATCAGCAGCCCCAGCAGCGACAGGTGGAACACCAGGTTCCCCACTTCGCGCAGGTAGCCCTTCTCGGCCGAGATGGTCAGCGGCGTGGCCGGTTGGGCTCGGTGACCAGCCGCACCGGTGGCCGCAGCACCATCGGAGCCAGCACCATCGGCCGCAGCACCGCCACCGGCATCCGCTGCGATCTCCCGGCACGCCCCGGCGGGGAGCTCGCTGCGCTGCTCGACCCGCCAGCCCCGCAGCCCGGTGCGGACCCTCTCGGCTACCTGCTGCGGCGTTCCGTCAACCTCGAGGCGATGGTAGTGCGGCAGCCGCGAGAGGTTGCGCGGGGTGGCCACCGGCGGCATCCGCAGCTGACCGATGAAGGACAGGCTGCGCGGCAGCACGCAGCCGATCAACGACAGGAACAGCGCAAGGTAGATGGCCGCGTACCAGGGCGACGCGAAGACTTCGAAAAAGCCCAGCCGGTCCAGGATCGGGCCAAGGGTCGGGTAGTCCAGCAGGTACTGCGCGGTCTTCGCCGAGTTCAGCGACCACTGCGGCAGCAGCGCTCCAGGAAGCGATGCCAGCGCGAGCAGGAACAGCAGGATCAGGGCGACCCGCATGCTGGTCAATTGCCGCCAGACGTTGCGGGCCGCCGACAGCAACCTTCCGGTGAACCCCTGGCCGGAGGGTGGCGCGGTCCCTTCCACCGGTGCGGCATCGGTGCCGATCTCCAGATCGGCATCGGTCGGTTGGGTGCTGTCGCGGACGGTCACCTACAGCACCGTCCCGACGCCGGCGATCCGGCCCTGCAGCCAGGCGATGAACGTGCCCCACAGCCCGGTCAGCATCAGCAGGCCGAGCACGATCAAGGAGATCGCGCCGATCAGCTGGATCGTCCTGGTGTGCCGGCGCAGGAAGCCCATCGCTCCGGTGGCCCAGCCGAAACCGAATGCCAGCAGCAGGAACGGAATGCCAAGACCCGCGCAGTAGAAGATCACCAGGGACAGTCCGCGCCAGGCCGAGCCGCCCCAGTCGGTCGCGTTGGCCAGCGAGAGCACCCCGACCAGCGTCGGCCCCAGGCACACCGTCCAGCCGAATGCGAAAACGGCGCCCAGCAGCGGTGCGCCGAGGACCCGGCCGATCGGCCGCACGTGCAGCCGCCGTTCGTTCTGCAACGGACGGATCAACCCGAGCATCACCAGCCCCATGACCACGGTGACCGCGCCACCGACCCGCATCAGGGTCTCGCTGTTGGCCAGCAGCGCACGGGAAAGCCCGACGACCGCCACCGACTGGGCGACGAACACGACGGTGAACCCGAGCACGAACAGCGCCGTGGCAAGGACGGCCCGGCTGCGCACGGCCAGACCGACCCGCCGGCCGGCGCTCGCCTGCTCGGCCCCGATGGCTCCAGCGCGGGCCGTCACCGAAGTGTTCGCCGATGTCGGAACCCTGCTGGTCGCCGTAGGCCCTGTCGGGACAGTGGGCCCTGTCGGGACAGTGGGCCCTGTCGGGACCGTGGGCGCTGTCGGGACCGTGGGCGCTGTCGGCACCGAGGTCGTCACGACGGCGGCCTCGGCGCCGACCAGCCCGGCCAGGTAGGACAGATATCCGGGGACCAGCGGAATCACACATGGAGAGGCGAACGACACCGCTCCGGCGCCCAGCGCGAGCAGCGCCGCCAGCAGGTAGGGGCCGGAGATCACCGTGTCCGTGACGGCGGGCATGTCAGGCCTGCTCCGCGGCGATCTGGGACACCGTGCTGATCAGCTGATCCGGTTTGCTGATCTCCTCGAGCCAGACGTGCGCGACCCGGCCCTGCCGGTCGATCACGATCGTCGACGGGATCGACCCGGACGGGTAGCCGCGGATGGACAGCAGGGTTCGCATCGACGGGTCGAAGATCGACGGATAGCCGACCTGCTTGGAGTTCAGGAAGTCCGCACCCGCATCCCGGGTGTCCTTGACGTTGACCCCGAGGAACTGGACGCCCTGGCCGGCCAATGCGGCCGCTGCTGTGTTCAACTCATCGGACTCGGCGCGGCACGGGCCGCACCAGGAGCCCCAGAAGTTGACCACCACCACCTTGCCGGCGTAGCCCGACAGCGCCACCGTGGCGTCCTTGTTCGCCAGGTCGGGGCCGGACAGGTCGCCGACCGTGCCGCGCTGGTCGACCGGGTAGGAGAACTCGGTCTGCCCGCCCGGGGAGACGAAGGTGAACGAGCCCCCGTAGACGGCGGCATCGTTCCCGGTACTGCACGCCGCCAGGCCGGCCATCGCGATCACGCCCAGTGCGACCAGAGCGGCCGCGAACACGGCTCGCTTGATCCGTCCGCGCCTCACGACGAACCTCCCATGCTGTCCGTGGGCTGGGCCGGTACCGCGGGCGTCCGTTCCACATCCGGATCGTTGACCGCTGCGATGTGCCGGACCGGTTCGGCGTAGCGCGAGCCGGTGTACACCCCGTCGACGAAAGTCAGCGACGTCAGCGACGCGACGCTGCAGGTGCGGGTCCGCGGGTCGTGCCACAGCCGATGCCCGTCGAGGAATCGACGGATGGTGACGATCGGCAGCTGGTGGGACACGATCACGGCCTCGTGCCCGTCGGCGGCCTGCGCCGCCGAATACACCGCGGCGAGCATGCGGTGCGCGATCTGGATGTAGGGCTCCCCCCATGACGGCCGCAGCGGGTTGCGCAGTTTGACCCAGTTCTCCGGCCTGCTGAGGGTCTCGGCGGTGAACGGAACCCGCACCCCCTCGAACGCGTTGGCCGCCTCGATCACCCGGTCGTCGGTGATGATGGCCAGCCCGAACTGCCGGGCCAGCGGGGCGGCCGTCTCCTGGGCCCGTCGCAAGGAGGATGCGACAAGGTGGGTGACGTCGGCGCCGGCCAGCGCGGCGGCTACCCCGTCGGCCATCGCCCGGCCGGACGCGGCCAGCCGGAAGCCCGGGAGCCGGCCGTACAGCACCTCGGTGGGGTTGTGCACCTTGCCGTGACGCAGCAGGTGCACGACGGTCCGGCTCACCCGCCGCACCCGGACCGTGAACGCCGGACGCCGTGCGGGCGTTGCGTGCAGGGCGCGGCCACTGACGCCGACGAGACCGCGCGGCGGTCGAGCCGGTTGCGGCCGGAGGGCGGAAGCGGTGGCACGTTTGAATTGTTCCAGGTCATACCGACAGCCGGACCGATCGCCGGTACCTGACCAGGTCGACGGTCCCCAAGAGCAGCAGCAACCCGGCCACCAGCAGGGCGGCCGCGGCCGCGGTGATCCACGGCCCGGAGTACCGGGTGATGCTGGTCGAGTCGGCATCGGTCAGGAACGCGGGCCAGGTATCGACCTGGACACCGCTGCGCAGCAGGAACCACGACCCGATCAGCGCAAGCACCGCGACGACGAGGGCCAGCGCGGCGCGCAGCCGCCAGCGGCGGGACCCGGCCGAGGAGGTCCCTGCGCGAGCGGTCGGCGATGTCGGCCCAGTCGGCTGAGTTGGCTCGTTCGACGCTGTCGACGCTGTCGACGCTGTCGGCGCTGTCGGCGCGGTCGGCGCGGTCGGCGTAGTCGTCGCAGTCGCGGAGATCGGCGCAGTCGCGGAGATCGGCGGCGCAGCCTCATCCGGGCCGGTCATCGAAGGCTGGCCAGGTGGGGCCGTCATCGTGGCCGGATCACGAGCTCGCGCGCCGTGCTCGCATCCGCGCGAAGTACACGCCGCCCTTGCCGATGAAGCTGAGCATCACCGCGACCACGATCAGCAGCGTCGCGACCAGGGTGAACAGGTTCGACACCTGGAACAGCATGGTGATGATCACCGAGAGCAAGACGGCACCGACCACCATCAGGCGGGCCCAACGCGCGCCGGCCCTGAGAAACCAGCCACCGGCCGCGGCCAGGAGGCCGATGACCACGATCACCACGCTGATGATCATGTTCTGGGTCTTTGCCGAGTCGATGACGTCCTGGGTGAGCACCTTGTAGCCCTTGCAGCTGTCGGCAAAGGCCTTGTCGTCCGCGGATGCCGTGTCCGGCGGCGTTTGCACCGCATCGCCGATGCCGCCCACCTTGGCCTGGCAGTCGGCGATGCTGGCGTTGTACGTCGCCACGGCTTGGTCCAGTTGTTCGTCGGCGGTGAACAGCGAGACCGCCCCGATGAAGATGAAGATCAGCGCGCCGATGAGGCACAACGCCGTCGCGATGTTGACCGTCCGTGGCGGCGAGATCGGCAGGCCGTCGTCCTCGGGCAGTGGCGCCGGCGTCATCGCGGCCCGGAACGTGTCGAAAATCCCGGGGCGCTTGCGGTCCTCACCGGACGAGAAACTCATGGCACGAACCTACCGGGATGCGGAGACGGCCGTGGACACGTCAGCGGACCCGTCAGCGTCAAGGGTCGAGGACGTCTCAGCGCAACTGACTCCGATAGGCCTTCGACGCGGTGAAGAACTCGTTGGCCCCGCCGACGAACATCAGCACGACCGCGGCCAGCGTCAACACGGCTGTGATCCACCCCGGTCCCGAACTCGACGCGTAGACCTCGCCATTCACGGTGACCGACCGGGAGCTCGGGGTGATCGAGCCGAGCACACCCAGAATTCCCAGCACGGTGAGGGTAATCCGCGCCCAGTTGCGCCCCGCCTGCATCTTGAAGGCAAACAGCAGGTAGAGCCCCGCGACGATGACGAAGACGACGACTGCGAAGACCCGAAAAAAGTTGATCACCGATTGCGTGTCGACGACAACCGTCGAGGTCGAGCTCCGATTCGCGGTGTTCGTCGCCGCCGCCAAAGCCTGATCCCAGGCGGAGCTGGTCAACAGGATGATCAACGATACGGCCCAGGCCACGATCACCGCGATCCAGCACCAGAAGGCCGCGGTGACGGTGACCGGACGGACCGGTTCGGACGCACGTGCTCCGCCGTATCCCGGGTAGCCGGCCGGACCGCCGGGGTAGCCCGGATAGCCGCCCTGGCCCGCCGGGTAGCCGGGCGGTTGCTGGCCGGGGTAGCCGCCCTGGCCGGGGTACGGGTTCTGCGCCTGGTACGGGTTCTGCGGCGGGTACTGGCTCGGTCCCGGATAGGGCGCCTGGCCGGGATAGCTCGGCGGCCCAGCTGGATTCCCTCCCGGACTTCCACCCGGACTTCCACCCGGACTCCCGCCCTGACCGGGTGCGGGGTAGCCGGGCTGGCCGCCCGGGTACCCGGAGGGTCCGGACGGCGGTCCGGGCGCGTACGGGTCGCGAGGAGCACCGGGCTGCTGCCCGGCGGGATGGCGGGGGGTTTCGCCCGGGTAGTTCGGTTGGTCCGGTGTGCTCATGGCGGCAACGGTAGCGCGCTGCACCGACATAGGTCAGCGCCCGGCGCATGGCGCGCCGGGCGCTGATCCTTGCATTGCCGGTGGCAGCGGGCTCAGCGCCGACGCGGCGACTTCCGCGGCGGTGGAAGGGCTCCCTCGGCCCGCAACCGGCAGGCGTGTTCGGCCAACGCCTCGACCAGCGCGCCGACCTCAGCCACCTCGGGCTGCACGTCCACCCGCAGTCCGAACTCCCTTGCGGTCTCCGCGGTCTTCGGGCCCAGGCAGGCCACGATCGACCGGGAGTGCGGCTTGCCGGCGATGCCGACGAGGTTGCGCACGGTCGATGACGAGGTGAAGCAGACTGCCTCGAAGCCGCCCGTCTTGATCGCCTCGCGGATCGGTGCCGCCGGCGGGGCGGCCCGCACGGTCCGGTAGGCGGTGACGTCGTCGATCTCCCAGCCCCGTTCACGCAGCCCCTCGGCCAGCGTCTCGGTGGCGATGTCCGCCCGCGGCAGCAACACCCGGTCCACCGGATCGAGCACGTCGTCGAAGTCGGGGAACGAGGCGAGCAACCCGGCGCTGGACTGCTGGTTGTCCGAGATCAGGTCGGGGATGATGCCCAGGGCCCGGATCGCGTCACCGGTGGCACTGTCCACGCAGGCGATGCGAACGCCGGAGAACGCCCTGGCGTCCAGGCCGAACTCGGCGAACTTCTCCCACAGCGCACGGACGGAGTTCGTCGAGGTGAACACCACCCACTGGTAACGACCGTCGACCAGGCCCTTGACCGCGCGCTCCATTTGCGCGGGCGTGCGCGGCGGCTCGACGGCCACCGTCGGCACCTGCTGCGGGATCGCGCCGTGCATCCTGAGCAGATCGAGCATCCCGTCCGCGGAATCGCGGGTCTGTGGGATCAGCACCCGCCAGCCGTACAGCGCGCGGGATTCCCACCAGGACAGCCGGCTGCGCTGGCTGATGCCGGCGCCGACCGTCACCACCAGCGGTCCGCTCATCTGGCCGCCGATGCCGTCCAGGGTGGCCAGCGTACCGTCCACGGTCCGCTGTGTCGGCAGGGTCGCGCCCGACGTCACCGATGCCGGTGTTTCGCCGGCCAAACCGGACTCGGCCAGCAGGGCGGCGGTGTCGGCCAGGTGCCCGGCCGCCGCCTGTAGCAGCAGGGTGCCCGGCGCGGCGGCCAGCCGCGACCAGTCCGAGGTGGACCGCACGTCCGCGACGGTGTGCACCGAGCCGACCGGGATGCCGGAGTACGAGGCCACCGCGGCCGCCGACAGCCCCGGGATCACGTCGAAGAGCACCGAACTGCGCGAAACCCCTTGCAGCTCTTTGACAACGGGATCGGCGGTGAGCACGTCACCGGCCACCAGCCGGACCACGAACTGACCCGATCGGGCCGCGGTCACCAGCGTCTTGGCGACCTCGGCGGGTTCGCCCACCGCGGGCCTGATCTCCGCCTCCGCGGCCAGTGCCGTGACGCCCTCCGGCACATCGGGATCGGTGATCACCACTGACGCTCCCGCCAACGCCTCGGCGGCCCGCATGGTGAGCAGGCCCGGATCACCTGGACCTGCACCGACGAAGGCGATGCGACCAACGGTTCTGCGTGCACGGGTCATGACGTGCTCCTTGCGCGTGAGGGTGCGCCGACGCCACGGGGGGGTGACGCCGACCAGTTACCCGCTGCCGCGGCGGTCCCGCGGCAGCGGTCGATCCGGTCGGGATCGAGGATAGGAGGGATGAGGATGGCAGGGATGAGGATGGGAGTGACGGGCACAGGGGTGACGAACGGGGTCACGACCGCACCGCCACGGCGGCCGGCAGCCGCCCTGGGTGACGGGCCGGGGCGATCGCGCCGGACGCAGCGGCCTGGCCAGGGACGGGGCCGGCGAGCTGTCCGCTCGGCTGGGCAGGCAGCTGACCAGCGGCGGACGCGGCCGCCGGCGTTCGGTGAGCCTCGTGGAAGGCGAGGATCTGCAGCTCCAGCGACAGATCGACGTGCCGGACCTCGACGTCGTCCGGCACGTTCAGCACCCCTGGCGCAAAGTTGAGGATGGACCGGATGCCGGCCCCGACCAGGATGTCGGCCACCTGTTGGGCGGCCGAGGCGGGCGTTGCGATGACACCGATCGTCACCCCGGTGAGTCGGCAGATCGCTCGGGCGTCATGGAGGTCCTCGATGCGCAGGCCGGCGACATCGCGTCCGATCCGCTCGGGATCGGCGTCGAACAGGGCGGAGATGACAAAGCCGCGCCCGCTGAAGCCGGGGTAGCCGGCCAGGGCCTGTCCGAGATTGCCGAGGCCGACGAGGGCCACCCGGTGCGCGCGGTGGGCGCCGAGCGTGTGGCTGATCTGGTCGGTCAGGGTGGCCACGTCGTAGCCGACCCCGCGGATGCCGTAGGAGCCGAGGAAGGACAGGTCCTTGCGCAGCTTGGCCGAGTTCACACCGGCCGACAGGGCGAGCTCGGTGGACGAGATCGTCGAGCCGGGGTGCTCGCCACGCCCTTCCAGGCCGGACAGCACACGCAGGTAGACGGCCAACCTGGCCACCGTTGCCTCCGGGATCGCGCGGGCGCGGGAGCTGACCCGCCCCCCTCCGACCTGCGATGTCACCCGTTTTGCCTCCGCAGTAGGGTCGCACCCCACCGGTGCCGTGGCGACCGACATGTGGTAGGCCACCGGTACGGCGAAGCCTAGCCATTCGTGAACACCGGCACAAAGTCGCCGATGCGCCGCGGTCCCAGGATGTGGGATCGCCGAGGCAAAGGTGACGGTCGTCACGTCCGGTCGCCGGCCGGGTACCGCCCGTCCCTGTCCGTCAGTCCCGGGTCGTGGCGCGCTACAACCGGCGAACGCCGGCTCAGCCCGGCTCAGGCCAGCAGGGCCTGACGAAGTCGGTCCGGTTCGACCCGGTAGTAGGCCAGGACGACCCCGTCGACCAGCACCACCGGCACCAGGTCCCCGTACTCGGCGCGGTCCTCCGGGTCGGCGTCCACGTCCACCGCCCGCCAGGAGGCACCCAGCTCGGAGGTCACCGCGGCGATGACCGCACCGGCCTCGTCACACAGGTGGCAGTCCGCGCGGGTGTAGAGCGTCACCCGTGGCTCGCCGGTCATGCCTGCTTGCGCGGCGCCTGCTTCAGCGAGCGGGCGATGACCACGCGCTGGATCTGATTGGTGCCCTCGACGATCTGCAGCACCTTGGCCTCGCGCATGTACCGCTCCAGCGGATGGTCCTCGACGTAGCCGGCCCCGCCGAGCACCTGCACCATGTCGGTGGTCACCTTCATCGCCGCGTCGGTCGCGATCAGCTTGGCCATCGCGGCCTCGGTGGAGAACGGCTTTCCGGCGTCCTTGCGCCGCGCGGCGTACAGGTACAGCTGCCGGGCCGCGACGATCTGCGACGCGGCATCGGCCAGCAGGAACGACACACCCTGGAACTCGTCGATCGGGCGGCGGAATGCCGTCCGGTCCGCGGCGTACTCCGCGGCGGCGTCCAGCGCGGCCTGGGCCAGGCCGACCGCGCACGCCGAAATCCCCAGCCGGCCGGAATCCAACGCGGACAGCGCGATCCGGAACCCCTGGCCCTCGTACCCGATGCGGCGGTCGGCGCCGACCCGGACCTGGTCCAGATGCAGCGTGCTGGTCACCGACCCGCGGAAGCCCATCTTGCGTTCCGGAGTGCCCGCGGTGAGCCCCGGACGCCCGTGCGGGAGCAGGAACGTGCTGATGCCGTGCAACCGGTCGTCCCCTGTCCGGGCGGCCAGCAGGTAGAAGTCGGCGACCGGCCCGTGGGTGATCCACGCCTTGTCCCCGGTGATGACGTACTCGTCGCCGGCCGAGACCGCGCGGGTGCGCATCGCCCCGGCATCGGATCCGGCATGCGCCTCGGACAGGCAGTACGCGCCCAGTGTCGACCCGCCGAGCATCTCCGGCAGGAACCGCTGCTGCTGCTCGGCCGTGCCGAACTCGGCCACCCCGCTGCAGGCGAGCACGTGCACGCTCACCCCGAGAGCCACCGTCGCCCAGCCGCGAGCCAGCTCCTCCAGCACCTGCAGGTACACGACCGCCGGCTGATCGCCGCCGCCGTGCCGCTGCGGATACGGCAGTGAGAGCAGGCCAAGATCGCCCAGTTGGGCGAACACCTCGCGGGGAAAGATCCCGGCCGCTTCGGCTTTGTCGGCTCGCGGCGCGAGTTCGCGCTGCACCAGGTCTCGGACCAGGTCCAACAGATCGGCGGCCTCGCTGCTGGGTAACTCCCGGTCGATGACGGCGGTCAACGCCTCACGCTCCTCCCTGCTCGGCACAGACGCAGCACAGTCTCAGCACAAACTCAGCACACTCGGAACCGGGGTCAGAACAGATCCTCGTCGGTGTCCTGGTCACCGCGCTCTTCCCGGGTTCCGGAAGCGGGCAACCGCACCCCGAGCTCGTCCAGGTCGGCGACTTTCTCGGGCGTCAAGTCCACCGCGTCGTCCTCGCTCGGCCCGGACGCCGGTTCGCCGGCCACCCCGCCTGCCTGATCCCCGTTCACGGTAACCGCGCCCTCGGGCGAGGGTGCCACGGCCACCAGGCGCGGCAGCGTCGCGTTCGGCGTCCTGGTGAAATTGCGCAGCACGGCGCCCCGGTCCAGCCGGCCGACCTCGGTACGGGGCAGCGACGGCGCCAACTGGTAGACCGCAGGGCGTTTGAAGGCCGGCAACCGGCTGTCCACGAAGTCGGCGAGATCGGTCACGGTGAGCACCGCATCGGCGCGGGCCACCAGCACGGCGGCGACCTCCTCGCCCCCGCCCGCCGCCGGCACACCGATCACGGCAGCCTCGGCCACCCCGGGGTGCAGTCCGAGCACCTGCTCGACCTCCCTGGGGTACACGGTGAAGCCGGCCACCGTCACCGTTTCCGAGGCGCGGTCGACCAGGTGCAGCTCGCCGTCGTCGTCCAGGAACCCGATGTCGCCGGTGACGAACCAGCCGTCCGAGCCCGGCCCGCCGTGGCCGCCCGGCCAGTACCCGGAGAACAGGGTGGCCCCGCGGATCGCGATCCGGCCGACCTCGCCGGCGTCCGGGGCCTCGACCATGACGTCCAGCGGATCACTGAGCTCGGCCGCCTCGTTCTCGGTCGGCTGCACACCGTCGCCGGCGTTGACGTCCTGCCCGTCCGGCCCCACGATGCGCAGTTCGATACCGGTCAGCGGCTTCCCGACCGATCCGTGCCGTGGCTCGTCGGTCATCAGCGTGCTGGCCACCACCGACGCGGCTTCGGACAGCCCGTACCCCTCCCAGACCGGATGGCCGATCAGGGTCTGCACAGCGCCGAAATCGTCGGTGTCCAGCGGCGCGGTACCCGAGGTGAGCAGCCTGACCGTGGCCAGCGAGCGCTGCGCGCCGTCCATGCCGACCAGGTGGTGGAAGAACCCGGGAGCGCCGGGCACCACGGTGACGTCATGCTCACCGGCCGCGGCGACAGCGGACTCCGCGGCCCGCCGGCCCGCGGCGACAACGTCCTGGCTGCCGCGCAGCGCGCCGTCCGGAGCGCCGATGGAGATCGTCGCGCTGTCGAACCCGACCTCCGGGATGACGGTGGCGCCGCCGACGAGGGTGGTCGGCAGGAACGCCACCACCCAGCCCGCGACGTGATACATCGGCAGCACCTGCAGCACCCGATCGGCGTCCCGGACCCTGCGGTCGTCCAGTCGGCCGATCGCCTCGACCGCCGCCAGGATCGAGCGGTGGGACAGCATCACGGCGCGGTCGGCTCTGGCCCTGGCCAGCACGGCTAGGTCCTCGCC
>JBBQGJ010000103.1:0-18018 GCA_038322925.1 Mycobacteriales bacterium
CGACGTCCGTGCACACGTCCGGCACCCTGATCTCCAGGGTGGGATAGCTGGCGGACAGCCGGGCGTCGAAATAGATCATCCCGTCGTCCAGCGCGGTTCCGGACGCGACCAACTCGTCGATGGTGCGGTGGTAGGTCGCCAAATCCCCGAAACGGGCGGTCGGACCAGCGGTCGGCCACATACCCCAGGCGATCGTGCGGTAGCTGGAGTACCCGGTGTCCTCGCCCTGGTAGAACGGCGAGTTCGCCGACATCGCGGTGATCACCGGCAGCCAGCGGCGGATCCGGTCAAGCACGGCGACGCCCTCGTCCGCGGAGTCGACGGAGACGTGGATGTGCTGACCGCAGGTGAGTTGTTGGCGGGCGACCAGTCCGAACGCCTCGGTCATCCGCTGGTACCGCTCGTTGACCGTGGGCTGGGGCCAGACCTTGAACGGGCTGGTGGCCAGCGCGACGGCGTGCACTCCGGTTGTCCCGGCGGCCGCCGAGACGGTGCGGCGCAGCTCCATCAACTGCTGGAGCATCTCCCCCGGTTCGGTGCACGGCTCCGAGCCGATCTCGGTCTGCTCCATCTTGAACTCGTGGTCGACCTGATGATCGCGGTCGGAGCCCAGCCATTCTTGGGCCGCCTCCAGGACCTCGGCACCGGCCGGCACCGGGTGCCCGCTGTCGGCGCTGACCAGCAGCAGTTCTTCCTCGACGCCGAACGTCCGCTTCCCCACGCGACCAGTCTGCTGTACCAACTCGGTTGGTTCGACCACATGCGATGCGGGTACTTGCCGCATGTCAGTCTGTTGTCCGGCGGTCCGTTGTCGCAGAGTCATGGCAGGCGCCGCGCCGGAACGGGACGGATCGGCGCGACCGTGCGGATCGACGGGGGTGAACGATGAGCGGTGAGAACGGCAGTAGGGGCGGAGCACCCCAACGAGGTCAGCATTCGGACGCCGGCGAATTCGTCCGCGACTCTCGCTACATCGCCGACCGGATCACCGCAGACGGCCGCGACCGGTGGCCGGTCGAGCCCGGCCGGTACCGCTTGGTGGTCTCGCGCGCCTGCCCGTGGGCCAGCCGGGCGATCATCGTGCGCCGCCTCCTGGGGCTGGAAGACGTTCTCTCGATGGGTGTTTGCGGGCCGACCCACGACGAGCGGAGCTGGACGTTCGATCTGGACCGCGGCGGCGTCGACCCCGTGCTGGGCATCGAACGGTTGCAGCAGGCCTATGTCGCGCGGTTCCCCGACTACCCGCGGGGCATCACCGTGCCGGCGATCGTGGACGTCCCGACCGGCGCGGTTGTCACCAACGACTACGCGCAGATGACACTGGACCTGTCGACCCAGTGGACGCGATTCCACCGGGCAGGCGCCCCGGATTTGTACCCGGAGGCGCTGCGGGCCGAGATCGACGAGGTGGCCGAGCTTGTCTACCGGGATGTCAACAACGGCGTCTACCGTTGCGGTTTCGCCCGCTCGCAACGAGCCTACGAGCAATCGTTCGAGCTGTTGTTCGCACGACTGGACTGGCTCTCCGACCGGCTCGCCGCCCGTCGGTACCTCGTCGGCAACAGCATCACCGAGGCCGACGTCCGGTTGTTCACCACGCTGGTGCGGTTCGACCCCGCGTACCACGGCCACTTCAAGTGCAACCTGCGGAAGCTGGCAGAGATGCCGGTGCTGTGGGAGTACGCCCGAGACCTGTTCCAGACACCGGGTTTTGGCGACACCGTGGACTTCACCCACATCAAGCAGCACTACTACACCGTGCACACCGGCATCAACCCGACGCAGATCGTACCGGCCGGGCCTGACCTGACCGGCTGGCTGGACCCGCACCAGCGAGCCGAACTCGGCGGCCGGCCGTTCGGGAACGGAACGCCCCCAGGACCGCTGCACGAGAGAGAGGTCGTGCCGGCCTCCCACACGGCTCACCGCATCTCGAGGGGCTGAGCGGTCGATTCCAGCACGCTCAGCCACAGGTCCCCGTCGGGTGCGACCTCGTTGCGGTCGGAGACGACGATGTCGATCGGGACGTGGACAAAGCGATTGTGCCTGCGGCCGACCACCATGTCAGTCCGGCCGGCCATCCCGGCGTGCGCGGCCGCCTGGGCCAACCTGACGCAGTACACCGAATCGTGCCCCTTCGCCGGCACCGAGCGGATCGAGTACCCGGGCTTGAGGTACTTCAGAGTCAGATCCCGACCGAGAGAGGCGTAGTGGCCGACGATCTCGGCCTCCAGGAAGCGTCCGATGTCGCCGAGCTTCCGGTTGCCGGAGGCGTCAGTGCCGGTCTGGGCGTCCGTCATCAGGTCCTGGCCCGCGCCCTCGGCCACCACCACCACCGCGCTGCCGCGCTCGGCCACCCGGCGTTCCAGCGCGGCCAGGAATCCCGACTCGCCGTACAGCGCAAAGGGAACTTCGGGAATCAGCACGAAATCCGCATGGTGATTGGCCAACGCGGCGTAGCAGGCGATGAACCCGGCGTGCCGGCCCATCAGCTTGACCAGCCCGATCCCGTTGATCGCCGACTGGGCCTCCACCTGAGCGGCCGCGATCGACTGTGCGGCAACGGTGAACGCCGTCTGGAAGCCGAAGCTCTGCCCGATGTAAGGGATGTCGTTGTCGATCGTCTTCGGGATGCCGATCACCGCAATGGCCAGGTCCCGGGTGCGGGCAACCGCGGCGATCCTGCTGGCTCCACGAATGGAGCCGTCACCGCCGATGACGAACAGCATGTCGACGCCCAACTCGACCAGCCGATCGACCATCATCTCCGGGTCCTGGGCGCCGCGTGAGGTCCCCAGGATCGTCCCACCCTGAGTGTTGATCTCGTTCACTCGCTCCGGGGTGAGCTCGATGGGTGGGTGCTCCAGCGCGGGATTGAGTCCGGCATAGCCGTTGCGGAAGCCGAGCACGTCATCGATCCCGTAGTGGATCTTCAGCTCCATGACCAGCCCGCGGATGACGTCGTTCAGACCCGGGCACAGCCCGCCGCAGGTGACGATGCCGACCTTGGTGGTGCCGGGCGGGAAGAACAGTTTGCGGCGGGGCCCGCCCGGTTCCAGGGTCGGCACCTGCTCCAGCGGCAGGCCGTGGGCGGCGAGCAACTCGATGGTGTCGTCGAAGAGCACCCGGTCGTCCTCGTCGACGTAGTGCTCGTTGGTTCTGCGGCCACCCACGTACTTGGCCAGGGTCGAGTCATGGCGGCACTCGCCGAGCTGCCGTACCCGCAGGTCATCCAGCGTCACCATGTGCTTCAGGGTGCTGGGGCGGTGTGACCGGCATGTGTCAACCGGGGAAACACTCGCCCCTGCGCGCCCTTTTCCGGCGCGGATCAACTTCGTCGGCGCGGCTCAAGTACCCACGTTATGTGACTGGTGTGACGAAAGTGAACGATTTCATGCGCGCTGACGATGTTGATCCGCGCCGAACAGGGGCTACTCGGAGACGCGGGAGAGCACCCTGACCAGCGAGGGTTCCTCCGGGGTGGAGGCGAAGCCGAAGCGCACGGGCGGGGTCACCGGTTGCAGCTCGCCGAGTTCCGCGCCGTCGAACCGGGCGCTGACGGAGTTGATCCGGTGCAGGTCCATGGCCGAGTACCACTCGCGGCGGCCGCCGCCGGCACTGCCGCGGGTTCGGACGCCGTCCATCGCGATCCGTGCGATCGGGTCCTGCAGGGTCGTCCACCAGCGCGCCCTGGCCAGCCCGCGGGGCACGGACGTCAGCAGCCAGCCCAGCGGCGGTCGGCCACCGACATCGAACGTGAGCGCGAGCTCGTCGGTGGATACCATCCACTTCTTGCCGTCCCGCACCCGAAGCACCGGGGTGACCCTGACCTCGTCGAATTCGTACGCCGCGGCGATCAAGTCGGCGAGTTCCTGGGTGGGTGCGAGCAGGATCCGGTGCCCGTCGGCGCGCTCGATCATCACGTCGGTCACGGACCCGTACGGGGACAGCGGCCACATGCCCACCACCAACCGGGTGCCGGAGGCGGTGCCCATACCGGCGATGGCGCCGTCGAACTGCAACATGCTCACCAAGGTAGCGAGTGGAATGCGGCCCCCCAGCAGCCTGGTTGGGTACATCACCCTGGTCAGCCCGCTACGTCAGGGAAGCGCCCGACACGGCGAACAGCACCAGATCAGCCACCGTCACCGCGATGACCAGCGTGAACAACGCCCGGCTCGTCGGCCGGCGCAATCCGATGATCACCCCGGCAACGGCGACCAGGCCGAGCAGCGCGGCGGCGACCCAGCGCCAGGCCGTCAATTCGGCGCCGGACGCGAACAGGATGACCATCGACGCGGCGAACAAGGTCACGGTGCAGCCGACGGCGCTGCCCCTCGCCCCGAGCCGGTGCGGAAAGCCGCGGACCCCGGTCACCGCGTCGTCGGACAGATCCGGCAGCACGTTGGCCAGGTGGGCGGACACCCCGAACAGCGCACCGCTGATCATGGCCCACGGCGCCGGCCAACTCGGCGCCGGCAGCGCGAGGGTGGCAACGGCGGGCAGCATGCCGAAGGCGACGGCGTAGGGCAGCCAGGAGAACGCTGTCGCCTTCAGGCCGAGGTTGTAGGCCCAGCCGCTGGCGGCCACGACGATCGAGGCCAGTCCGGCCGCCCAGCCCAGGGCCAGTGAGGCGATGACGCAGACGACGAGCGCCAGGACCGCCGCGATTCCCACGGTCCGGGTCGTGACGGTTCCCCGGGCGACAGGTTTGTCCCGACGCTCGGAGGCCCGATCCCTGGCCGCGTCGATGCTGTCGTTCGACCAGCCGATCGAGAGCTGGCCGGCCAGGATCGCGGTCACCAGCAGCAGGCCGCGGACCAGGCCCAGCCCGGCCAGCGCGGCCAACCCGGCACTGATCGCCGTGACCGCGACGGTGGGTAGCGGGTGGCAGGCCAGCGCCAGCGCGCGAGCCGTTGCGCCCACTCCGCGGGGGGCGCCGGTCCCTCCGGGTGCGCCGTCGGATGGACCCGACGACGCCGGAACTGCCTGCGGATTCACCGGCCGAATTCCGCCCTTTCCAGTTCTGTTGAACAGGACAAATCACACCATTGGTGACACACGTTCCGGCAGAACGCGTCTCGTCGAAGACAATTCTGGAGAATTCGCTCCGACACGTTCTGTCGCTGCGTCAGGAATCACCTGACGCCACCGTACTGTGGCGTGCATGACGTCCCTGGCGGCGGTACACGCCGTGCTCCCGCCACATCGCTATCCGCAGGACAAGATCACCGAGGCGTTCGCCGAGCACGTGCTGGGCGCCGCCAAGGGCCACGAGGTGGTCAGGCGGATTCACACCAACACCAGGGTGGGCAGCCGCTACCTGGCCCTGCCACTGGAGCAGTACAAGGAGCTGACGAGCTTCACTGACGCCAACAACGCCTATCTGGAAGTCGCGGTCGACCTGGCCGTCGAGGCCATCGGTGGTGCCCTTCAGCAGGCAGGGATCGCGCCGGACGAGGTGGATGTCATTTTCTCCACGACCGTCACCGGCCTGGGTGTGCCCTCGCTGGACGCGCGTATCGCGGGCCGGCTCGGGTTCCGGCCGGACATCAAACGTGTCCCGCTGTTCGGTCTGGGCTGCGTCGCCGGCGCGGCGGGCATCGCCCGGCTGCACGACTACCTGCGTGGCTGGCCCGATCACGTCGGGGTGCTGCTGTCGGTCGAGCTGTGCTCGTTGACGATCCAGCGCGACGACACCTCGATGGCGAACCTGGTGGCCAGCGGGCTGTTCGGTGACGGTGCGGCCGCCGTGGTCGCCGAGGGCTCAGGGCGGGTGGCGCCGCGCGACCGGATCGGACCGACGATCATCGACACCCGCAGCCACCTGTACCCGGACACAGAGGGCGTCATGGGCTGGGACATCGGGTCCCAGGGATTCAAGATCGTGCTGACCGCCGAGGTGCCCGACCTGGTCCACCAGTACCTCGGGACGGACATCCGGCGCCTGCTGGCCGAACACCACCTCACCGTCGACGACGTGGGCGCCTGGGTCTCCCACCCCGGCGGGCCGAAGATCATCGAGGCGATCGAGGACGAACTCGGGGTGGGGCCGCAGGCCCTGGAGATGACCTGGCTCTCGCTGGCCGAGGTGGGCAACCTCTCGTCGTCCTCGGTGCTGCACGTGCTGCGGGACACGCTGCGTGACCGGCCGCCGCCGCCCGGCAGCCCGGGAATGTTGATGGCGATGGGCCCGGGGTTCTGTTCCGAACTCGTCCTGCTCCGATGGTGAGGCCGCGATGATCGCTTACACCCTGTTCGTGCTGGCCGTCGGCGCGGAGCGGTTGGTCGAAATGGTGGTGTCCAACCGGCACCTGAGCTGGGCACTGCGGCACGGCGGCAAGGAATACGGTGGCGGTCACTACCCGGCCATGGTCGTCCTGCACACCGCGCTGCTGATCGGCTGCGTGGTCGAGGTGTGGACCATGGACCGGCCGTTCCTGCCCGCCCTCGGCTGGACCATGGTGGCGCTGGTGCTGGCCTCGCAGGCGCTGCGCTGGTGGTGCATCGGCACGCTGGGTCAACGGTGGAACACCCGGATCGTGGTGATCCCCGGCCTGCCGCTGGTCGACCGCGGGCCGTACCGGTGGTTCCGGCACCCGAACTACGTAGCGGTGGTGGTCGAGGGTTTCGCGCTGCCGATGGTGCACACAGCGTGGATCACCGCGGTGGTCTTCACCGTGCTCAACGCCTGGCTGCTGCGGATACGGATCAAGGCCGAGAACGCGGCGCTGACGTTGTCTGCGGAAGCCCTTCCGGCACATGCCAAGCCGCGGACCTCTGCACCGTCGTGATCGACGTGCTGGTGGCCGGTGCCGGACCGGCCGGCCTCGCCACGGCATTGTTCGCGGCGCGTGTCGGGCTGACAGCGACGGTTGTGGACCCCCGCCCCGGGCCGATCGACAAGGCCTGCGGCGAGGGCCTCATGCCCGGTGCCGTGCGGGCACTGCGCGACTTGGGGGTCGATCCACCGGGCCTGGATTTCCGCGGTATCGGCTACCGCGACGGCAGACACCGGGCGGAAGCACTGTTCCGCTCCGGCAACGGACGCGGGGTTCGCCGCACGGACCTGCAGGCGACGCTGCTGGCAGCCGTGCGAGCCAGCGGGGTACCCGTGCTGCAACGGGCGGTCTCGACCATCGACCAGGACGCCGAGTCGGTGACGGCCGCCGGCCTGACGGCGCGCTACCTGGTGGCGGCCGACGGGCTGCATTCCCCGATCGCCCGGGCGCGGGGACTGGTCCGTCCTCCGGTCGCGTCCAGGAAGCCGCGCTGGGGTTTGCGCCGACATTTCGAGGTGTCACCGTGGTCGGACCTGGTGCAGGTGCACTGGTCACCCGCCGCTGAGGCCTACGTGACGCCGGTGGCCCCCGGGCTGGTCGGAGTCGCGGTGCTCAGCAGCCACCGCGCACCGTTCGATGACCAGTTGGGCCACTTTCCCGAATTGGCCGACCGGCTGAACGGTGCACAGGCCGGGCCGGTTCGCGGCGCGGGTCCGCTGCGGCGGCACACCAGCACCCGGGTGGACGGCCGGGTGCTGCTGGTCGGCGACGCCGCCGGCTACGTCGACGCGCTGACCGGGGAAGGCATCGCGGTGTCGCTGGCCTGCGCGAAGGCGCTCGTCCAATGCCTGATCGCCGGGAAACCCGAGCGCTACGAGTCGCTGTGGTTGCGGGAGTCGCGCCGGTACCGGGCGCTGACCAGCTCGTTGCTCTGGGCCAGCGGCCGGCCGGCGCTGCGCCGCCGGTTGGTGCCGGCGGCGCAGCGCGTGCCGTGGGCCTTCGGGGCCGTGGTGGGTCAGCTCGAGCGATGACCCCCCACGCCTGAATCGGACCGAGGATCTGGCCGGAGCCGACTGTCGGTGCTCGCCGCTACCGTCGCGAACGACCCACCAGACCTCTGAGCAGGGAGATGACGAGCATGGACTGGAAGCTGGAACTGGTCGCCGTTCCGGTCACCGATGTGGACCGCGCGAAGTCCTTCTACGCCGACAAGGTCGGCTTCAATGCCGATCACGACCACCGGGTCTCGGACGAGATCCGGTTCGTGCAGCTCACCCCGCCGGGATCGGCGTGTTCGATCGCGCTCGGCACCGGGATCACCGACGCGAAGCCGGGTGCTGCCCGAGGACTGCAATTGGTGGTCGCCGACATCCACGCCGCGCACGCGGAACTCACCGCGCGGGGCGTGCAGGTCAGCGAGGTCCAGGAGTTCCCCTGGGGTTCCTTCGTCTTCTTCGACGATCCGGACGGCAACGGCTGGGCCGTTCAGCAGCTTGCCCCGCGGAATTGACGCTCGGCCGCTCCCGAACCGGCGCCAGGCACGTCACGGGCGGCCCTCGTGCATCTGCCCCACCACCTTGACGATCCGGCGCTGCCTGGTCTGTGCGGTCTTCGCGCCCTCGATCGAGAGCACATGGCGGAGCCTGTTGCTGTAGGACAGGCCGTCGAAGAACGTCCGTGCCTGCGGGTCGCCGTCCAGCGCATCGCCGAGATCCTGCGGGACGCTCACCTCTCGCGGCTGAGTGTCCACCTCGATGTCGATGTCCACCTCGTCACCGGCGGCCACACCGGTCGCGGCCCGCTGCTCGGCGCTCACCGGCAGCATGAACGCGCCGCCTATCGGCGCGACGCTGCTGCGGTAGGTGTGACCGTTGATGCTCACCCTGACCGGCGGCCGCTTGCCGGAGCCGAGCTCGGCCACCACCTCGGGAGGGACCTGGATGCCGGTTGCGGTCTTACCGGCGAGCTTCACGGTTCCGCGGAATCTCATCTGAACACACCCAACGACTGACCCATCGCGTCTGGATCTGGTGACACCTTCCTTACCAGCACCCCTGCCCGCTCTCCGAGAACGCCAGATAAGAGAAGGCTTTCGGGTTCATCACCCGGACGGTGGTGGCCCGGACGTGTTCGTGCAGCTCGGAGGGGGCGGGAGGTCGCTCCGGGTACGGCCCGCCCCGTGGGGCAAGGCCAGTTCCGTCATGCTGGCACACGTTTGTGCACCTCGGTCTACGGTTGAGGGTGGGTGTCGAGTCGTTGGGCGGTTGTCCCGACGCAGTTGTCCTCAAGGTAGGTCATGCCAGCCCGGCGGTGGAGCGCGTTTGGTGTGTCCGGCCGCAACCTTGAATGAGTAGAGGAGGCACCTCACGATCGCCCGTCGCCGCCTCGACCGCCGGCCAGGTCACCTGCCACACCCCCGGCATCGGACAGCCCCCGCGAACCAGGCGGCGATCCGCTGCGCCGACCGTGAGAACTGGGAGTTCTCATCGGCCCGGCACCGATGCATCGGCTAAATGCTCGAGTGATGGGGAACCGACTCACCGACGGCGAGCAGTACGGCTTCCTCACGGCCGGCTCGAACAACACCCTGGTCGCCGGCAACACTGTTGCCTCGGCGACAGCTCTTCGATTCATCGACATTTGCATGGACGACGTGGCCGGCACCCAGTTCTCAAACAACCACAACTCCGGCTACCGCTTCGCAATCTGCGTCTCGAACCCCGGGCGGAAACGTCCGACACAACGATGTCCGCGACAGTTGCACCGGCGGCTTCGTTGACCCCGGCGTTGACCGGAGCCAAGATCCTCGACAACCACATCGCGGGGACCAACCCCGTTTGCGCGACTCCGGATACGCCCTTCGTCTTTGGAATCGACGGTGCCATCAATGCCCTGGTCTGACACAACCGCATCGAGGGACAGACCGTCGGCGGTCTACCCACGTTTTCGCGGCAGGAGTGGTTGTGTTCGACGAAGGTACCGCCGTTGCGTCCGGCAACGTCGTGACTCAGAACGTCCTGCGCGACAACGACCTGGATCTGGCCGTCCCAACCGTCGGCACCGGCAATGTGTTCAGCGGGAACAGTTGCACGACAAGCGTTCCGCCAGGGCTCTTCGCCTGAAGATCGCTTCCTTCCATCCGACGGTGCTGGGACGGATCTGTTGACCGGGCCCAGCGCTGCACGCCGTCGCTCTGGTCCGCATGCGCAGCGAGCCCCGCACCTGTCCCAACGCCGACCAACGCACCACAGAGGTCTCGGGACAGTCCCTCGCGGGTCCGTGTCAGCGGCGCGGCAGGAAGATGTGAATGTTCGAATTACATCTGGCACTCATTGTCACGCCATTTGGCACCATGACGGAACTCAAGACCGGCCAACGGCCCGGCAGTATGTCCCGGTTTGGACGCTATGTCGGATGTTGATGAAGGCCGCAGGACTCACAGCTGGGTGCCAAATAGTTCGATTAAGCCGTGCATTTATCGCGATCAACGACAGCCGTAGGCGGCGTCGCCGACGAGGTGAATTGTCTTGGTGGGGAAGGCTTCTGCGACCTGGTCGAGGAGGTCGCGGCCGAGGTCGGGCTTACTGCGACCACAGAAGAGATGGTCGTCGCTTCCGTGGCCCTGGAGGACCGACGTCCCTGAGCCGGTCGGGATCCGAGCGGCCAACCGAAAGACGTACCGCCGAATCAAAGACGAGCTGCGGGCGGCGCAGCAGCATGTGGGGCAGCAGCTCGGCTCGGCGACGGGCATCGAGTGGATCCGCTTTATCCCGAGCTTCTGCTTCGGACCTTCATCCGGCTGGCATCCCGCAACGTCGGCATGCCCCTGTTGGGTGTGGAGAAGACGGTCGCTGGAGGGTGTCGAGTTCGACGAGATCGAGCAGGTGTTGGTCAGAGTCCCACACCTGTGCCGGTCCACTCGAAAGGCTGGCGCGACCGCCACCCTGGCGGAGCCGTTGCTGCGCCGATCGACCAGTGTGGGTAGCCGTCCGTTTCCGCTGCAGCGACCTGTGGACAGGTCGAGGTGGCCGCCGGCCTCGTGCCGGTGGCCACCTCGGGTTCAGGACTGCACCTCGCCGAGTTCGATGTCCACGCCGGCACCGGCGAAGTTGGCGAAGTCGGCGATGGCCGCCTCGCCGGGCGGAGAGGCGAGCGCTGCGAGCGCGTCCTGCTTCGTGTCCCAGTGCAGCACGGCGATAGCGAAGTGGGCGGGGCGCGAGCCGTCCGCGGTCTCGAAGACGGTCCACCCGAAAAACGTCAACTTCGGGAGTTCGCGGGCGAGGGGGGCGTGCGTAGTGCGGTAGTGCTCGACGAACGCCTCGGGGCTCTCCGGATGGGCGTAGATGGCGGTGATCTGATACCTGGGTTCTGTCCTCTCGGCGGTGGCCAGCGCTTGCCCTGACAGAGGCCGCGCGGCGGCCTAGGCTTGGTGACTGGCGGTCATGCGCGAAGCCGACCGCCAGCATATGACCCGCCGGCGGGCGCGTCGTGGACGCGTTCTCTTGATCGTGTCCTCGACGTTCCTCGTGCTCGACCTGCGGGGCCCAGCCCGGGTGGGGACGTCGGACGGTGCTGGCCCTGGTCTGACGGGATTGTCGTACCTGTGTACTGGATCCCTGCTTGAGTCAAGTCAGTTGATCTTGCAACTCGAGCGCGTGAGTGGCAATAGCTCGTCGCCGAGGGGTCGGCACCACGAAACATGCTGGGCTGCAACGCTAGCAGTCGTCCGCCGATCGAGACCATTGGAGCACGGGAACAGCGCTTGGAGTTGACTCCCTCGCTTCTCATTGGGGAGGAAAAGGCGAGAAGCCCTGGCGCCGTGACGGAGTCGAGTCGGGCGACTCCGTGACTTGACTCAAGCAGGGATCCAGTACCTGTGTTCTACCGTGCGCGGTGGATTGTTCCTCGGCGTGAGGGTCAGGATGCGGGTGCAGCGGGTGTTGATGCCGGACGGGTCGGAATCGTGGACTGTGCTCGGCCCGGTCGGTGAGCCGGTCGGGCCGGTGGAGGCGTTCCTTGCGCATCTGCAGGCGTTGGACCGGTCTCCGACGACTTTGCGGACGTACGCGACGAGTTTGAAGTTGTGGTTGCAGTTCCTTGATCGGCTGGGTGTGGGCGTCGATGAGGCGACGGTGGATCACATCTCCCGGTTCGTGGCGTGGCTGCGGTCCCCGGCCGACAACGTCGCGGTGCTTGATGGCGGTTCGGGCCGGTGCGGCCCGGCGACGGTGAACCGGCACCTGGCCGCGTTGTTCACCTTCTACGACTACCGGGCTCGCGGGTGCTGGCGCAGTCGTTGGTGGCGTGGCGGCGGGTCAACCGGGGCGGCTACCGGCCGTTCCTGCACCACGTGACTGCCGGGCGGCCGTCGGCGACCCGGCCGTTGCGGTTGCGCAGCCCCGCCGGCTGCCGCGGACCCTGACCGAGGAACAGATCTTGGCGCTGGTGCAGGCGTGCGAGCACCTGCGGGACCGCTTCCTACTTGTCCTGCTCGCAGAGACGGGCATGCGGATAGGGCAGGCGCTGGGGTTGCGGCACAACGACTTCGTCTCCCACCGGCGGGAGTTGCGAATCGTGCCGCGGCGGGACAACGCGAACGGTGCCCGCGCGAAAAACCGTTCACGAGCATACGATCCCGATCTCGGCCGGGCTGGTGCGGCTCTACACCGCCTACATGTTCGACGAATTCGTCGAGTGCGACTCGGACTACGTGTTCGTGAACCTGTTCGCGCAGCCGTACGGGCGGCCGCTGCGTTACCAGGCCGTGCACCAACTGGTCCGCCGGCTGCGGAAGGACACCGGGATCAGCTTCACACTGCACATGCTCCGCCATTCCCGGGCCACCGACCTGCTCCGCCACGGAGTCGGCGTCGACGTCGTCGCGCGACTGCTCACCCATCGCTCGTCGACGACGACGTGGCAAACCTATGTTCACCTGGACGTCGACGATCTCCGCGCCGAGCTCACCCGGGCCGGGGCCTGGCCCGCGGAGGATCCCCGGTGAGCGCCGACCCGGCCCAGGCGTTGCGGGTCGTGCCGGCCGGCGGCGACGACGTGGAACGTCGGTATGCCGCTGACGACTGGCGGGCCGGCGAGTTGGGGGTGCCCGCCGCCCGTGGCCGGACCGCGGTCAGCTTCGCCGGGATCGGCCAGTCGTGGGCTGCGGAAAGCCGCGAAACGCTGGGCTCGGCAACGACTTTCCATCGGCTGCGCCTTCAACACGATCTGCGCCGGAGCGATGGCGCTCAAACGCTTCTCGCGTTTCCTGGCCGCGGGTGAGCCGCCGACGGCCAGGCCTGAGGACATCGACCGGGCGCTGCTGGAACGGTACCTGGGCTCTCTGGCGCAGCTGCCGTTGGCCGAATCGACCAAGGTGTTGTCGCGGGTGTTCCTCCGCGGGTTCCTGGAGGAAAACCGCCGCTACGGCTGGGTACCGACGATCCCCGTCGGGGCGACGATCTACCCGGAGGAACTGTCCGGCCGGCGCCGGACACTGCCCCGGTTCATCCCCGAGTTCGTGATGGGCCAACTGGAATCGACGGAGATCCTCGCTGGGCTCCGCCAGCCCTACCGGAGCCTGATCGTGCTGATCGCGGAGACCGGTCTGCGGGCCGGAGACGCGTGCGCTCTGCCGTTCGACCCGCTGCTGTTCGACAGCGCCGGTTGGCCGTGCCTGCGGTTCGCCAGCTCGAAGATGCGCGCCGAACACCAACTACCCCTGTCGGCCAGGGCGGTGGAGGCGATCCGCCTCCAGCAAGACCACGTCCGCGAGCACTGCCCCGACGGGTCGGCGTGGCTGTTCCCGTCGCGGTCCGACCCGGACCAGCCGGTACCCTACGAGACGCTGCGCAAGGCCTTCGCGTCCTGGCAGGAGCGCATCGGCCTGCATGACAAAACAGGCTGCGCCGCAACAGTTACCATCCATCAATTCAGGCACACGTTCGGCACCAGACTGATCAACTCCGGGGTTCCCCAACACGTCATCCAACGACTACTGGGCCGCGCCAGCCCGGACATGACCGCCGTCTACGCCCGGCTGCACGACACCACCATCCGCGCCGAGTTCGAACGGTACCGCCAGACCCGGGTCGACGTGCAGGTCCCCGCCTGCTCGGCTTCGATCCGCAGGCGGTCACCGCGGACGGCGAGTGGGTCAAACACCGACTCTCCCGCGCCGCCGACACCCTGCCCAACGGCTACTGCGGCCGGCCGCCCCAGCAGGACTGCCCGCACCCCAATGCATGTTTGACCTGCCCGGATTTCCAGACGACCGCCGAGTTCCTGCCCGTCCACCAGCAGCAGGCCGAACTCACCCGCGAGCTCTTGGGGGCCGCCGAGGGCGCCGGCCGTCGACGGCAGGCCGCCAACCACCGGACGGTGCTGATCAACCTCGACAAGATCATCACCTCCTTGCAGTCGCTGCGCACCGAGCGGGGACAGGATGGCTGACCGGGTGGAACGGCTCCGCGAGGCAGCGCGGGCCCGACACCAGGCGACCCTCCGCCGTGCGGAGAGCACCCTGCAACGGAGGGCGAAACGCGGCGACCCGGTCACCTTCAGCCGTGTCGCCGAGACGGCCGGAGTGTCCCGTTCCTGGCTCTACCGCCAACCCACGCTCCGCCGGGAGATCGACCGCTCCGCGACGCCACGACCGGCCGGCCCGGCGTCCTGCCGCCCGCCGAGCGAGCCTCCACCGACTCGCTCCGCCAGCAAGTCCACACCCACCGAGAAGAGATCACCCGGCTGCGCAGCGAGAACCAGGAACTGCGCGAACAACTCGCCCGGCACCTCGGCGCCGCCCGAACGGCCACCGTCACACGACCCTCACACCCACCGTCGAAGACATGTGCACAACAAGAAGCATGGTGTCCCCCAACAGATACCGTCCGATAGCTCAAGAGAATGAAACTTATGGCGACCTCCGGATTATGCCGATGTTGTGGCGAGAAGTGCTGGTGGGGGCGGGATTGCGGTTCCAATTGTCGGCGTAATCATAGCCGTCGACACCGGATAGCCCAGGCGGACGGGCTCATCGACCAACCCGGGGGCGAACGGTGTCAGCGGCCCGGTGAACCGGATCCTGGACGGATTGGGTGTGCTGTGCATGGACTTGCTCCTCTACGTAACCGAAGAGACGAGCCTCCCGCCACCCCCGGATTCTCGGAACCTGCTGTTCGCCGACGGCAAGAGGATGCAAAGACTGTTCGCCACCGTGGTCGACCGCACCCGTTCCCGGCTGAGCGTGACGAAGCTCCGGACGATCTTCGGGGCGAAGCAACGACCGCACCACGACCGCGTCTGTGGACCGCCCGGCTCGCAGCCATGATCGAGACACCTGTCTACGACCTGACCAATTTCAAGGTCCACTTCGGGCGGTTGACGTTGAAGGCGTACACCAAAGGCGAACATGTGCTGCGGTTCGAGGCGATCGTGCACAACACCAAGGAACTGAAATGCCGCCGCGGGATCGACATGTTCGGTGAAATCGTCACCCGGGCTGTACTCAACCTGGTAGACGGAGTAGGCGCGGCGACGCCGCCCGGCGGAGCCGGATCCCGGTTCACCGTCGCGGGACCTGCGGGTGCTGATAGTGGTGACCAACGGGGACAAGCCCTTGCGCAGCACCTGCCGGTTCGCGATCTTCGTGTGCCCGAACGACGCTCCCTATTTGGCGTGGTCCGACAACCCGGTCTGCTCGGCCAACGCCATCACCGGAACCAGCCCCGCGCAGGACACCAGATTCTCGTCATCGAACACGGCCGTGCCACGACCCCAGTTATGGGACAATCTCACCGAAAGTGTCCATGGGTCCCGTGGTGACTGGTCATCTGTTGCTCCTTAAGGTGAGTACTGACGAAATCGTCACACGCGGGAACCCGGCCAGTCAAGAGTTTCGTGAGGAAATCGTCATTACTGACTGGATCGGCTAGGATGACTGCACGATGATGAGCACCACACCCATTCAGCAGACCAACCGAGGGAGAACCATCATGGCGCACGACACCACCCGACAGGCCGAGCTCGAGGCCCGCAAGGTCGCCGAGGCCGGTCGCCAGACCGAGTGGATCCTCCCGTCGTTCGGCAAGGAGCTGTACCTGGGTCGGCTCCGCCTCGACTTGATCTACCCGTTCCCCGAGGAGCCGGCCGAGGTCCGGGCCGAGGGCGACGCCTTCATCGAGAAGGTCCGCGTCTTGTGCGAGACCGAGTGGCGTGAAGTAAGCTTCGAGATCGAGCGGACCTCCGTCATCCCGGACCACGTGCTGAAGGGGCTCGCCGATCTCGGGGCCTTCGGGATGAAGATTCCCAAGGAGTACGGCGGTCTTGGTCTGTCCCAGCGCACCTACAACCGCGCTCTCATGCTGTTCACGCGGGTGCACGCCTCGCTCGCCACGCTGTTGTCGGCCCACCAGTCGATCGGGGTGCCGCAGCCGGTGAGGTACTACGGCACCGAGGAACAGAAGAAGAGGTACCTCCCGCGCTGCGCCACGGGCGCCATCACAGCCTTCCTGCTCACCGAGCCCGGGTTTGGTTCCGACGCCGCCCGGATGAAAAGCACCGCGGTGCCGACCGCGGACGGGACCGGCTACATCCTGAACGGCCTGAAGCTGTGGACGACCAACGGAGTCATCGCCGAGCTCGTGGTCGTCATGGCGGGGGTGCCAGCGAGCGAGGGGCACAAGGGCGGCATCTCCGCCTTCGTCGTCGAGATGGACTCCCCCGGCATCACCGTGGAGAACCGCAACGCGTTCATGGGGCTGCGCGGCATTGAGAACGGGGTGACGCGCTTCTTCGACGTCGTGGTCCCGAAGGAGAACCTCCTCGGGAAGGAGGGGGACGGCCTTCGAATCTCGCTCAGCACCCTCAACGCGGGGCGCCTCGCCATCCCCGCGATGAGCGCAGCCGATGCGAAGTGGTCCACCAAGATCGCGCGAGAGTGGGCGGCCGAGCGCATGTCCTTCGGGCGCCAGATCGGCAAGCATGGCGCCGTGGCCGAGAAGCTGGCCTTCATGGCGGCCACGGCGTTCGCGCTCGATGCCCTGCAGGAGATCACCGCGATCATGGTCGACCAGGGTCGAAACGACATCCGCATCGAATCGGCGATCGCCAAGCTGTACGCCACGGAGATGGCCTATCAGGTCGCCGACGAGCTCGTCCAGGTGCGGGGGGGGCGTGGCTACGAGACCGCCGAGTCGCTGCGGGCGCGCGGCGAACGCGCCGTCCCCGCCGAGCAGCAGCTGCGCGACTCGCGTATCAACCGTATCTTCGAGGGTTCCACGGAGATCATGCGTCTGCTGCTGGCCCGCGAGGCCACCGATGCTCACCTGCAGGCCGCCGGCGACATCATCGACCCGGAGGTCGCGCTCAAGGACAAGGCCAAGGCGGGGCTGCAGGCCGCGGGGTTCTACGCGAGGTGGCTGCCGCAGCTCGCCGTGGGCAAGGGCGTCGTCCCTACCAGCTACTCCGAGTTCGGCGACCTCGCCACCCATCTGCGCTACGTGGAACGGAGCGCCCGGAAGCTGGCCCGCTCCACGTTCTACGGGATGTCACGATGGCAGGCGAAGTTGGAGTACGAGCAGGCGTTCCTCGGACGGATCGTCGACATCGGTGCCGAGCTCTTCGCCATGTCGGTCGCGATCGTCAAGGCCGAGCAGATCCGCGTGCAGCGGGGCGGCACACGCGGCGCCGAGGCCTGCGAGCTCGCGGACTACTTCTGCCAGCAGGCACGTGTCCGGATCGACGCGCTGTTCCATGCTCTGTGGGACAACACGGACGCCGCCGACAAGAAACTCTCGGCGGCACTGGTCGACGGCAAGTACGCATGGCTGGACGACGGGATCATCGACCTCACCGAGGGCACCGGTCCGTGGACCGCCGACGAGTCGTTCCGTCCTTCGGACGTCGAGACGGTGCGCCGGCGTGTCCTGGAGGAACGATCTGTCGAGTCCACGGTGATGGATCAAGACGACGACGGCGCGTGATCTTCGGTGTGAACCCATGCGGTGAGCGCTGTAGCTGTCGCGGCCCGTCGCAGGTCGGACATGGCGTCGACGATGCGGGTGAAGTCGGCGGCACCCAGGTGGGTCGGGTCGACGCGTCCGGCGGCGGTCAGGGTCTGGGATGCGGCCCGGCAGGCGTGCAACGTCGCGCGGAGCCGCTGCAGGTAGGGCCCGGTGGCTGCGGGCCCAGTCCTTGACCGACTCCCGCAGCCACGGCAACTCGATGGGCTGGAAATCGA
>JBBQGJ010000104.1:0-17888 GCA_038322925.1 Mycobacteriales bacterium
CGACCGCCGCGCCTACTCACCCGTCCTCCGCCAAGCCGAACTCCCCACCGACACCACCGTCCCCTGGTGGGGAAACCGCACACTCCGCTACGAATACGCCTAAGCCCTTGCGCCAACCAACTGTGCGGAAATCCGCGCTAAGGCGGCTTCTTCGGTGACGGACAGCGGCGTGGTGGCCAGAGATGCACAGCACCGCGGATCGGACCGATCGTTGGGTAGATCACGTCAGCTCATGCTGCCGATGTGATCGGTCAGGCTGCGAACGGCACCGGCCGATCGTCCAACGCGATCACGGTCTGATCGAGCAGCCTTTCGTCCGCCGACACGACGAAACATCCGACCGTCTGCGGGGAGGTCGGCAGACTCTCCCCGTCAGAGGTCACCGGATCGATCACCGCCGTCAATTCGCCGCCAAGGATCGGGGCGTCGGTGCGCATGATCAACGCGGCCATCTGACCGCACGTCCGCTGATAGTCGTCGCGGGTCACCAACGAGCGGTCGTCGACGAAAGCCGTTGCCAGGAGCTCGGCAGCATGCGGTTCATCGCAGCGAATCAGATCGATCGCCCGGTCCAGATCCGTTCCACTCCAACACAATCCGAATTCCCCGGGCATCCGACCCGTCTGGAACGCTTGAGCCAGCGTTCCCTGGTACGACCTGTGGACTATCGGTGCCACCAGGCATCGGGACCACGTTCTTCCGGTCCCACGCTCCTCCTGGCCGGGCACCACCCGGTAAGGATCGAATCCCAGGGTCGGCGCCCACGAGATGTGCTCGAAGAGGGGCGCTCCCGGAACCGTCGGTCTTGGCGAGGTTGGATTCAGCCCGGCGAACGCGGCGACTGCCCGGGAGCAGCGCCCTGGCCGGCGCTCTGAGCTCGAATTCGTGTACCCGGGATTCGTGGGCCCGGCCGCCGCGCCCGCGAAGCCCGGGTCGACGATTTCGCCGAAAACCTCACCGGCGCAACTCCCCCAGGTAACGGCGGTGACGTCTACCTCCGGGGTCCGACTGCCGGAGTTACGCACCGCGCCGTCCAGCGGCGAGAGCGCGCAATCGCCGGCAGCTGGGGGGTCGGGAAAGACCTTGGCGCTCGGCACACCCGCCACCTTGCGTCCGGAGAAGCCCGGCAGTGCCGTCGCGGCGACCAACACCACCACCAGGACCACGAGTCCGGCGAGCCGACGGTCCATCCGGTCACGATAACCGCGCCCGTGCGGTGCCGGGGAGAATCAGCCGACTCAGGTCAGCCTGGTGGCGGCGGGTTCGCGTCAGTCACGATTCGAACGGAACGGGCCGGTCGTCCAGGCCTACGAGCGTTCCCACCAGTCGGCGATCGTCGGTGACGGTCAGGAAGCACGTGAGGTCGACGTTCCGACCGCTCGTCAAGCGGGCGGGCAGTTCCTCAGGATCGACTCCGACGGTCAAGACACCACCCGCCGTCGGATCGTCCCTGCCGACGATTCGTGAAGCCAGTCGCTCGCACGACGCGCTGACGTCCGGCGCCGCGACGTTCGAATGAGCGCTCACCGATCCGACCGACACCAGTTCCGATCGGTGGGGTTCGGAGCAATCCACGAATGTGGCCGCCGCGCTGACATCCGCTTGCAGCCAGCACACCCCGAATTGGTCGGGAAGCGAATGACCGGCGAAGGCCCCGGCCACCCGACCCAGGTAGCGGACGGGTCGTGGCGGCGTCACCACGCATGCCAGCCATGTGCGGCCCGCTGCCCGCTGCACCGCCTCCGGCTGCACCCACACGTGGCGAACGTTCACTGTCGGATCCCAGCGGACCGCAGGGAACGGGCCCGGCGGGTTGGTCAACTGGCGGATCACCTCCAGCAGACCCGTGTACGCCGCGGTCGCCGACCGGCACCCCTCGTCGGACGCCGCAGCAGCCATCCTCCGCGCCAGCGGGTCGCCGCCGGCGTTGACAACCTGCACCACTTCGCCGGACACCGGGCCGTCACACGGCCCGAACGCGGCTGTTGCGCTGACGGTTTCCTGCCGGCGTGCTGGGTAGCCGGCTGGGTCCACGGTTGTCCCGTCGGTGAGCTCCTGACTTTCTGTGGTGCGCAACGGGTTGAGCAGACAGTCGCCGACACCGGGCGGATCCGGCAGGTCGATGGGCGACGCCGATCCGGCGACGCGACTTCCGGTGACCAGCGGAGGAATGACGATGGCAGCGCTGAGCACCACCACCACCAACAGCGCTCCGATGAGCCGCCGGTCCATGGATTGACGGTAGTCCTCGGGCCGACGTGACCGGTTCGCCAGTGGTTGTTGGTCCGCGGTTGTTGGCCCGCAGTTGTTGGCCCGCGGTTGTCGGCCCGCGGTTGTCGGTCCGCGGTTGTCGGTCCGCAGCGGCTTGCCCGAATTGCCGGTGATCCGCTTATCGTCATGCATGGCCGATGACACGGTGCCGGTCGGCACGCTGTTGGCGGTGAATGTAGGTCGGCCGCGTGACGTGTCATGGCGCGGGCGGACCGTGCACACCGGTGTGTGGAAGCAGCCGGTTCATGGCCCGCAACGGGTGCGGGCGCTCAATATCGACGGTGACGGGCAGGGCGACCTTTCCGGACACGGCGGCCCCCATCGCGCGTTGCTGGTGTACCAGCTGGATTCCTACGACCACTGGCGGGACCACCTCGGTCGGGACGATCTCCGCACCGACCCGCTGCAATCGGGCCAATTCGGGGAGAACTTCACCGTCGACGGCCTCGCGGACGACACCGTCTGCATCGGCGACCGCTACCGGATCGGCGACGCCGTGTTCGAGGTCAGCCAGCCGCGGGTGACCTGCTACCGCGTAGGACTCCGGCTGAACGAACCGCGATTGCCCGCCTTGCTGGTGTCCCATCGACGACCGGGTTTCTACCTCCGGGTCCTGCGGGAGGGCGTGGTCGAGGCCGGGGATTCGATCATCAGGGTGGGCCGGAGCCCGGAGCGGATGAGCGTTGCCGAGATCGACGCCCTGCTCTATCTCCCCGGGCATGACCGTGGCGAGGTGGCGCGGGCGCTCCGCATCCCGGCACTCAGCCCCGGGTGGCGGGGATCGTTCGAGGCCATTCTCTCGGCCGGGGAAGGCGTCACCGGGAACGTCGGGCTCACCGACGACGCCGCCTCCCCTCCGGTGGCCTGGACCGGATTCCGGCAGGTGACGGTGACGGAGGTCATCCGAGAGAGCGACTCGGTGGTGTCCCTCGGGCTCGCTGCCGTGGACGGCCAGCCGTTGCCTGCCGCGCTGCCAGGGCAGTTCGTTGCGGTCAGGCTGCGGCTGGGCGAGCCGCAGCGGCCCACATCGCGGAGCTACTCGTTGTCCGGTGCGCCCGGCGCGGCCGATTACCGGGTCAGCGTCAAGCTGGAAACCCGTGGGGTGGTGAGTCATTTCATGCACACCCGGTTGCGCGTCGGGGCGACCCTGGATGTGGCGGCGCCGCGCGGGCGGTTCACCCTCGCCACCGGTGACGATCCAGTGCTGTTGCTGTCCGCGGGCATCGGCGCCACCCCGGTGCTGGCCATGCTGCATGCGCTGGTGGGCGCCGGGTCCGAGCGTGAGGTCTGGTGGCTGCACGGTGCCAGGAACAGCCGCGAACATCCATTCGCCGCGGAGGCCGCCGCCCTGCTCGCCCGGCTTCCGCACGCGCGGGTCGAGATCTGCTATAGCGCACCGCTACCCGGCGACGTGCCCGGCCGGGATTACCAGCATGCGGGCCGGTTGACCGGCGACCTGCTCGCCGCCCTGCCGATCCCGCGCGGCGCCCGCGCGTACATCTGCGGACCGGCGGCCTTCATGGACGACGTTCGCGCCGCGCTGGTCGGACTCGGCCTTGACCGCGCCCGGGTTCTCACCGAGGTCTTCGGCGCCGGCGCCGCCATCACCCCGGGGATCGCCGGCGGACCGTTGGTTCCGGTGCACCAGCCGCGCGGTCGGCCCGGAACCGGTCCCGACGTCACCTTCGCACGTAGCGGCCTGACGGTGCCGTGGCGTGACGACGTGGGCAGCCTGCTCGAACTGGCGGAGGCGTGCGACGTGCCTTCGCGCTGGTCCTGCCGTACCGGCATCTGCCACACCTGCGAGGCGGGACTGCTGGCCGGCACGGTGAGCTACGACCCGCCGCTGATCGACCCACCCGCGGACGGCAACGTCCTGGTGTGTTCCGCGCAGCCGTTGGAGGAGGTCGTCGTCGACCTGTGACGGTTGCCTCGGCCCAGGGCTCAGGCGACCGCGTCATGTTCATGATCACTGTTGTCGGACCGGGACGGGGTTCATGATCAGCATGTCGCGACCGGGGCCGGCTCATGATCACGACTCAGGGACCGCCAACAGTCGCCACAACCCTGCTCGGTCCCCAAACGGTGATCACCTGATGGCGGCCACCCGCTCCGCTCGTTCCTCGCACGGCGACATGAAGTGCGGGTACGCCTCCGTGTTGATTGGTCGGCTCCCGCCTTCGCTCGTTCCTCGCACGGCGACATGAAGTGCGGGTACGCCGCTGTGCTATTTGGTCGGCTCCCGCTCCGCTCGTTCCTCGCTACGCGTACGCCTCCGGCGACGGGCAGGAGCAGACCAGGTTACGGTCACCGAACGCCCCGTCGATCCTGCCGACCGCGGGGAAGTACTTGTGCGCCGGCGACACCCCGGCCGGGAACACCGCCTCGGACCGCGAGTACGGGTGCTCCCAGTCACCGGCCAGCGCCGCGGCGGTGTGCGGCGCGCCGCGCAGCGGGTTGTCCGTCACCGGCCAATCCCCGGAGCCGACCCGGTCGATCTCGCCCTTGATCGCGATCATCGCGTCGCAGAACCGGTCGATCTCGGCCAGATCCTCGCTCTCGGTCGGCTCGACCATCAGCGTGCCCGGCACCGGGAACGACATGGTCGGCGCGTGGAACCCGTAGTCCGCCAACCGCTTTGCCACATCGTCGACGGTGACGCCGGTCGCCAGGGTGATCGGCCGGACGTCCAGGATGCATTCGTGCGCGACGAACCCGCCCTCGCCCGTGTACAGCACCGGGAAATGCTCGTCGAGCCGCCGCGCGATGTAGTTGGCCGAGGCGATCGCGGCCAGCGTGGCCCGCCGGAGACCATCGGCGCCCATCATCCGGATGTACGCCCAGCTGATCGGCAGGATGGAGGCCGATCCCCACGGCGCCCCGGCGACCGCGCCGATCCCCGTCGCGGGGCCTGCAGAAGGAGCCAACGGGTGGTTCGGCAGGAACGGCGCCAGGTGCGCGGCGACGGCGACCGGCCCGACGCCCGGCCCTCCCCCGCCGTGCGGGATGCAGAACGTCTTGTGCAGGTTCAGGTGTGACACGTCGCCGCCGAAGGCGCCCGGCCGGGCCACCCCGACCAGTGCGTTCAGGTTCGCCCCGTCGACGGAGACCTGACCGCCGGCGGCGTGCACCGCATCCGCCAGATCGGTGATGGTGTCCTCGAAAACCCCGTGGGTGGAAGGGTAGGTGACCATGATCGCGGCCAGCTCGTCGGCGTGCTTGTCGATCTTGGCGCGCAGGTCGGTCATGTCCACGTTGCCGCGGGTGTCGGTGGCGACCACCACCACCCGCATGCCGGCCATCACCGCACTGGCGGCGTTGGTGCCGTGCGCGCTCGCCGGGATGAGGCAGACGGTGCGGCCCTCGTCACCGCGGGACCTGTGGTACGCGCGGATCGCCAGCAACCCGGCCAGCTCGCCCTGCGAACCGGCGTTGGGTTGCAGCGAAACGGCCGCGTAGCCGGTGATCTCGCACAGCCAGCCGGAGAGCTGGTCGACCAACTCAAGCAGGCCGGCGGCGTCCTGGACCGGCGCGAACGGGTGCAGACCCGCGAACTCCGGCCAGGTGACCGCCTCCATTTCGGTGGCGGCGTTCAGCTTCATCGTGCAGGAACCGAGCGGGATCATCGACCGGTCCAGCGCCAGGTCGGAATCCGACAGACGGCGCAGGTAACGCATCATCGCGGTCTCGCTGCGATGCGTGTGGAACACCGGGTGGGTGAGGTACTCGCTGGTGCGCGTCACCGCCGTCGGCATCAGCGGCGAGTAGGCCACGGACCCCGCGGCCAGCCCGAAGGCCTCGACCACGGCCGTCAGGTGCGTGCCGGTGGTCGCCTCCGACACGCTGATCTGCACCGCGTCGTCCCCGGCAGGCCACAGGTTGACGCCTTGCTCCCGAGCGGCCGCGACGATTTCCGTCGCGCGACCCGGGACCCCGACCCGGACGGTGTCGAAGAACAGTCGGTGCTCGACCTCGAAGCCACCGGCCTGGAGCGTGGCGGCCAGCCACAGCGCGTTGCCGCGGATCCGTTCGGCGATCGCCTTCAGCCCGTCCGGTCCGTGGTACACGGCATACATCGAGGCCATCACGGCCAGCAGCACCTGGGCCGTACAGATGTTGGAGGTCGCCTTCTCGCGGCGGATGTGCTGCTCGCGGGTCTGCAGCGCGAGCCGGAAGGCCGTGGTGCCCGCGGAATCGTGGGAAACGCCGACGAGCCGGCCGGGGAGTTGCCGTTGCAGCTCCGGACGGACCGCGATGAACGCCGCGTGCGGGCCGCCGAACCCGAGCGGCACGCCGAACCGCTGCGACGATCCGACCGCGACGTCCGCGCCGATCTCGCCGGGCGGGCGCAGCAGCGTCAGGGCCAGCAGGTCGGTGGCGACAACGACCTTCGCCTCCCGCTGGTGCGCGGCCTCGATCAGTTCGGCGTGATCACGTACCGCGCCGGAAGCGCCCGGGTAGGACAGCAGCAGGCCGAAGAAGTCACCCACCGGCAGCCCCTCCGCGCCGAGTGACAGGTCCGCGACCACGACCTCGATACCGATCGGCTCGGCGCGGGTCTGGATCACCGCGATGGTCTGCGGCAACGTGTCTGCGTCCACCACGAACCTGCTGGACTTGGACTTCGCCGTCCGCTTGATCAGCGTCATCGCCTCGGCGGCCGCGGTGGCCTCGTCGAGCATGGACGCGTTGGCGATCTCCAGCGCGGTGAGGTCGGCGACCGCGGTCTGAAAGTTCAGCAGCGCCTCCAGCCGGCCCTGGGAGATCTCCGGCTGGTATGGCGTGTAGGCCGTGTACCAGGCCGGGTTCTCCAGCACGTTGCGCTTGATCACCGCAGGCACGAGGGTGTCGTGGTAGCCCATCCCGATCATCTGGACCATCGGGGTGTTGCGTGCGGCCAGTGCCCGCAGTTCGAACAGCGCCTCGGCCTCGGAGGCGGGCGGTGGAAGTTCGAGCGGGCTGGCATGACGGATGATCGACGGCACCGCGGCGAGCTCGAGTCCGTCCAGGCTCGGCCGGTCCAGTAGGTGCAACATCGTGGCGAGGCCCGGAGCGTCGAGACCGATGTGCCGATCGGCGAAGTGCACCGACGCGGGGGCGCCGTCGCCGACGGACGCGCCGCGGTCGACCGGTGCGGCTGCGGTCATGTGGTCTGTGCCCATGGTCTCCACCTCTTGCCCGGCGCGCCGGGATCTCCGCGTCTGCGGTGGTGACCACCACGGACGGATGACGAGTGCCGTACCGGGCGGACCCGGCCTCCCCCTCTGTCATCGGAGCCTGAGAGCTTCACCGCTCGCGCGGTTTGCCCCGTCGGCGAGGAGAACGGCCGGCAAACCGGCCGAGCACCCTCTTTCAGAGGTGTCTGTCCCCTGCGGTTCGGTGGCCTGAGAGATTGGCGGGGAGGGCTTGCTCCTTCGGCGTCCGTGGCCGCGACCTCGACGGCTTCCGGACTCTCCCGCGGGGGGTCGGTGACGAGCCCGACGGTACCAGCCGGTCGGCCTGCTGACGCCGTTCCCGCGATGGGTGTCACAGCGACCGTAGAACGCTCGACAGCAGGTGGCGGGCCGAGAAAGGCAATACCGAGAAGGGGAATACATGGTCACCGGGGAACTGAAGCGAGCAAGGTCGTCTGGAGTTCATCGAGCCTGCGGAGAAACGGCAGGTAGGTGATCTGCTCCACGACAGGGTCTGGGATGCGTTCTGGTCGGGAGGCATCGCCAACCCCCCTCGAGGTGATGCGATCCCGGCCGCCGCAACCGCGTCAACACCGAAGGCACCGCACAGCAGCTGTGACACCGAGCTGTGACACCGAACTGTGACAAGCTCGGACATCTGCCCGAGCCCCTTCACTTGGGCGACACGGACCACAAGTGCGCCAGCGCCGTCGCCCGGGGCAGCAGGGTGCGTGCAGACGGCCCCGCGCGATACTGCGGCCAATCAGTCTCGATCAGATCCAGACTGGTGAGCACCGATGTGGACCTGGCGATCGACATCCGCACGTCTGTTTCGGTCAACGGATGCCCGTCTGTCACCCACCGATGCCCGAGCATCGGGAAGACCTTGAGAGCGAGTTCAGTCGACGGCAGCGGACCGTTGGTCGCCAGGACGGCGACGGTCACTCCGGCCAGGATGGCCTCGAACCCGTCGTCGGGCAGGAACCACGACCGGAGCCGGCGCACCACTTGCAGATCATCGGCCGCGGCCCGGGTCGGCCGCAGGACGCCGTTACTCAACCGCAGCAAACCGACGCGTCGCAACACATCGTGCAGCGCAGACAGCGGTAAGAGGTCGTCCTCCGTCGCGGCCGGGCGCCCGAAGTGGTGCCAGCGCGGCCGGTGTTCCTGCACCTCCCGGACGAACGCCCGTGGCAGCCGCCCGCCGGGGGTCAGCTTCGCGCCGTCCTTCGCCATGTCCAGGACCAACCGCACGCTCGCCGGGACCACACCCACGGTCTGCCGGACGAGTAGATCCGTGGTCGCGAGGTCGAAGTCGACCAACTCGCCTGCCCACTCCCGCATGTGGCGGTGGTCCTCGTGAGCGGGATCTGCCAGGACCGCCAGCAGTTCGGCGTAGCCTCCCACGCCGCCGACGTCCTCGGGCGGACACATGCCCTCGCCGTAGCGGCAGCCGGGCTCGTCATCCCCGCGACCGATGACCTCGATGGTGTGGTCCCACCCATCGCCGAAGTCGTACAAGTAGGTGAAGCGAGCCGGGAGGTCCGACAGCAGGACCCCCGCCTCGTCCCGCTCGTCCTCCATCGCGTCCAGATCCAGTACGCCGTACCGCGCCTCGCCCGTCACGAACTGGTGGAGGTGGCTGTCGGTCCACCCCACCGCTGCCTGCAGCAGTTCGTGCAACTCCGGCAGCGTGCTGACGGCGGGCACGTCAATCACTCGCATGACCGCGGGCTCGACGCCGAGCAGGGTGACACGAAGCCGGGTGGTTTTCACCAGGCGACCCTACGAGAGCCGCGGTCCCACTGATCGCCCAGCGTCAGCAGCTCTTTCCTTTGGGAGGACGTGGATCTGCTCGTCGCCGCACTGGAGCACAGTCGCCAGGGCACCTCCCTCGCGTCTCAGGCCACGTACTTCTCGCCAGAAGCCCCTCCCGCGAGGGAACAAGGTCCGCAGTCGCCAACAGGGTCCGTGACGTCACAATGCATCAAATGGTGTCTTGATGACACCATTCTGACGCCATAGAATGCGGACATGCATGAACTCGAACTGCGGATCTCCGATGTCGACCGCGACCGTGCCGCCGCCGCGCTGAACACCGCGGTGAGCGAGGGCCGGCTGACCTGGCCCGAACACGAGGACCGGGTGGCGCGCGCCTACGCCGCCCGCACCGGTGCCGAGCTCGCTCCCTTGCTCGCCGACCTTCCCCAGGCCGCACAATCCGTGCTGCCGGCCTTCGCGCCGGCCGCCCCCGGCTTCGCCACGCCGCCGGCGAAAGTGTTCCTCAGCAAGATCCGTCGCCGGCCGGACCCTTCCGCCGGCCCGCAGCAGGTCGATGTCACCCTCGGCGCGGCCGTGATCGACCTCCGCGATCTGCCTCAGGGTTCCGTCATCGACGTCATCGCCAACTCGAGGCTGGGCAAGGTCGAGGTCTTCGTCTCGCCGGGGACCAACCTGATCGACACCGGAACCGCGTGGCTGGGTAAGCGATCGACTGTCGAACGACGCAGGGGAAATCCGGTCCGGCCCGGTGCAGCCGTCGTCCGCCTCGGCGGGCACAGCGTGCTCGGCCATGTCCGGGTGACGATCGGCTGAGCCGCCTGGATCCCCGGACATGTCCGGAATCAGCAGTCCGGAGAACTCACGATGGCCGCTCGACGGACGCGAGCCGGCGCATCCCGCGGTGCAGGTTCAGATGGACCGAGATACCGGCCGATCGGGCGGCCAGCACCGCGGCGACGCCCGCCGCAAGAACGCATACCGTGCCGGTCAGCACCAGCGCGACAGGCGCGCCCCAGCGATCGGTGATGGCTCCGACGATCAGCGAGCCGACCGGCGTGCCACCCATGAAGACCAGCATGTACAGGCTCATCACCCGGCCGCGGAGCTCGGGGTCGCTGGCCAGCTGGACCGTCGTGTTGCCCAGCGTGTTGAAGGTGACGGAGATGAATCCCACCGCCACCAGCAGCACCACGAAGGGGATGAACCACGGCGTCAGGCCCAGCAGCACCAGGCCGAGTCCCATCCCGGCGGCCGCCGCGAACAGCACCCACAACCGGGTCGCCACCCTGCGCGCGGCCATCAGCGCCCCCGCCACCGAACCCAGCGCGAGCATGCTGTTGAGCAACCCGTAGACGTCGGCGCCGGCGTCGAAGACGTTCTTGGTGTAGGCGGACAGGATGATGGCGAAGTTGTAGCCGAAGGTGCCGACGAAGAACACCAGCACGACGGGCCACAGCAGAGCAGGCGTGCGCCAGACGTACCGCAGCCCCTCACGCAGCTGACCGGGCCCGCGCGGCGCCAGCGGCTGCTTTTGCAGGTCGCGGACCCGCATGGCGCCCAGCGCGGCGATCACCGCCAAATAGCTGACCGCGTTGAACGCGAACGCGTAGCCAATCCCGATCACGCTGATCAGTACCCCGGCCACCGCCGGCCCGACCATCCGGGCGAGCTGGAAGTTGCCGGAGTTCAGGCTGACCGCATTGCGGACCAGCGCCTTGGGCACCATCTCGTTGACGAACGTCTGCCGTGCAGGGTTGTCCACGACAGTGGCCAGGCCCAGCCCGAACGCGATCAGGTACACCTGCCAGACTTGGACAACGCCGACCAAGGTGAGTGCGGCCAGCATCGCAGCGAGCGAACCCATCGCGGTCTGGGTGATCAGCAGCAGCCGGCGCTTGGGGTACCGGTCGACCAGCAGCCCGCCCCACAGCCCGAACAGCAGCATCGGGAGAAACTGCAGAGCAGTGGTGATCCCGACCGCCAAGGGCGAGTTGGTGATCTGCAGGACCAGCCAGTCCTGAGCGATGCGCTGCATCCAGGTGCCGGTGTTGGACACCACCTGCCCGGAGAAGAACAGCCGGTAGTTGCGGATGTGCAGCGCGGCAAAGGTCGACGGTCGGGCCGCGGGGTCCGGGACTGCATCGGCGGCGACTCCCGGGTCGTCGACCGGGGCGGCGGTTTCGGCGGAGGCCGCCGGCTCGGCGCGATCGGCGAGGGCAGGGCCAGCCGTCGACGGGACCGCGGGGTCGGTGGCGCGCTGAGTGCTCGGCAGCCGGTCGGATGAATCGACCGTCGCGGACCCCGAGCGAGCGACTGTCGTGCCGTCAGCGGCGGTCCGTGTCTGGACGGGATCCGGCAATCTCGGGTCGGTGACGTACTTCCCGTCGGCGACGGAGCGCGGCGGGACGATCGGTGGCGTCGACAACGAGCGAGCGGTCCGTCCGTCCGTCACCGCACAGCGATCGAGAGGTGCGGTCGTGAGGTGCGTCCGCGGAGCCCCGCGGCGGGTTGGAGCGATCTGCGAAGCGGGCCGGTGACCCAGCACGCGCCGTCCCCTGGTCAGCAGGCTCATGGCATCGCCGCCAGGCGCGAGAACGCTTCCGTGGCGGCCGCGAGCGCCTGCCGGTCGGCTGGCTCGAGCTGGTCGATCCGCTCCCGCAACCAGGCGGAACGAACTTGCCTGGAGGCCTGGACAAACGCATCGCCGGCCTCGGTACGGGTCACCAGTATCTGCCGGCCATCCGTCGGATGCGGTGCGCGGCGAACGAAACCCCGCCGCTCCAGCAGCTCGATCACCCTCGTCATCGACGGCGGCTGGATGTGCTCTGCGCGGGCGAGCTGCCCCGGCGTCATCGGCCCGCAGCGTCCCAGATGTCCGAGCACTGCGCCCTCGGTGGAGGAGATCTCGTCGCCGGCGACCTGCTGCCGCAACCTGCGGGCCAGCACCAGCACCGCCGCCCGCAGCGTTGCGATGTCGAGGTCGTCAGTCGTCGGCTCGTTGGCCGCCGACTCACCGGTCGCGGCAGCAACAGCGACAGGAGTGACGGTCTCAGTGAGCATGTCCTTAGTTTAGCTCATTAGGTAACCTAATGAAAGGAGCCACAGTGCCCGTATCGCTCGGTAGCGCCTGCGCCGCTGCTCGCACCCCGCCTGGCAAGGCCATGATCAAGATGTGCGGCCCTTTCGGGTCGCAGGACAACGTCAGAAGGGCCTTAAGACCTCATCTTGCAGGGATCGCCGGTCGCGAGTTCCGCGCCACCCATGAGATGCCCGAATCCGACGTTCGCCGCGGGCCGCTGAACCGGACCCCTACCGAGGTTCGGCGTTCTCACGCCAGGGCGACGTGGGAGGCAGGCTACACATCGGCGAGCCCCAGTCCGACGCGGACACCACTGTCGCGCCATCGCGCACCAGACCGGACGGAACATCGCCGAGCACTCAGCCACCGAGTCAGCCGGCGGTGCGTGCCTGCCGGCGCTGGGACAGCTCGTCCTGGGTGACCGGCACAACCCGGTCCCCTTCCACCCGCTCCACGGGGAACTTAGCCAGCGAGCCGGTGACCTCGCGCATGGTGCCACCCACGGCGATCCCGAACACACCCTGGCCGCCCTGCAGCAGGTCGACGATCTCCTCCGGGGAGGTGCACTCGTACACGGTCGTACCGTCGGAGAACAGCGTCACCCCGGCCAGGTCGTCCACGCCACGCGCCCGCAAGTGCTCGACCGCCACCCGGATGTTCTGCAACGAGACCCCGGTGTCCAGCAGCCGCTTGACGACCTTGAGAACCAGGATGTCCTTGAAGGAGTAAAGGCGCTGGCTGCCGGAACCGCTGGCGCCGCGCACCGTCGGGACCACCAGATCGGTCCGCGCCCAGTAGTCGAGCTGCCGGTAGGTGATGCCGGCCGCCGTGCAGGCCGTCGGTCCGCGATAGCCGGCGAACTCGTCGGGCAGCGAGGTGTTGGGAAAGAGCGCACCCTGCTCCTGGTCGGGCATTGCGCCACCCTTTCTTGCGTGCACGGGGTCAACCGTGCCGCACCAACCCGCGTCAACCAGCGCTGTCCGAACCACCTATCAGGACCCAACCGGCCAAATCACATCGACGTGACTTGCCCTGACGGTAAGCCCGCGCCAGGCACCGGTCAACGTCTGGCGCGGCGTGTCCTCAACCTGAGCTTCACCGTTAGTGCGAACGAGTACCAGCATCGCTGACCCTGCGCCAGCGGCCGGCGGGCGAACGCGCCGGGCCGGTGACTTGCGATACCGACTACGGCTTCTGCTCGCCGCCGAAGTCGTCGGGCGAGATGGAGTCGAGGAACTCACGGAACCGCTCGACCTCGTCCTCGGCGTCACCGTCGTCCGCACTGTCGTCGCTGGCATCCGCGGCGTCGTCCGGGGGAACCACGATACCCGCCTCGGCCAGTACGGCTTCGTCGACGAACACCGGGATCTCCGCCCGGACGGCAAGAGCGATCGCGTCGGAGGGGCGCGCCGAGACGGTCGTGCCGTCGTCGAAAGCGAGTTCGCCGAAGAAGGTGCCCTCGCGGAAGTCGACCACCCGGACCTGCACCACGGAACGGCCCAGTGCGGTGATGACGTGACCGAGAAGGTCGTGGGTCAACGGCCGCGCCGGCCGCACTCCCTGCTGGTGCATGGCGATCGCGGTGGCCTCGGCCGAGCCGATCAGGATCGGCAGACTGCGCGGGCCATCCACCTCGGTCAGCATCAGAATCGGCTGCTGGTTGGGCATTTCGACCCGGACGCCGACGATCCGCATCTCGATCATCTCGGTCAGCCTTTCTCCTTCACGACGAACGCTACACGTCGACGTACGCGTGCGTGGGCCCACGCCGCACGCCCCCGGCGGAGCATCAACGACCGAGATCTCGTCGTAATCCGGCCTTGACAAGGTGCGAATGCATGCGCAGCACTGTCCCGGCCAACCGGGCCGCTTCGGCACCCGCCCGCTCCTTGGCATCCGGGTCCTTCTGATGCGCCTGAGCGGAAACCAGCTGGGTGATCAGCGTCGCCTCACGGTCGGCAGCGGTGCGGAACGATCGCAGGTGACGGGCCTCCAGCCCGACCGCCAGCAGTTCGGCCGCCGTCCCGGCGATCAGCACCGAATCGGCGTCGAAATACCCGCCGGGGCCGGCCTTGACCAGCCCGAACTGCTCCAGCTCTGCCAATGACGTCATGCTCAGGCCGGTCTCCGCCAGCAGCTCGCCGCGGGTGACCCGAACCTCGGCGGATGCGGCGAAATCAACCGGCGACGGGCCGTCTGCCATCACCAATGAGCGCGGCAGCCTGGCCGCCGGAGTGGCCGGTTCCAGGCCGCGATCGATCGCGTCGAGCTGGTCCTTGATGACTTTCAGCGGCAGATAGTGATCGCGCTGCGCCGCCAGCACGTAGCGCAGCCGCTCGACGTCCTCGGTGGTGAACTGCCGGTAGCCAGAGGGAGTGCGGTGCGGGGTGACCAGCCCCTCGGTCTCCAGGTACCTGATCTTGGAGATGGAGACGTCAGGGAATTCCGTCTTCAACCGGCTGAGCACCGAGCCGATGCTGAGCGAGCGACCGGGCTCCGGAGACATGGTGGCGGTGCTAGCCGTGGACGACACTGCTGACCTCGATGACCCTGATCGCGACCGGCAGATTCGCCTGCGTCATGACCCGGTGTCACCCTCGGCCTGGTCGCCGGACAGGAAGACCAGCCGGAACTTGCCGATCTGCACCTCGTCACCGTTGGACAGGCTGGACACCTCGATCGGTTCCCGGTTCACGTAGGTGCCGTTCAGCGAGCCGATGTCGGCGACCTCGAAACCCTCCGCCGTGCGCCGGAACTCGGCGTGCCGGCGGGAAACGGTGACGTCGTCGAGGAAGATGTCGCTCTCGGGGTGGCGACCTGCGGTGATCTTGTCGCGGTCCAGCTGGAACCGTGATCCGGCGTTCGGCCCGCGCTTGACGACCAGCAGGGCAGACCCAGCGGACAGGCCGTCCAGTCCGACGACGTCCTCACTGGTCTCCGCCTCCGCAGAGCCGAACAATCCTCCGGCAAAGATCGAGGTGGAATCCGACGCCGCGGAACCGCGGTCGCTCTCAGTCACCAGAAACTCCTTCGTCTTGCCTGCGCACGTTCCCGCTCTCGCCTGCTGCCACTCCCGGGGGCTGGCCGGACAAAACGGTCGCGGGATCGACGGCCGAATGGTGGGAAGTCCCCTGTGGGACGACCGTACCGTGCCGCTCCCCTCCAGCGCACCGCAGATGGACAACGGCGCCGTCGCCCGTCTCGATCTTCGCCGGCACCGCGCCGATCCGGGCGCGCGCCGGGCGCAATCCTCCGGTCTGTGCGAACGGATCGTCAGCCTTCGCCGATCACTTCGGCGTACCCGGCCGCGTCGAGTAGCTCATCGAGCTGGGCGGGATCGGCAAGCTCGATCTCCACCATCCAGCCATCGCCGTACGGGTCGCTGTTGACCACCTCGGGGGTGGAATCCAGCGCGTCGTTCCGCGCCAGCACCGTCCCGGTGACCGGGGAGAAGACGTCGGAGACCGACTTGGTGGATTCCACCTCGCCGATGGAATCGCCAAGTTCGACCGTGGTGCCGGGTTCCGGCATCTGGACGAAGACGATGTCGCCCAAGGAGTTCTGCGCGTAGTCGGTGATGCCGACCCGCGCGACGGTGATGCCGTCGGTGTCGGTCGTGTCCGCGTGGCCCTCGCCCTGCAGCGTGCGGATCCACTCATGGTCGGAGCTGTAGCGCAGGTCCTCTGGGATCACGATGACTGGTCCTTCCGGTGCAGGAACGAGCGGGCGTCGGTCGGCGTGCGCACTCGACGGCGAGACGATCATCCAACGCCGCGAGTCCGCTTGCCGCGTCAGCCCCGTCGTCGGTGTGTCGCGGCTGGTTTCTGAGCGTCCGACGAACACCCGCCGGCCCGCGGCGGCTGGTCAGCCGTCGGCCGGGCGAGCGTAGAGGGCCGTCCGCGGAACGCGCAATTGGTCGATGACGATGCTGTCGGACTGCGACACGTCCATCGTTCCGCCGGCCCGGCGCACCGTGTCGAGCACTCCGCCGGGGATCGCCAACGCGGCCGCCAATGTGGGCGGATCGCCGATCGCTTCGATCGTGTACGGCGCGGTCAGCTGCGTGCCGTCGAGCTTGATCGCACCGGCCGACCCGGTGAACGCGGAGTCGACCCCGATCCTGACCTCACCGACCTGGAACGCCTCGGCTCCGGCGTTGCGCAGCTCCTGGATCGCGTCGAGCAGCACCTCAGGTGGGATCCGGTTCTGCGGGTCGGCAATGACCATGCTCACCCCCGGCCCGGTTGCCGGCACCGTCCCGGTGAGGATGCCGAGCGCCTCGGCCTGGCGCTGCGCCTCGGCGAGCGCTTCCTCCGACGAGGCGCCGCTGCTCTTCAGCCGCCCCAGCGTGTCCTGCAGTGCGGAGATCTCGCCGTTGAGGTCGTCCTCGCGCCGCTGCAGCCCGTCCAGGATCTGCACCAGGTCGTCGGGCCGGGCCGTCGCCAGGTTGTCCCCGGACGCCGTCCGCTGCACCTGAATGACGAGGGCGAACCCGAGCAAACCGCAGAGTCCCGCGACCAGGACCCGGATGCCGGTGGAGCGCGCCCGGCCGGGGCGGCGAGGGGTGGGCTGAGAGGTCGGCTGAGACGTCTGCTGAGAGGTGGGCTCAGGGGTCGGTTGAGAGGTCGGTTGAGAGGTCGGTTGAGAGGTCGGTTGAGCGGTCGGTTGAGAAGCCGGTTGAGAAGCCGGTTGAGAAGCCGGTTGAGAAGCCGGTTGAGAAGCCGGTTGAGAAGCCGGTTGAGCGGTCTGCTGAGAGGTCTGCTGAGAGGTCGGCTGAGAGGTCGGCTGAGAGGTCGGCTGAGAGGTCGGCTGAGCGGTCGGATCACTGGCGGCCGCAGGACGTTCTGGCTCGTGCGGCCCCGCCGGCCGTTCGGCACCGGGCATGGTCACGCTTTGAAGATATGACGGCGGATGGCGGCCGCGTTACCGAAGATCCGGATGCCGAGCACCACCACCACGGCCGTGGACAGCTGCGCACCGACTCCGAGCTGGTCACCGAGGAAGACGATGAACGCTGCGACCAACACATTGGCCACGAAGGAGATCACGAACACCTTGGCGTCGAAGATGTGGTCCAGACGAGCCCGCAGCCCGCCGAACACCGCGTCCAGCGCGGCGATGACGGCGATCGGAAGGTACGGCGCGAGCCAGTCGGGGACGGTGGGATGGACGAACAGCCCCACCACCACGCCAACCACCAGGGCCAGTACGGCATACACGCAGCAATCTCCTTCGGTCGGGCTTGTTGCTCAGGTGCGGATGAACTTCCGTCACGACGTCGATGTCGCCGTCGCAGTGGGAACCGGACTCGTCGACCCACTGGATGCCGGTGACGACCCCGCCGGCGTGGTCGGAGGTGTTGCGGTCGACGGGGTCGCGGGTGACGGGGTCGCGGTCGCGGGCGCGGTCGCGGGCGCGGGCGCGGTCGCGGGCGCCGCAGTACCTGAGGATCCCGATTCGGCCGGACCCGGGCCCTGCGCGTACCGCAATTCCGCACCGGAACCCGCCGGCAGCGCCATGTCCTGCTGAGCGGTCACGTCAAACTGGATGTCGTACAGCTGGGCGAACGAGGAGAACCGGCC
>JBBQGJ010000105.1:0-17765 GCA_038322925.1 Mycobacteriales bacterium
AGAAACTCGACCGCGCCCGCGACGACCTGACCCGACTGTCCCGCGGCCTGGGCTCGCAGCACTACCCCACCCCGGCCAAGGTCGCCGCCCGGATCACCACCATCGCCCGGCAACGCCACGTCGGCGACTACCTGCGCACCACCATCGGCACCGACCAGAACGGCCGACCCACCCTTCACTGGTCGTTCGACCAAGCAACGATCGACACCGAGGCCGCCACCGACGGCTGGTACGCACTCCTGACCAACCTGCCCGCAACCATCACCGCCGCGCAGATTCTCATCCGCTACAAGAACCAGCCCACCGCCAGCGAACGCCGCTACCACGACCTGAAAGGACCCCTGGCCGTCGCCCCGATGTTCCTGCACACCAACCGCCGCATCGCAGCCCTCATCGGCGTGGTCTGCCTGGCCCTGCTGATCTTCTGCCTCATCGAACGCGAGGCCCGCCGTAACCTCGCCCCGGCCACCAAGATCGACGGGCTCTACGCCGGCCGCCCCGCCAAACCCACCGCCAGCCTGATCTTCACCACGCTGGCCACCCTGCGCCTACGCCACGCCAACGACGGCGCACCCGAGATCCCCGAGCCAACACCACTGCAAAAACGAGTCCTTGACCTACTCAAGATCGATCCTCGGACCGCCGCCGACCCACCGCACCCCATGTGCGAATTACGGGGCTAGCGTGGCGTCGGTCGCGCTCATCGCCGGTCACACTGGCACGGGCGTTGACACCGACACCGACACCGACACCGACACCGACACCGACAGGCGGCGCGGCGCGGCGCGATCGCATCGATCGCTTCGATGGCGACGATCAACAGACCGCCACGCCGACCCGCCTCATTGACCCCCGCACGGAAAGCTCGAGGAATGACAATGCTGGACGTCACCGCGCCCGAGTGCGCGTCCGACGCCGGTTCGGTCTGCCAATGGATGTGGGACCACACTGGTCTGGACTTCTTTGCCCTGCATGCGGACGCCGCGCTCACCAGCGTGGTGCACATCCTGCTGATCCTGCTGATCTCGTGGCTGGCGCGGGCGCTGATCTACCGAGCCATCAACCACCTCACCAGGATGACCGCAGAGGGCGAGACCCCGGCACTCTTGCGACCACTTCGGGCACCCGCCCGCCGGGCCCTGAACCGCGCGGTGTCCGCCGAACGCAGGCGGCAACGGGCGCTGGCGATGGGCTCATTGCTCAAGTCGGTGACCTCGTTCCTGATCGTCAGCATCGCGGTGGTGCTGATCCTCTCGGAATTCGGCATCAACGTTGCGCCGCTGCTCCCCTCGGCCGGGATCGCCGGGGTAGCACTGGCTTTCGGAGCACAGAACCTGATCAAGGACTTTCTGGCCGGCATCTTCATGACGTTGGAGGACCAATACGGCGTCGGGGACGTGGTGGACCTGGGATCGGCGACCGGCACGGTCACCACGGTCGGGCTGCGCACGACCACCCTGCGAGCCGGCGACGGGACCATCTGGCACGTGCGCAACGGGGAGGTCCTGCGCGTCGGGAACTCGAGCCAGGGTGAGGCGGTGGTGACGATCGACCTGCCGCTGCCGTATGAGGCGGATGCCGCACGCGCCGGGGACATCGCGCTGCAGCAGGCACAACTCGTGGCCGAGTCCGCCGATTTCGCGGAGGTGATCGTCGAATCCCCCACCCTGCTCGGCATCGTGGACATCGCACCAGGGGTGATCACCATCCGGCTCACCGCAACGGTCCGGGCCGGTGACCAGGACCGGTTCGCGCGCGCCGTTCGGGCGGCGATCAAGAGCGCCTTCGACGCCGTGATGGCCGCTGACCCGGAGACCGACTTCCGGCCGCCCGCAGCGCCCGCCGGAGAACCCGCCTGACCCGTCGCGGATCGACTGACCGTCGCGGATCGGCCGAACCCATGCGCGGCCGCGCGACGGGTTGCCGCGGGGCCGCAGCAGGAGGCTCCGTGTACCCGTGTACCCGTGTACCCGTGTACCCGTGTACCCGTGCGCTCCGGAGGGTGATCAACGCCTCCGGCCTCTTGACGTCGTTCAGCGACACGAAAAGGCCAGAAACGTTGACCTACCAGGCGTTTGATGGCAAACCCGGCGCCGGGTCCGCGCCGAAGAAGCACACGTGCGGGCCGACGGGTCAACCCAGCTCGGCCGGGCAGGGGACAATGACCCGGTGAGTGCTCCCGCGACGTTTTACGACGAGATCGGCGGTCACCCGGTCTTTACCGGGATCGTGTCCCGTTTCTATGCGGCCGTTGCGCAGGACCCGGTGCTGCGTCCGCTGTATCCGGAGACCGACCTCGGGCCTGCCGAAGTCCGGCTGCGGATGTTCCTGGAGCAGTATTGGGGTGGCCCCAGGACGTATTCCGACCAGCGCGGACACCCCCGGTTGCGGATGCGGCACGCGCCGTTCGTCATCGGCCACCGGGAACGGGATCACTGGCTCGCGGCGATGCGGATCGCCGTCGACGGCGCGGACCTGGATCCGGCCCACCGGGAGCGGCTGTGGGCCTATTTGGAGATGGCCGCGGACAGCATGGTGAACACGCTGAGTTGATCTCCGCTCGGTGTTGATCTCCGCTCGGTGTTGATCTCCGCTCGGTCGGTCCCAGGATGGGCAACCCGGCGCCGTGCGCGTGCCTTGCCGGCGCTCAGTGGGTCACCGGTGGTCTGATGAACTGTGCGACCGACCACGCCCCTGGCCGCTCTGCTGTGCGCGGCTGCCATCGCGGTAACCGGTTGCTCCGGGTACGCGGTGGCCGCGGGGTCCGGCTCCCTGGCCAGCGTGGGCAATTCGGTGCGGAGCGGTATCTCGACGGTGACGGCGGGGCAATCCACTGCCGACACCTCGATCGAGGCCAGCGGCTCGGATGGGATCGGGCCCGCGGGCGCCCAGACAGCACCGGGACCTGGCGAGCAGTCCGTTGCGACCGCACCGGTGGTGACGGTTCCATCGCTCGTCGACCCATTCCCGACGGCCGTCTCACCTCCCGTTGGATCACCGGCCGACCCCGCCGCCGCGTCCGCAGCACCGCCGGTCGTTCCGACGCCCGCACCCGCGGACCCGGGTCCCGCAACGGCCGCCGCCGCACCAACCCCGGAACCCGTGGCCGCACCTGTGCCCGCCACTGCCCAACCGCCGTACAACACGTTGCTCGGCTGGCACGGATCCGACAAAGTCGCCTACCTCAGCTTCGACGACGGCCCGGGTCCGGCCACCGGCCGGATCCTCGACGAACTCGCCGCGGCCGGCGTCAAGGCGACGTTCTGCGAGGTCGGCCAGAAGGTCGCGGAGAATCCGGCGCTGGTGCAGCGCGTCGTCGCCGAGGGTCACACCTTGTGCAACCACTCCTGGGACCACCATTCGCCGTTCGATTCATTGGCCCCTGGCGACATCGACGCCGAAATCGGCCAGACCCAGCAGGCCATGGCGGCGGCGGCCGGCACCACCGCGCGGTACTTCCGGGCACCGGAGGGCCGGTTCGGCGCGCCGGACGGCCAGGTGCTGCTGGCCTGCCAGCGGGCAAGGACCATCCCGCTGGCGTGGGGCGTCGACTCCCTCGACTGGAAGAAGCCCGGCGTTGCGGCGATCGTCTCGAATGTGCTGAGCACCGTCACGCCCGGTGCGGTGATCCTGCTGCACGACGGCGGTGGCGACGACCGCGCCCAGACGATCGCCGCGCTGCCCGGGATCATCTCCGGGCTGCAGGCGGCGGGATACACGCTCGCCGCGCTGCCCGCCGACCCCGTCGGCTGAGCCACTCACCGATCCCAAGGACGGAGCTGACAGGGCCAGCTGCTGATCACCGTTCGGGGACCAAGCCGGGGTTGATCATCGTTCCGGGACCGTGACCGGTACCGACGGCCGCTGCGGGACCCGAAGCGATGATCATCTGCGGCCGGGGCATGAACCGAGCCAGCCGCCTCTCCAGGATCGCGCTACACCAGCAGCGGCAGCAGGGCATGCCGCCGCCGCACCACGGCACCGAAACGGGCGTCGATCCGCGCCCAGGCGTCAGTCGCACTGATCCGCACCATTTCATCTGGGTCGGCCGGCGCAAAACCCATGCCGGACAACGCGAACACCACCCGCAGGGTCACCGCGACCCGCATGCCCGAGCCCGAGACAGTCAGCACCTCGGTGTCCAGCAGCGCTGTCGATGCGCCACCTGCGGGCCCGGGGCGCTCCTTCGCGCCGGTGGCGCCCTCCTCCGCCAGCGTCGCCAGCACCGCGGCGGGCACCTGGTCGACGACCACCCAGCCGGCGGCCGGCGGCAGCTGCGAACGCCACGCCGCATCCGCGCTCGGCCCCGGGTCGATATCCGATTCGGCCGACACCGCCAGCGCGGAGAGCAGGTTGCCCGCATACACGGTGACGTCCGACGGGGTCACCGTCGCGCGAACAGCACGGGTGACCAGCGCGTCGAACGGCGTGCCTGCCCACAGCCGCACCCTGTCGCCGTCGGCCCGCAACCGGACCAATCCCATCGGATCCCAGCGGGCCACCCTGCCGGTGAAGGCCGCGGCGTCGTCGCGCTCCGCGGCGTCGGCGGGCCGGAGCCTCGCCATCATGCCGCCGGGCCGCTGGGCAGGAAACGGGCGAGGTAGGCGCGCTCCTTCTCGTCCATCCGGCGCGGCCGGAAAGTCGCGGGATCCACCGGGACGAGCACCGTCGAAGCCGTCGCTGCGGTCGCGCCCGCCACCGTCACGATGTAGTCGATGGTGAAAGAGGCGTTGCCCAGCTTGGTCAGCCCCATGGAGATGCAGACCGGCAGGTTGAATCCGATCGCGCGCTGGTACTGGATCTCCAGCTGGGCTACCACGATGCCTTCGGTGAGTTTCTCGATACCGTGCTTGGCCGCCTCGGTGAACAGCCAGTCGACCCTGGCCTCCTCCAGCAGGGTGATCGTCTTGGCATTGTTCACGTGCCCGAACGCATCGAGGTCCGACCACCGCACCCGCACCGACGTCACATACCGTTGACCCACGTCACGCTCCCGTTGCCGTTCCCCGCAGCAGTCTGCCGCACCGCCGACTCCTGGTGTGACACGGCCCAACCGCGGTCGAACGGGCCGGGTGGCCGCCGGACGATGGACAGTGCCCAACCGGATCCGACCCCGACGCGGCGGGGTCAGCGGATCATCGTCCGGATCTCCCTGGCGGCCACCGACAACGCGGCCAGGTCACCGGCCGACGCCGCGGCGATCTGCCCGAGAGTCCGTCGCGCCCGGGCCAACCGGGAAGCGTTCTCGCTCTCCCACTGGTCGATCTTGGCGAACGCGTCCTGGTCGGCCGAGGTGGTGGACAGCACGTCGGCGGACAGCAGCCGCAGTGACTGGTAGAGGTCGTCACGCAGCGCCTGGCGAGCTAAAGCGTGCCAGCGATCGCCCCGCTCCAGCTCGCTGACCGCGGAAAGCATCCGATCGAAATCCAGGTGCGCCGAGAGCGCGAAGTACAGCGCGGCGCACTCGTCGAGAGCACGACCGGTTTCCGCAGCGATGTCGACGATGTCGAGCAGGCTGAAGGTGTAGAGCGAGTAGGCCACTTGCTTCGCCAGCCCGGCAGGGGCACCCAGCTCCATCAGCTTCCCCGACTCGGACGTGACGTTCTCGTCCTCGATTCCGCAGACCAGCACGGGCATCCGCGGGCGGAGGGCCTTGACAGGCTCGGCGTAGCGGGCGACCTCGGCCAGCACGTCCAGCGGCTGCGGTCGCCTGGTCAGCAGCCAGCGGGCCGACCGGTCGAGTAGCCGCCGGGCCGAGAGGATCAGCGTGTCCTGGCATTTCGCCGAGGTCTTGTTGTCCAGCCGCGCCACCTCGGTCCACACCTTCTGTAGATCGAAGACCCTGGTAGTGATGGTGTACGCCCTGATGGAATCCACGGCGGTGGCCGCGCGCTCCTCCTCCAGCCTGAAGGCGAACGAGATCCCCGCCCGGTTGACCATCTCGTTGACCGTCTCGGTGGTGACGATCTCCCGGGCCAGCGGGTGCGCGGTGATGGCCCGCCGGGCAGAATCCCGGCGCATCTGCTGAGGGAAATACTCAGGCAGCTTCTCCGCGAACGCGACTTCATCCGGCAATTCGCTGGCGAGCATGGCGGCGGCCATGCCCGACTTCACGTAGGCCAGCAGCACGCTCAGCTCGGGATTGCTCAGGCCCTCTCCGGCCGCCCGTCGGGCGCCGATCTGGGTGTGGGTCGGCAGGAACTCCAGGGCCCGATCCAGCCGGCCCTCCTCGACCATCGCCTCGATCAGCCTGGCGTGCACCGACAGCATCGCCGGCGCATTGAGCCGTGACGCGCCGAGAACCCTGTTCTGGCCACGGTTGTCGGCCAGCACCAGGGACGCGACCTCGTCCGTCATCGAGGTCAGCAGCTCGCGCCGGCCGCCCTCGTCCAGCTCGCCGGACTCGACCAGCGACTGCAGCGCGATCTTGATGTTGACCTCGTGGTCGGAAGTGTCGACGCCCGCGGAGTTGTCGATGGCGTCGGTGTTGATCCGGCCGCCCCGGCGGGCGAACTCGATCCGGCCGAGCTGGGTGACGCCGAGGTTGCCGCCTTCGCCGACCACCTTGACGCGCAGGTCCTCGCCGTTGACCCGGACGGCGTCGTTGGCCTTGTCACCGACCTCGGAGTTCAACTCGGTGGAGGCCTTGACGTAGGTTCCGATCCCGCCGTTCCACAGCAGGTCGGCGGGCGCCAGCAGGATCACCCGGATCAGCTCGCTCGGTGACAGCGCGGTCACCTCGTCGGCCAGGCCGAGCGCCGATCGCATCTGTGGGCTGATCTGCACCGACTTCGCGGTGCGCGGCCACACCCCGCCGCCCGCCGAGATCAACGACGCGTCGTAGTCGCCCCACGACGAACGGGGCAGCTCGAACAGCCGCAGCCGCTCCACGAACGATTCGCCGATGTCCGGGTCCGGGTCGACGAAGACGTGCCGGTGGTCGAACGCGGCGAGCAGCCGGATGTGTTGGGACAGCAGCATTCCGTTGCCGAAGACGTCACCGGACATGTCACCGACGCCGACCACGCTGAAGTCGTCGGCCTGGGTGTGCACGCCGAGTTCACGGAAGTGGTGTTTGACGGACTCCCACGCGCCACGCGCGGTGATGCCCATGGCCTTGTGGTCGTAGCCCACGCTGCCACCGGAGGCGAAGGCGTCGCCCAACCAGAATCCGTAGTCGGCGGCGACCCCGTTGGCGATGTCGGAGAAGGTGGCGGTGCCCTTGTCGGCGGCGACCACCAGGTAGGAATCGTTGCCGTCCCGCCGGATCACCCGCTCCGGCGGCACGATCTGCCCGGCCACCCGGTTGTCGGTCAGGTCGAGCATCCCGGCGATGAACATCCGGTAGCAGGCGGTGCCCTCGGTCAGCAGCCGTTCCCGGTCGGCCTGCGGGTCGCCGGTCGCGGCGGGCGCACGCTTGAGCACGAAGCCGCCCTTGGCGCCGACCGGGACGATCACCGCGTTCTTGACCTCCTGTGCCTTGACCAGGCCGAGGATCTCGGTCCGGAAGTCCTCGGGCCGGTCCGACCAGCGCAGGCCGCCCCGCGCGACATCCCCGAATCGCAGGTGGATCCCTTCGAACCGCGGCGAGTACACCCAGATCTCATGCGCCGGAACAGGTTTCGGTACTCCGGGCACGCGGTGCGGGTCCAGCTTGACGGACAGGAATTCCCGCCGCCGGCCCGCCGCGTCCAGCCGGTAGGCATTGGTCCGCGAGGTCGCGGTGATCAGGCTGAGCAGGATCCGCAGGATGCGGTCGGCATCCAGGCTGGTCACCGCGTCCAGCGCCACCGTGATGTCCGCGGCCAGGTCGTCGGCCTCGCCGCGGCGCGTTTCCGGGTCGGTCGAGCCGACGGTGCCGGTTGCGCCGGTCAAGCCGGTTGAGCCTGTCGAACCAGCCCAGTCCGGGTCGAACTGAATACCGAACAGCCGGGCCAAATCGGTGGTCAGCCGCGGGTGCGCGTTGAGCACCTGCTCGACATACCGTTGCGTGTAGGGGGTGCCGATCTGCCGCAGGTAGTGAGCGTAGGACCGCAGGACGGCGACCTCACGCCAGTTCAGCCCGGCGGCCAGCACCAACTGGTTGAAGCCGTCGATCTCCGACGCCCCGCTCCAGGCCGCGACGAACGCGTCGGTGAACCGCGAGCGCAGTTGGGGCGAGCCGGCGCCCTTGGATACCTGCTCCTGCGGGAAGCGGAGGCCGAAATCGTAGATGCGGGAGTGACTTCCGTCCGACAGCCGGACCTCGAAGGGCCGCTCGTCGAGGACCTCCGCGCCGAGGTTCTGCAGCACCGGGAGCGCCCGGGACAGCGTCACTGCCCCGCCGTTGACATAGAGCTTGAGCCGCCAGTCCCCCACCCCGTCGTCCCCGGCGGGGGTCATGGTCAGCGCCAGGTCGTCCGGTCCCTGCAGCCCGTCGAGCAGGCGCAGGTCGGCGACCGCCTCCTCCGGCTGGTAGCTCTCCTTGTAGGCCTCGTCGAACGCGTCGGCATAGCGGGACAGCGCCCCGGCGGTGTCCAGGTCCTCGTTGCCGCCGACAACGGCAACGACCAGCCGGTCCTCCCAGGTGCGGATGGTGCCGCGCAGCTGCTTGGTGAGCGCCGTGACATCGGGCCTGACGACCGCGTCCGGATCGGTGCTGACCGTGAAATGCACTGCAGCGAGGAGGGATTCGCCGACCCGGGCGGTGTACCTGATCCTCTTGCCGCGGAAGGCGTCGATCAGGATCTGTTGCATGGCCAGCCGGCTGCCGGTGGTGTACCTGTCCCTGGGAAGGTAGACCATCACCGAGACGAACCGGCCGAACGGATCGGGTTGCAGGAAGGCACGCAGCCGGCGGCGGCTGGCCAACTGCAGCACGCTACCGACGACCTCGACGACCAGATCGGGCTCCGCCCAGAACAGTTCCGCCCGAGGATAGGTGGCCAGCAGGTCCATCGCCCGCTGCCCTGTGTAGGTGTCCGGCGCGGCGCCGAGCGCGGCCAGTACCGACTGCACCGTCAGCCGCAGCACCGGCGTCGCGGTGACCTCCGCGTTCAACGCCCGTGGGGTCAGCACTCCCTGGAACCGGTGCTCGCGGATCACCGCGCCGTCGGGGCCGAGGATCCGCACCCGCGCCTCGAACGGCGGGACGTCGCGGGTGAGCACCGAACCGGTGGATGCCTGGGTGAGCAGCAGGTGGGCGGGCTGACCGCCGTCGGCGGTGAGCAGGTGATCGCCCGGGATGACCTGCCCGTGATCGCGCAGGATGCCGAGGCCCGTGCCGTCGACCGGCGACAGCGGCTCGTCGCCGGTCCGACCGCGGCGCTCGTACCTGTGGTAGCCAAGAAAGGTCATGTTTCCCGAGATCAGCCAGTACAGGAAGTCGGCGGTCTCGGAGACCTCCTGCGCCGAGCGGGGCGAGAAGGTGTTGCGCAGTTCGGCCGCGACGGCCGCGGCCGCGCCGGTGAGCGCTCCGCCGTCGTGCACCACCGCCCGGACATCGGCCAGCGCATGCCGCAGGACGTCCTCGATGGCCTCCGCGCGTTCGGCGTCGGACAGGCGATCGATCAGCACGTGCATCCAGGATTCCCGGACGGTGAACGGCGACTCGACGCCGAGGCCCGACTCGCCGGTGATCTCGACCAACTCACCTGCGGCATCCCGCTGGCTGATCAGGATCGGGTGCAGCACCCGATGCACGGTGAGGTTGGCGCTGGTCAACATGCCGATGACGGACTCGACCAGGAACGGCATGTCGTCGTTGACGATGTCGATGACGGTGCGGGTGTCGCTCCACCCGGCGGCGCCGTCGGGTGCGGCCGGCGGGTTGAAGGCCCGGATCTTCACCTCACCGGGTCCGCGGTGCTGGCCGACCCGCCAGTGCCGGTCGATGATGCTCAACACGTCCCGTGGGGACCGGGGCTGATCTTCTGTCGCGACCTGCCGGAAGTAGGCGTCGATCAGGGTGGCCCGATCCGGCCGCTCGGCGGCCGCGGCGGCCACGGCAGCGCCGGGCTGCGGCTGGAGTGTCGACGAGGCGATTCCGCGTTCGGTGGCGGAGGTACCCACTTCGGTCTGCGTCATCGATCAGTCCAGATCATCTGGTTGGCCTCCACGCCTTCCGGCGCCACTCTGTGCCGACGTCCGGGACGAGCCTATGCCACCCGGACCCACCGCAGCCGGGTCAGCGGGGGCCGTCGCGCGCCGCCCGGCACGGGGCAGTGACCCTTCAGCCGCCGCGGCTGCCGCCCGTGGGACGGGTGATGCCCCGGCGGATCAGGTCAGCTCCTGGTCAGCTTGCGGTGGGTCACCCGATGCGGCCGGGCGGCATCCGCGCCCAGTCGCTCGATCTTGTTCTTCTCATAATCGGAGAAGTTGCCCTCGAAGAAATACCAGCGTGCCGGGTCCTCGTCGTCGCCCTCCCAGGCCAGGATGTGGGTGCAGGTCCGATCCAGGAACCAGCGGTCGTGGGAGATCACCACCGCGCACCCAGGGAATTCCTCCAGCGCGTGCTCGAGCGACCCGAGCGTCTCGACGTCCAGATCGTTGGTCGGCTCGTCGAGCAGGATCAGGTTCCCGCCCTCCTTGAGCGTCAGCGCCAGGTTGAGCCGGTTGCGCTCCCCGCCGGACAGCACTCCGGCCGGCTTCTGCTGGTCCGGTCCCTTGAACCCGAACGCCGAAACATAGGCACGGGAGGGCATTTCCACGTGACCGACCTTGATGAAGTCCAGGCCGTCCGAGACCACCTGCCAGACGTTCTTCTTGGGGTCGAGCCCGCCGCGGCTCTGGTCGACGTAGGACAGCTTGACCGTCTCGCCGATCTTCACATTGCCCTTGTCTGGCTTCTCCAGGCCGACGATGGTCTTGAACAGCGTCGTCTTGCCGACCCCGTTGGGGCCGATCACGCCGACGATCCCGTTGCGGGGCAGGGTGAATGACAGGTCGTCGATCAGGATCCGGTCGCCGAAGCCCTTTTCCAGGTCATCGACCTCGACCACGATGGAGCCCAGCCGCGGGCCCGGCGGGATCTGGATCTCCTCGAAATCGAGCTTGCGGGTGCGCTCGGCCTCGGCGGCCATCTCCTCGTAGCGCTGCAGCCTGGCGCGCGACTTGGCCTGCCTGGCCTTCGCGCCGGAGCGCACCCAGGCGAGCTCTTCCTTGAGCCGCTTGGCCAGCTTGGCGTCCTTGCGACCCTCGACGGTCATCCGCTCGGACTTCTTCTCCAGGTAGGTGGAGTAGTTGCCCTCGTACGGGATGAGCCGGCCGCGGTCCACCTCGGCGATCCACTGCGCGACGTTGTCCAGGAAGTACCGGTCGTGGGTCACGGCGAGGACGGCGCCGGGGTAGGAGGCCAGGAACTGTTCGAGCCACTGCACCGACTCGGCGTCCAGGTGGTTGGTCGGCTCATCGAGCAGCAGCAGGTCGGGAGCGGACAGCAGCAGTTGGCACAGCGCGACCCGGCGGCGCTCGCCACCCGAGAGGATCGCGACCGACGCATCGCCGGACGGGCAGCGCAACGCGTCCATGGCCTGGTCGATCTGGGCGTCCAGGTCCCACGCTCCGGCATGGTCGAGGTCCTCCTGCAGAGTGCCCATCTCCTCCATCAGTGCATCGGAGTAGTCGGTGGCCATCAGCTCGGCGATCTCGTTGTAGCGCGCCAGCTTGGCGTTGATCCCGCCGAACGCCTCCTGGATGTTCTCCAGCACGGTCTTGGTCTCGTCCAGGTGCGGTTCCTGCATCAGGATCCCGACACTGAAACCGGGCGTGAGGAATGCCTCGCCGTTGCTGGGGGTGTCCAGCCCGGCCATGATCTTCAAGATCGTGGACTTGCCCGCGCCGTTGGGCCCGACGACCCCGATTTTCGCGCCGGGGTAGAAGGACATTGTCACGTCATCGAGGATGACCTTGTCGCCAACGGCCTTGCGGGCCCTCTTCATCGTGTAAATAAACTCGGGCACGCCGGGTCCTCTCGCAGCAGCTGTTCGTGATCATCTGTGGTGCTGATCAGGGGCCGTGTGCTCACCCGACCGCATGAGGCGGATTCGGCGTTGCGCGGCCGCCTTACAGTCTGCCCGAACCGAACGGGTGGTTTCGCCGCCGGAGCGGGTGCGGTGATCACCGCACCCCCGCCGCCCGCTGAACCCGCGCGCACACTGGTGCTCCTGGGAAGGTAAAGAGAAGGTCAAGGAGTCGGGGCTGTGTCGATCGTGTCCGGGGTACCGCGTGCCCGCCAGGAGACGATTCCCTTTGACCCGTTCAACCCGCCCGGTGCCGTCGCTCGCCAGCAGAGGCTGAAGGCCATGCAGCAAGGGCCGGCACAGCCGCTGACGACCATCGCCCCGGTATTCGCGGCGCCGGCCCCCGCACCAGCCGCAGCCCTCGCCCCGAAACCCAAGGTGGTCGCCCCCGCACCAGCCGCAGCCCTCGCCCCGAAACCCACGGAGGTCGCCCCCGCACCCGCCGCAGCCCTCGCCCCGAAACCCGCAGCGATGACGCCGATGCCGCCGGTCCCCGATGGACAGTTCGACTCGACCGAGGTCCGTCAGGCACGTCGCCGCGACCGTTGCGAACGGCGCGCGCGGTACCGCGGCCGGTGGTGGTTCCCACCGCTGATCGTCGGCCTGCTCCTGGGAGGTTTCTGGGGCGCGTTGAAGGTGGACCAGCGGGTGGCGGAGGAATTGGTGTGGGCGTCGCACGGCGCCCGGTTCGCCGAGGTCGCCTCGTCGATCGACACCGTCCCGCGGCCCGGGGGCAGGCTGACGATCGTGGTCGGCGGGCTGAACCGGACCAGCGGCACCGGCGTAGCCCTGGCCCTGCTCCCCTCGCTCGAAGCTGACGGCTCTCGGGTGTTCAGCCTGGTCTACGGCAGCGGCATCAACGACGAAGACATCCGCGACAAGTTCGACGCCCTCATCGCGGAGGTCAAGCCACGCCAGGTCAGCTTCTTCGGCAGCAGCATGGGCGGTGACGTGGTGCTGAACATGGCCGCCCACGCGCAGCAGAACCGCGACCAGTACGTGCAGGACGAGGTGCTGGGCGGGGCTGGGACCGACGGGACAGGTGACCTGGCGGTGCCCGATGCCGGACCGGTCACTGGTGAAGGATCCGCTGCTGCCGGTGCCACCCCGACCGACCGGACCGGCGGCCAACTGCTCGGCAGCGAAGCCGGTAGCCTCACCGACCTCCTGGTGCCGGCAGCACTGACCAACACCCTCACCGGGCTCGTCGGCCGCCTCCCGGTCGCTGCAGTGGATCCCACCGGTCCGGCTGTCGGCCCCGGCCCCGGCCCCGACAGCACCGGCAGAGGTACGACCAGCGCAGCGGCCGGTTCCGGTTTCGCTGCCGGTGGAACCGCAAACAGCGGCAACCGGCCGCTGGTCAGCCTTCCGCCACCGCGGATCGGGACGATCTACCTCGACTGCACGCCGCTGGGCACCGATGACGTCAGGGACGCCAGCCGCACCCAAGCCGACGCCCTGACCGGGCTCACCGAAGCCATCGGCACCGACGGCGGTGCGGTGACCCGACTCGCCGCAGAAATGTTGGGCCAGCGCCACCAATGGGCCAGTGGCCGATTCCCCTTCCTGCAGGTGCGATGGGACGACTTCGAGTACAAATTCGATCAGGTGATGCGCGAAAAGATCGGCGGCCCAGGGGTTTCCACCCAGTTGATCAAGGACCAATACGGTGTCATCCGCCGGTTGGACATGAGCACCATCGCCGGGACGCTCGCGCCCGGCACCCGCATCGTCTACTTCCTGCCCGCAACGCCGACCGACGATCGCACGGTGCGGGTGGAGCAGGTCCAGACGGAACTGCAGGCGCTGGAGACTTCCGCGGCTCTGAACGTGCAATTCGTGCAGATCCCCGGCGGGCACCACGCCAGCGCAGAATCGAACCCCGAGCACTACCGGCTGGGAATCGACACCGCTTACAGCATGGGTCCATGACCGTCAGAGTCCATGACCGTCAGAGTCCATGACCGTCAGAGTCCGTATGAGTCCAGCCGGTACTCGGGCACTGTCGCCCGCCCTCAGCCTGCACCGTTCAGGGCAGGGGATCGATCGGCCTGGTCGGCCTGGTCCACGAGCCAGGACGGTTCGGCGTCGAACGGCGGATCGTTCGGCTCTCCTGGGACCTCGGCGGGCGGCGCTGGAGCCGCTGGCACCCCCGCCTGGTCGAGCACGGCTGCCGATCCGGATTCGTTCTGGTCACGCGTGTCGAAGGTGCTCCTGGAGAAGCGGCTGCCGAGCTTGGCCACGTCCAGCCCCACGAAGTCGCCCTTGACATCGGTGAAGTACTCAATGCCGCCGTTCTTCTCGTACTTACGGGTGCTGATCCGGCCGATCACCACGATCGGATCGCCCTTGCGCACCGTGGTCAGCACCGAACTGGCCAGCCCCCGCCAGCACACCACGCTGACGCCGTACTCGTCCCCGTCCACCCAGTCCTGCCGCGCCTCGTCGAACCTGCGCTCGGTGGAGATCACCCGGAACGTCACCCGGTCACCTTTCGGGCTCGCCGACACCATCGGGTTGGTGCCCGCCCTCCCCACGATCGTGACCGTCGCCGCATCCATCCTCATCGCTGACATCCCTTCGCCTCCGGCCCACGTCCCTGGTCGTGGCACCTGCTGTTTCCACGACAATCCCCCGGTTCACCTCGGACGGATGTCGGTCGGCCGAGAATGTGGATGGAACTCGGCTATGGGGACAATTCCGTGGGACAAGTCGCGAGCTGATCAGGCACGATCGCCGTCAGCGGACCGCCGCTCCACGGACGCCGGCCCCCGCCGGGTGCCCAGCGCTCGGGACAACACGGTGACCCGATCGTGGGCGCCGGTCTTGCCGAAGATCGACTTGAGGTGGTCCTGAACGGTGAGTTCGGACACCATCATCTGCCGGGCGATGGCTCGGGTGTCACCGCCGACGGCGAGCAGTCCGAGCAGCTCGTCCTCGCGCGGCGTGAGCCCGAACGTCCGGGCGAACAGCTCGAGCCGCTCGGCGGCCGAAGTCTCCTCGATGGTCACCACCAGCGTCGGTCCGACCGAAGGAAGGTACGCGGGCACATCGATCGACAGCACCGTATCGGCGGGCACCCCACCCGACAACCCGGGGCGCGGCGGCTCCCGGTGCGACGCCGGGCCCCCACCCAGCTCCGCCGTCCGAACCACCTCCGCCGTCCGAACCACCTCCGCCGTCCGAACGACCTCCGCCGTCCGAACCACCTCCGGTTCGGGCTCCGGGTGCCGCGTGGGCTCCTCGGAAAGTCTCGCGGCGCGCACCGTCAGCCAGAATCCGTCCGCCAGATGAACTCGCGCTGACGCGGGATGGTCGTCCACCCCGGACTCCGCGGCCAGCAACTGGGCGGCAACGTTGTAGACGCTCGCCGGTACGGCCTGCTCGCTGGGCACCGGCGGCAGCAACCGCTCCAACCACGCCTTGGAGGCCGACGTCCGGCTGAGGATGCGCAGGTCGTCATCGAGTGTCAGCACGACGGGGCCGTGCTCCTGCCGGTGCGGCGTCGCGACCTCAACGAAAGCCCGTGACTGGCACAGCCGCAGGGCTGTCGCCACCGCGGGCGCCACCTGAGTGAGGAACTCCGCGTCAGCGCGGGAGAACGGTCCACGGCTCTCATCTCGCCACAGATCGAGGAAGCCCCAGCACCCGAAACGGTCCGCGAACACCGTGGAGGCGACGTCGCCGACGGCGTGCCGGCTCATGACCTCCCGCCATACCCGACTGCGGATGAGGGCGCCGCCGACTGTGTCGCGGAGCAGCCCCACCGGCGACCCCGCACCCATCAGCGTCGTCCACCGGTTGAGACCGGTGCCGTACTTGGCCTTGATCAGCCTCGGCAGTTCCGGCAAGCAGGGCACTTGCGCGAAGGGTGCCACTCCCACGGTTGTCACCGGGTCGGTCAACAGCCAGACGAACGCATCGAACTCGACGACCCCGCGCATCGCGTCGAGCACGCCACGCCGCAGTGCGGTGGCATCCACAAGCGATGCACAGATCTCGTCGATTCGCTCCCTGGCACGGGTGCGCGCCCAGCCGGCCACAGCAGGAGCGTAGGCCCGGCCAGTCGGCCCAGCAGTGCGTTCGCGGCGACGAGCCGACCCCAGAAATCTGGGATGCCCCCGCCCCCCGATCATCACCTACCGTGACGATCCACGAGCCTCCTCGAAGGCCGGCCACGACCGGCAGGTCCACCGCAAAGGGGAATTCATCATGACGACACTGCGTATCGAGCACGCCATTTCCGACTATCCGACTTGGAAGGGTGCGTTCGACCGGCTCGCAGACGTGCGGCAGCGGGCGGGCGTGCGCGGTTTCGCGATACGACGTCCGGCTGAGGACCCGCACTACTTGATGCTCGACCTGGAGTTCGACAGCCTGGAGGGCGCGGAGGCCTTCGGCCGATTCCTGACCGAGCGGGTGTGGTCCTCCCCGTCCTCGGCACCGGCGTTGGCGGGTGTGCCGCGAACCCGGATCCTCGACCTCGTCGACACCGAACAAGCCGACACCGAACAAGCCGACACCGAACAAGCCGACACCGAACAAGCCGACACCGAACAAGCCGACACCGAACAAGCCGACACCGAACAAGCCGACACCGAACAAGCCGACACCGAAGAACACTGAACGGCCGAACGATCAGACCCCGTCGAACGGAGCCGCGTACCGGAACCGACCAGTCATCGACCGATCGAACCCGCTCAGCGGCAGCACCTGAAAATGTGCACCCCAGGCCGGTTCCGGGGCCTGGATACCGACGCTCGACGCGGGTACGAACCCGAAGCGGCCGTAGAAATCAGGGGAACCCAGGAGCACCAGCGCGGGTTCGTCGAGCGCCTCGGCCGCACCGATCAGCGCGTGCATCAATGCCGATCCCACACCACGGCCCTGATGGCGCGGATGCACACCGACCGGCCCTGGGGCGGCGAGCGGGATCTCCGAGATCACGCCAGTGACCGCGGCGGCATCGGCGGAAAGGATCCCGTGGCTGGTGCTCACCGCGCCGGCCAGCACCCCGTCCACCTCGGCGACCAACGTCAACCTGGACGCCCACGCAGTGTCGACGCGCAGCAGGTCGGCCAGCACCGCTTCGGTCACCGGTTCGTTCACCCAACCTTGGGGCGCGAAGGCCGCGGTGTGCACAGCACGCACCGCGTCGATGTCGGCGTCCGCCTCGCGGCGGATCCGGACGATCACGGGTCCGGCTCGGCGCCACCGTCAGTCGTCCCACCCGCGGGAACCCCCATGCCAGGGACACCGCGGTGAGCAACTGTCCGGTCCTGGTCGGCCAGCCCTGCGAGCATCCGGTTGTAGGCGTCCAACTCGTCGTCGACCTCGCGCGCGCCCGCTCGGTCGGAGCGCCGCGCCTCCCGTTCGTCGCTCCGCGCCCACTGGGACAGCAGCGCGATCATCACGATGATCATCGGCAACTCGGTGGCACCCCAGGCGATGGCCCCGCCCAGCCGTTGCTCACCGACCAGGTCGGTGACCCACGGCAGGCCGAGCCCGGTGTAGTAGTCGGCGGCCAGTGCCTGGTGGGAGTTCATCAGCGCAAGGCCGAAGAACGCGTGGAACGGCAACGCGCCGATCAACAGCGCGAGCTTGACGAACGGCTGCACCCGCCGCGGCGAGGGATCGACGCCGATGATCACCCAGTAGTACAGGTAGCCGACGATCAGGAAGTGCACGTTCATCACCAGGTGACCGACGTGCGAGGTGATCATCACTTCGAACAGCGAGGTGAAGTAGATGGCGTAGAACGAGCCC
>JBBQGJ010000106.1:0-17760 GCA_038322925.1 Mycobacteriales bacterium
GCCATGATGGCCAAGGAAGCGGTCAACCGAGCGTTCGAGACGACGCTGCGGGAAGGAATCCTGTTCGAGCGCAGGCTCTTTCATGCGACGTTCGCGATGGCGGACCAAAAAGAAGGAATGTCCGCCTTCGTCGAGAAACGAAGTGCGGCATTCACCAACTCATAGATGGCAACTAGGAGCCCACCGATGCCCGACCAGACGGAGCCTGCAACCGCGGGAACCCGCGCCCGCGACAAGGTCGTCACCGCCGACCCTGCGGTCCGATGCGGCGTTCATCGGGATGGCATGAGCCGACGGTCACGGCAACGTCAACGTCAGCAGGTTCGGCTCGAGTCTCGCCGGCTCCAGAGGATTCATCAACATCAGCCGGAACGCGGAGCGGCTGTGCTTCTTCGGGACACTGCTCACGTCGTCGCCCACCCACATCGAAGACGGGCAGCTCGTCGTATCCGACGAGTCCGGCTCGCCCAAGTTCGTCTCCGACTTCACCAGCGCACATCCAGCGGCCGCTACGCACTCGACACCCACCAAGCGGCGCCCCACATCACCGAACGGTGCGTGTTCACGCTCACCCCGAAAGGCCTGCAACTCACCGAGATCGCGCCGGGGCTGGACCTCGAACGCGACGTCCTCACCCACATCGGATTCGATCCGGTAATCGTCGGCGAACCCGCGTTGATGGACCCCGAATCTTCCAAGCCGACGCCATGGACCGGCGCCGGGATCTGCTCGACATTCCACTCGCCGATCGATGCGCCTACGACCCGACCGCGAAATCGTCTTCCTCAACTTGGAGGGGCCTCTCGATTCGCACGACGCCCGACATCGACACCCTCGAAACGGAGGTCCGCGCCCGACTCGAGGCGGTCGGACAAAAAATACCGGTTGTGGTCAACTACGACAACTTCCATCTCGCCGGAGGCTCGAAGACGCCTAAGCCGCATTTCATCGCAGAATTGCCGAACGTTCCTCGATCGTCACCCGGTACAGCACGAGTTCGTCCCTGACGCCTCAAATTCGGCGAACACTTCCTTCGCAGCGGCCTCGTACCGCATCTGTACGAAAGCCACAGCGAAGCGCCCGCGAACTCGTTCGGCAAGCGAGCCCGGACTCCCGACGCGGCAACGAACGCGTGAACGTCCCATCTTGAGTCCGAGACCAGCCGACCACGAAGGGAAATGAGAAAACCATGTCTGAATCAGTCATCGTTGCCGGCGCACGGACGCCGACCGGAAAGCTGCTCGGCGCGTTGAAAGACCTGTCGGGCGCTCAGCTCGGTTCGATCGCGATCAAGGCCGCGCTCGAACGCGCCGGAGTCGCGCCGGAACAGGTCGAGTACGTCATCATGGGGCAGGTCCTCACCGCCGGCGCCGGTCAGATGCCGGCCCGGCAGGCCGCCGCGGGCGCCGGCATTCCGCTGGATGTTCCCGCGCTGACGATCAACAAGGTCTGCCTCTCGGGTTTGGACGCAATCGCGTTGGCGGACCAGCTCGTTCGCGCCGGAGAGTTCGATGTCGTCGTCGCTGGCGGGCAGGAATCGATGACCCAGGCCCCACACCTGCTCGCGAAATCGCGCGAGGGCTTCAAGTACGGTGACGTGAAGATGCAGGACCACATGGCGCTCGACGGACTGACTTGCGCGTTCGAGCATGTCGCGATGGGCGCGTCGGTGGATCGGGACAATTCTCGTTACGGCGTGACCCGCGCTGAGCAGGACGAGTTCTCGGTCCGCTCGCATCACCTCGCCGCGGTGGCCGCCAAGAACGGCGTGTTCGCCGAGGAGATCGTTTCGGTGACCGTGCCGCAACGACGCGGCGAGCCACTCACGGTCGACAGCGACGAGGGCATCCGCGCCGACTGCACCGTCGAGGGCCTCGGGAAACTGCGCCCCGCGTTCACCGACGACGGGACCGTCACCGCCGGCTCGTCCTCGCAGATCTCCGACGGTGCGTGCGCGGTCGTGGTGATGCGCAAGTCGGTGGCCGAGGGAATGGGGCTGGAATGGCTCGCCGAGATCGGCGCCCACGGGGTAGCCGCCGGACCCGACTGCAGCCTGCACGAGCAACCCTCCAACGCGATCCTTAAAGCGTGTAGCAAGCAACGAATCACTCCGGACGAACTCGACCTCGTCGAGATCAACGAAGCGTTCGCGGCAGTCGGCGTTGTCTCGGCCCGGGTGCTCGCCCTGCCGGTAAGCAAGGTCAATGTCAACGGCGGCGCCATCGCGTTGGGCCACCCGATCGGCATGTCTGGTGCTCGCCTGGCACTGAGTCTCGCGCTGGAACTACGTCGCCGCGGTGGAGGCGTCGGCGCAGCGGCGCTATGCGGCGGCGGCGGCCAAGGCGACGCGCTTATCCTGCGAGTCCCCCAAACGGCCCGCTGAGCCGGTCCACCCGGAAGATGCCGCGCCACACCGCCCATTTGGTCAACGAAACCGAATCCGACGCAGGGGATCTATCTGAATGGCCACCTCCGTCGGCCCACGTCCCGACGGAAGTGGCCCACTCGGTGGAAAGTAAGTCACGTTGTGCAGTTACCGACCGGTTGACCGTTCCCGGCCGCCACGAAGAGGATCAGTCAGTGGAAATTTCGGGATGTGCCGCCATCGTCAACGGTGCGGCCGGGGGCCTGGGCGCCGCCACTGCGACGCGCTTCGCCGATTCCGGAGCGACCGTCTTCGGGTTCGGCCTGCAACAGTCGATCGAGCGCGCCGGTGACAACGTCCCCTCCGGTGTCACACTACGCGGATCAGGAAGACCCTCCCACCGATGACCTGCACAGACGCCGATCGGGGGTGCCGAAATGCCTCCGAACTGCGGAACTCCGGAAAGCGGAAATCTTGAAGTCCAAATCGGTCACCGGTCGGAGCCCTGCCCCGCCCCAAGTGCGAGTACGGACCGCTGAAATTCCCATCGTCATTACGGTGTGACTCAGGACACATCGGGCGTACCATTGGCGTGAACGATGTCGGAGTGTCGCAGACTCTTCGCTCCCAAACCTATTTAGCCAGAATATCGTTTTATATCGAAGACGGAGCCGTCATGACTGCAACCGTACCCGCTGCTCTTGATCCGAGAGTTGTGGAATTCATCTCGACACCGAAGAAAATGTTCATCGGCGGCCAGTGGGTTGACGCTGCGTCCGGCAAGGCCTTCGACACCGTCGACCCCGCCACCGGGCAGACCATCACCACGGTGCCACACGGTGACGCCGAAGACGTGAATCGCGCTGTCGCCGCCGCCCGCACCGCCTTCGACGACGGACCGTGGCGCACGATCACACCCGCTGCGCGCCAACGCATCCTGTGGTCTATCGGCCAATCCATCCTCGATCATGCCGACGAGTTCGCCCAGCTCGAATCCGTCGACAACGGCAAGTCCGTCGCCGTCGCCCGCGCTGTCGACGTAGCCTGGGCGGCCGAGATTTTCCTCTACTACGCCGGCTGGGCCACCAAGATCGAAGGCCGCACCATCCCCGTCTCGGTGCCGTGGGCGCCGGGCGGTCAATTCCACGCTTACACCCTGCGCGAACCCGTCGGTGTTTGCGGAGGCATCGTCCCCTGGAACTTCCCCTTGGTCATGGCCGCGTTCAAAGTTGCACCCGCCCTGACCTGCGGCAACACGCTGATCCTGAAACCGGCGGAGCAGACCCCCCTGTCCGCTCTGCGGCTCGCCGAGATCATCGCCGACGCCGGAGTCCCCGATGGAGTCTTCAATGTGGTCACCGGGTTCGGCGACGCCGGAGCAGCGCTCTCCGCCCACGACGGCGTCGATAAGATCGCCTTCACCGGATCCACCGATGTCGGCAAGAAGATCGTGCATGCCGCGGCGGGCAATCTGAAGAAGGTATCTCTCGAGCTCGGCGGAAAAAGCCCGCAGGTCGTGTTCGCCGACGCTGACTTTGAATCCGCCATTCCCGGCGTCGCCGGCGGATTCTTGTTCAACAATGGGCAGGCCTGCACTGCTGGCACCCGCGTCATCGTTGAAGACAGCATCTTTGACGAGTTCACCCAAGGTGTAGCTGATTTCGCCAAGACCCGGAAGATCGGCCCTGGCCTCGACCCCACCAACGACATCGGGCCACTAATCTCCGAGGAGCAGCTCACGAAGGTCACCGGGTACGTTGAGGCCGGGATCGCCGACGGTGCCCGCGCGCTCTCCGGAGGGTCGCGACACGGTGACACTGGCTTCTACGTCGAGCCCACGCTCCTCGTCGACGTTCAATCCGACTTCAGCGTCTACCAGGAAGAGATCTTCGGGCCTGTCGCTGTCGCGGTGCCCTTCAACCGCGAGCGTGGGGTCATAACAGAAGCCAACGACACGCCGTTCGGCCTGGCCGCCAGCGTCTGGACTCGCGACATCTCCCAAGCACATCAGGTCGCCGCGCAGATCAAGGCTGGCACTGTATGGATCAACTGCCACAATGCATTCGACGCGGCCCTTCCATTTGGCGGCTACAAACAGTCCGGCTGGGGACGCGAGCTCGGGGAAGGCGCCATTCACGACTACACCCAATCCAAATCCATCAATATCGCTCTGTAGAAACGACATTGGTCAGCGACGGCAAGGTGACACGGTCAAATGCGAAGCGATTCTCGCCCGCCCGATTGAAGTCGAGCGAGTGGTTCGCCACCGCGATCGCTGAGCGAATAGCCGTCCACACACTTCATACAATTCTAGGCCCACAACTCGGCCGCCATTTCTACGAAAGATCAAGATGATGGCAATCAAAGCCAACGAAGGCGAACCTACCTTCGATCACGGCACACCGCATCGCCTGGGGGGCAAGCTCGGCACCAGTTCCATCGTGTTCATGGTGTTGGCAGCCGCAGCTCCCCTGACCGTCATCGCGGGTACCGTTCCCCTGGGCATCTCAGTAGGCAACGGCCCCGCGTTCCCGGCGTCGTACATCGTCTGCACGGTGATCCTGCTGTTCTTTGCTGTCGGTTTCACCGATATGGCCAAACGCATCCCCGGCGCCGGCGCTTTCTACACCTATGTCAGCTACGGTCTCGGCCGGCACTGCGGCCTCGGTGCCGCCTTCCTTGCTCTGTTGTCCTACACCGCCGTGCAGGGCGCTGTGTACGGGTTCATCGGCGCGGCTGTTAACGACTTGGTCACCTCGCACGGCGGGCCCGCGATACCCTGGTACGCCTACTCATTCGCCCTGATGGCCGTGTGCGCGTTACTCGGCTACCGCAATATCGATCTGTCCGGCAAAGTCCTCGCAGTCCTGCTGATATTGGAGGTCGGCATCGTGCTGGTCATCGACGGAGCAGTCATCGTCAAGGGCGGTGGAGACACAGGGTTATCCACCGCGATGTTCAGCCCTAGTCAATTCGTCTCGGGCGCACCAGGAATCGCACTCCTCTTCGCGCTTCTCGGTTACATCGGATTCGAGGCGACAGCGGTATTCCGAGACGAGGCACGCGATCCGGCCCGCACCATTCCGCGCGCCACGTACATCGCGTTGCTGATCATCGGCGGCTTCTACGCCCTGTCGAGTTGGGCGTTGGTCAGCGCCTGGGGCGATGAGGGCGCGGTTTCCTTGGCCACCCAGAACCCGGCGGGGATGGTCGCCGAGACCGCGAATCGGTTCGTCGGGACGGCGGGGGGTGATCTCGTTCAGATCTTCCTGATCACAAGCCTTTTCGCGGCGCTGCTGAGCTTCCACAACGTGCTCGCGCGCTACATGTTCTCCCTCGGCAACAGCAATGCGCTACCCGCCGCCGCCGGGCGTTCACACCCTAAGCACTCCTCTCCTCACATTGCATCGTTTGCACAAACCGCGTCCGCCTTCATCCTGGTGGCAGCGTCGGCGCTCGCCGGTCTAGAACCGGTCACCCAAGTATTCGCCTGGTTCGGCGGAGTGTCCGCCGTCGGAATCATCGCGTTGATGGCTCTGACGTCGGCTGCGGTAGTGGTCTACTTCCGACGGTCACGCGCGGACACCAGGTTGTGGAACACCCTCATTGCTCCCGTAATCGGACTGATCGGTCTCACAGCCATGCTGTACATGACCGTCATCAATTTGCCGCTGCTCGTCGGTGGATCCACGACACTGGCCTACGTCATCGGAGTTGCCCTCCTGGGTGTCTTCGCGGGCGGCATCGTTGTCGCGGTGTTGCGGCCACACGCAGCCCGATTTTATGAGCACGACACCCGATTTAATGAGCAGCAAATAGACCCCGGAACACCGATTCCGTCACGCGAGAAGGAGTAATTATGAGCATCACCCTCCACCCAGCTACGACAACAGAGGAGCCCGCAGCCGCGGGCACCGTCGCAGTTGTTCATCCACTCTCGCAGCTGACGCCTGAGGAGATTGTGGCCGCGCGTGGCGTGGTCGAATCGGACGGCTTGCTCGGCGACGCCACCCGGGTCGTGTTCGTCGGGTTGGACGAGCCGAGCAAGTCCACCGTCCAGGCCTTCTCCCCAGGCGACACGATCGAACGACGTGTGCGGGTGATCCTGCTCGACCGCGCCAGCGGGAACGGCGACGACCTAATCGTTTCGGTCACCCAGCAGAAGATCATCAGCTCCAGTCGAGTCGACTCTACGACCGACGGGCACGTCCCGATACTTGACGAGGAGTTCGACGACATCGAGTCCTACCTTCTCGACAGCCCGGACTGGATCGCAGCGATGACCAAGCGCGGCATCGACCTGGCCAAGGTCCGCGCAGTCCCGCTGTCTGCCGGCGTGTTCGGACATGAGAGCGAGGTCGGCAAGCGGATGGTGCGCGTGCTGGCTTTCTTTCAGGACGACGAGGCGGATCTGCCGTGGGCGCATCCGATCGACGGTGTGGTCGCCTACGTGGATCTCACCGAGAAGCGAGTCACCATGGTCCTCGACGAACTGGACCTGCCCGTACCGGCTGAGCGCGGCGAGTGGAATGCCGCACCGCACGCCTCACCGACACGCACTGATCTCAAACCGATCGAGATCACCCAACCCGAAGGCGCCAGCTTCACCGTCGACGGCAACGAAATAAGCTGGGCCGATTGGAAGTTCCGATTCGGGTTCGACGTCCGCGAGGGGCTGACGCTGCACCAGCTGTCGTTCACCGACAACGGGGTCGAACGGCCCGTCATCTACCGGGCGTCCATCGCGGAGATGGTCGTTCCGTACGCCGATCCGTCCCCGGTCCGCTACTGGCAGAACTACTTCGATCAGGGTGAGTACTTGTTCGGCCGCTACACCAACTCACTCGAACTCGGCTGCGACTGCCTCGGCGAGATCCAGTACTTCGACGCCGTCATCGCCGACGAACAGGGTCACCCCCGTGCCATCAAGAACGCCATCTGCCTGCACGAAGAGGACTACGGCGTGCTGTGGAAGCACACCGACATGTTCAACGGAATGGCGGAGACACGCCGCTCGCGCCGGCTGGTGATCTCGTTCTTCCTGACCATCGGTAACTACGACTACGGATTCTTCTGGTATCTCTACCTCGACGGCACCATCGAACTGCAGGCCAAAGCTACCGGCATCGTCTTCACCTCCGCCTACCGCGGCGAGGACGGCTTCTCACACGAGCTGGCACCCGGACTCGGCGCCCCGTTCCATCAGCACATGTTCTCGGCACGCCTGGATATGGCCGTCGACGGCAACGTCAATGCAGTGGAGGAAGTCGATGCTGTCCCGGTGCCGATGGGTCCGGAGAACCCGTGGGGCAACGCCTTCCGCTACGCGAAGACGAAGCTGACCTCCGAGTCCGGCGCCAAGCGGGTCGCAGACAACCTCAAGGCCCGGGTCTGGCACATCACCAACCCGACCAAGCAGAATCGCGTCGGTCAAGACGTCGGTTACGCCCTGTACCCCGAAGGTCAGCCCGTCCTGCTGGCCGATCCGTCGAGCTCCATCGCCGCCCGTGCGGCATTCGCGACCAAACATCTCTGGGTGACGCAATATGACGAGTCGCAGCGCTACCCGGCAGGCGATTTGGTGAACCAGCACCCCGGGGAGGCCGGGTTGCCGGCGTTCACCGCCGGTGACCGCAGTATCGACGGCGAAGACATCGTCGTGTGGCACACCTTCGGGCTGACACATTTCCCCCGTCCCGAGGACTGGCCCGTCATGCCCGTCGACTATGTCGGGTTCAAACTCAAGCCCTTCGGATTCTTCGACCGCAACCCCGCGTTGAACGTGCCGGCAGGCACGTCGAAGCACTGCAACTCGGAGTAACTGCGGTGATATCGCCGCCAATCCGGCCCGCCCCGATCACGGCTTCATGGCCGGGACGGGCCGCGGCGATGATCGCCGTGGCATCCGCTCTGCTGCACCTGATCTGCCTGGCCAAGATGAGCGCCGGCGCAGTACCTAACGCGATCATGACCTTCATGATCCTCGGATGCCTCTACTGCGCGCATCACCTGTGGACGCGCGCGGCCAACCAGGACTGGGCACTCCTCGCCGTGATGAACCTCGCCATGGTCTGCGTTCACCTGCCGATGGCCGATCGCGGGCACAGCCATCACTCTCAAGTTGCCATGCACGCGATGACTCAAGCAACATCCACCTCCGATTCGGCATGGATGACGGGCACCTTAGCCGTGTCGTGCGCCGAGGCGGCGATCGCAGCGCTCGTGCTGTTCTACCGGACACGGGCAGTCGACGTCACCTCCGCGGCGATAGACGACAACGGCTCCGGGACGAAGACCGTCGGAGCATCCTCGCTCGACCGCCACTCGATCCACGGCTGACACAGCCACTGCCCTTGCAAATCTCGGAGGCTCGCGTGCCCGTCAATGGTCTGATGGCTGCCGACGATGTCTGCAACCAGATTTGGCCCACCCGCGATGGGGCCGAGAAGGTGTTCCCTCCATCGTCGATAAGTACGAACGCCGCTGTTCGTCGACGGCGCCATCCTGATGGCCACCATGGCGGTCGTGGCTCGGGCGCCCTTCATAGCCGGCGCCTGGGAATACCGCCCAGTGCGTGACCGCGGGTAGCCTATTCTAAATGCCATGACGCAGATGTCATATGCACGCGGTGAGTCGAACCCCAGCCTGCTGACCGACACGATCGGGCAGGCGCTGGATCGGGCAGCACAGCGCTGGTCGGACCGTGAAGCGCTGGTGGACGTAACGGCGGGCAGACGCTGGACCTACCGAGAATTTCACGAGGACGTACAGCGGCTGGCCACGGGTTTGCTGGCAGCGGGCCTGCGACCTGGTGACCGGGTGGGGGTGTGGTCACCGAACCGTTGGGAATGGACCATTGTTCAATTCGCCACCGCGCAGATCGGCATCGTGCTGGTGACGATCAACCCGGCATTCCGGTCGCATGAGCTCGAGTTCCTGGTGAACCAGGCGGGAATACGTTGTGTGTTTGCGGCAGACCGGTTCAAGGACTCGGATTACGCGCGCATCCTATCCGACGCCGCGCAGTCGTGTTCCGGCCTGGAACGGGTAATGCTTTTCGGCACCGAGAGCTGGTCTGAGTTGTTCGGCGGCTCCGACAACAACATCGATCGAGACCTACTAGCCCGGGTCGGTGCGACGTTCACGCCGAATGACGCGATCAACATCCAGTACACGTCGGGTACCACGGGCACACCCAAAGGTGCTACGCTGTCGCATTCCAACATCCTGAACAACGGATTCTTCGTCGGCGAGCTGCTCGGCTACACGGAGAGTGACCGGGTCTGCATTCCGGTGCCGTTCTATCACTGCTTCGGCATGGTGATGGGAAACCTTGCTTGCGTCACGCATGGCGCCGCGATGGTCCTGCCCGCGCCGAGCTTTGACCCGGCGGCGACGCTGACGGCGGTGGCTCAGGAACGGTGCACCAGCTTGTACGGGGTCCCGACGATGTTCATTGCCGAACTTGCCCTCGACGCGTTCGAAAGTTTCGACCTGTCGTCCCTGCGCACCGGAATCATGGCGGGCGCGCCGTGCCCAGAGGAGATCATGCGACAGGTCGTGACCCGCATGCACATGGAGCAGGTCTCGATCTGCTATGGAATGACGGAAACCTCGCCGGTCTCGACGCAGACACGGATCGACGATCCGATCGAGCGTCGGGTTGGAACCGTGGGCAGGGTCGGCCCGCACCTGGAGATCAAGATCATTGATCCGGCCAGCGGCGTCACAGTCAGCCGGGGCACGGTCGGAGAACTCTGCACCCGGGGGTACAGCGTCATGCTTGGGTACTGGGACGAGCCGGAGAAGACCGCCGAGGTCCTCGACTCCGACGGATGGATGCGAACCGGCGACCTGGCGGCGATGGACGAGTTTGGCTATGTGCAGGTCACCGGCCGCAGCAAGGACACGGTGATCCGCGGTGGGGAGAACATCGCCCCGCGAGAGGTCGAAGAATTTCTACACTCGCATCCCGATGTCCTTCACGCGCAGGTCATCGGGGTTCCGGACAGCAAGTACGGCGAGGAGCTCATGGCGTGGATCGTGCCCCGAGACGGCGCAACGGCCCCGACGGCCGAGGACGTTCGCGCTTTCGCCAAGGACAAGCTGGCCCGGCACAAGATTCCGCGTTACGTCCGAATAATCGACAAGTTTCCGACGACGGTGACCGGGAAGGTCCGGAAGGTCGACTTGCAAGAAATGGCTATCGAACTGCTCAACGAGCACCCCGATCATGGTTCGGGGTAAGGCGAACGGCAGCGATGCCGTTTGCTGAGGGCTGGGCTGGTGACGGTTCTCGGGTTGGGCACTCCCCTCTCACGCTCGCGCGGCTCGAACCGGGGCCGCGTCGTGCGGAACGGATTCGGCGACGGCGGTTTGCAGCATAAGGTCTGCGTATTGTTTTGTCGCGCAACAGCTTTGGCTGTCAAAGCTGTACTGCTGTGGACCGATGATCGCCAGTACCGCACGTTGGGGTAACCGACCGTTGGAAAGGTCGACTCGGCGTGACGAGCGGTTCGTTCGGTCCCAACGTGATGGGCAGTTTCATAGGTCGCCGATCGAGCTGGCACCCGCGCTCCTAACCGGTCCCGACCCCACGAAGCGTCACGTAGTAGCGCGGTTCGGACAAATTGGTCGTTGTGATTTGATTCACTATTGCTGTGTATCGATCCGATGGAAGGAGTCGCCATGGGAGACCAACCGACGTTGGCACGGCCCAAGGAGGCTCGCAGGCAAACGGGACGCCTCGGTGTTGCGGCCATCATTCTCGGGTTGTCGATCGGTAACGGTCCGGCCTTCCCGGCGGGGTACGTCATCGGCGCGGTTATCCTCGCTGTTCTGCGCGGTCGGTTTCATGGCAACGTCACCGTTCGTATCCGTCGGCATGAGTGAGTCGTCGTTAACTGAATTGACAGGTGGCATTGATGACATCTGGGGTGTCGAACCACGACGCGCATGTGGCGTTGGTCGTGCGATTGCGCGCGAAGTTGGCGGTTGCCGCGTTGGGGGGTTCGGAGTGGGCCCGTGAGCGGCATGTGGGGCGGGGGAAGTTGTTGCCGCGGGATCGGGTTGACGGTCTGTTGGATCCGGGTAGTCCGTTGCTGGAGTTGGCGCCGTTGGCCGCGGACGGGATGTATGACGATGACTGTCCGGGTGCGGGCATGATCGCCGGCATCGGCCGGGTGTCCGGCCGCGAGTGCATGATCGTCGCCAACGATGCGACCGTCAAAGGCGGCACCTATTACCCGATTACGGTCAAGAAGCACCTGAGGGCGCAGGAGATCGCCGGGCAGAACCGGCTGCCGTGTATTTACCTGGTGGACTCCGGTGGTGCGTTCCTGCCGCGGCAGGATGAGGTGTTCCCGGATCGTGAACACTTCGGCCGGATCTTCTACAACCAGGCGAAGCTCTCCGCTGAGGGTATCCCGCAGATCGCGGCGGTGCTCGGTTCGTGTACCGCTGGGGGTGCTTACGTGCCGGCGATGAGCGATGAGGCCGTGATCGTGCGTCATCAGGGTACGATCTTCCTCGGCGGCCCGCCGCTGGTGAAGGCGGCGACCGGTGAGGTTGTCACCGCCGAAGAGCTCGGTGGCGGCGATCTGCATTCGAAGGTCTCCGGCGTCACCGACCATCTAGCGCACGACGACCGCGACGCGCTGCGCATCGTCCGGCGGATCGTGTCGACGCTCGGGCCGCGCGAGCCAAGGCCGTGGGACGTCCGGCCGACGGTGGATCCGGTGGCCGATCAGACCGAGCTCTACGACGTGGTGCCTGTCGATGCCCGGGCTCCCTACGACGTCCACGAAGTCATTACGCGGATCGTCGACGGCGGCGAATTCAGCGAGTTCAAGGCCGAGTACGGCATCACGCTGGTGACCGGCTTCGCGCGCATCCACGGCCATCCGATCGGCATCGTCGCCAACAACGGTGTGCTGTTCGGTGAATCAGCGCTCAAGGGAACGCATTTCATCGAACTCTGCGATAGGCGCACGGTGCCGCTGCTCTTCCTGCAGAACATCGTCGGCTTCATGGTGGGCCGTGACTACGAGGCGGGTGGCATCGCCAAGCACGGTGCGAAGATGGTGACGGCGGTGGCCTGCGCCCGGGTGCCCAAGCTGACCGTGGTGATCGGCGGGTCTTACGGTGCCGGTAACTACTCGATGTGTGGGCGCGCGTATTCGCCGCGCTTCCTGTGGATGTGGCCTAACGCCCGGATCTCGGTGATGGGCGGTGAGCAGGCCGCCTCCGTGCTGGCGACGGTGGGGGGTGAGATGACGGCCGAGGAGGAGGACGCGTTCAAGGCCCCGATTCGCGCCCAGTACGAGCATCAGGGCAACCCGTACTACTCGACCGCACGGCTGTGGGATGACGGCGTCATTGACCCTGCGGACACCAGAACGGTGCTCGGGCTGGCGCTTTCGGTCGTCGGCAACGCCCCAATCGAAGCCGTCTCGTACGGCGTGTTCCGGATGTGATGCGGCTATGAGTTTTCAGACGAGCTTTCAGACTGTCCTTGTCGCCAATCGCGGCGAGATCGCCGTTCGCGTGATCCGGACGCTGCGGGTGATGGGTATTCGCTCGGTCGCGGTCTTCAGCGATGCCGACGCCACCGCCCGGCACGTCGCTGAGGCCGATATCGCGGTCGCGATCGGGCCGGCGCCTGCCCGCGACAGCTACCTCAACATTGCGGCCGTCGTCGACGCGGCGGTGCGCACCGGTGCGCAGGCAGTGCACCCTGGTTACGGGTTCCTCTCGGAGAACTCCGATTTCGCTGCCGCCCTGGCCGCCGTGGGACTGGTGTTCATCGGTCCACCGGTCAGCGCCATCGCGACGATGGGCGACAAGATCGCCGCCAAGTCCACCGTGTCGAAGTTCGGGGTTCCGGTGGTGCCAGGTATCGCCCGGCCGGGGCTGACCGATGCCGAACTGATCGCCGCTGCCGACGAGATCGGCTACCCGGTGATGGTCAAGCCGTCCGCGGGGGGTGGCGGCAAGGGCATGCGCCTGGTGGAACGCCCCGCCGACCTGCCTGCCGCGCTGGCCGGTGCGCGGCGCGAATCGGCCGCGGCCTTCGGTGACGACACCCTGTTTCTGGAGCGGTTCGTGCTGCGCCCCCGCCATATCGAGGTGCAGGTGCTGGCCGATACCTACGGCAACGTTGTGCACCTGGGTGAGCGCGAGTGCAGCCTGCAGCGTCGGCATCAGAAGGTCATCGAGGAGGCGCCCTCGCCGCTGCTGGACGCCGCGACCCGGGCCCGTATCGGCGCCGCGGCCTGCGATACCGCGCGCAGCGTGGACTATGCCGGGGCGGGCACCGTGGAGTTCATCGTCTCCGCGGACCGCCCCGACGAGTTCTTCTTCATGGAGATGAACACCCGCCTGCAGGTCGAGCACCCCGTCACGGAGCTGGTCACCGGCTGGGACCTCGTCGAATGGCAGGTCCGCATCGCGGCGGGGGAGAAGCTGATGGCCACCCAGGCCGACATCGAACTCCGCGGTCACGCGATCGAGGCCCGGGTCTACGCCGAGGACCCTGCCCACGGGTTCCTGCCCACCGGCGGCCATGTGCTGGCGCTGGTGGAGCCCACCGGGTCGGGAATTCGGGTGGATTCGGGCCTGGCAGCCGGGACGACGGTCGGCAGCAACTACGACCCGATGCTGGCGAAGGTCATCACCCACGCCGACGACAGGTCCGCGGCGCTGCGTGCCCTGGACCGCGCGCTGGCCGAGACCGCGGTTCTCGGGGTGGTGACCAATGTCGAGTTCCTCCGGTTCTTGCTGGCCGATCCCGACGTGCTCGCCGGGCGGCTGGACACCGGGCTGCTGGATCGCCGAGCCGGCGACTTCAGCGCCGCGGTCCCCGGTCATGAGCATCTCATCGCCGCCGCCGCCCACCGGTGGTTGCAGCGCTGGGCTGCCGCCGGCGACGACCCCCTGGTTGATCTGTGGAATGTTCCGTCCGGATGGCGGATCGCCGTGCCCGCGGCCACCAGCATCCGGCTTCGCGCCGGTGAGCGCACCGATCACGTCCGCATCACCGGAACCCCCGACGCCGCGACCGCCCGCATCGAGGACGGCCCCACACGGTCGTTGACCGCGCGTCTGGACGGTCCGATGCTGACCGTGACACTGGACGGGCTGCGGACCGAATACCTCGCCGCCAACGCGAACCATCGGATCTGGCTGGCCGGAGACGGTGGCACCATGGTGCTCGAGGAAGTCCGGGAAGCCCCCGTGCGTCCCGACGACGAGCACCGCGGTGACGCCGAACTGACCAGCCCGATGCCCGGCACCGTGGTTGCCGTCGGCGTCGAGGACGGCGCGCAGATCTCTGTGGGCACCGTCGTCGTCGCGGTCGAGGCGATGAAGATGGAACACGCGCTGCTCGCTCCGGTCGACGGTCTGGTCGCACTCCTCGTCGCCGTCGGCGACCTGGTCAAGGCGGGCCAGCCGTTGGCCCGAATCACCGCAACAGAGGAAGCAGAAGATTCATGAGTGAGTTTCTGGCGACGGGGATGCTGCCCGACGAGTACGAACAGCTCGCGACCACCGTGCGCGAATTCGCGCGCAGCGTAGTGGCGCCGGTTTCCGCCAAGCATGACGCCGAGCATTCCTTCCCGTACCAGGTGGTTGCCGGGATGGCCGAGATGGGGCTGTTCGGGCTGCCGTTCCCCGAGGAGTACGGCGGTATGGGCGGCGATTATTTCGCGCTGTGTCTTGCGCTGGAGGAGCTGGGCAAGGTCGACCAAAGCGTGGCGATCACGCTAGAGGCAGGGGTCTCGCTGGGCGCCATGCCTGTGTACCTATTCGGCACCGAGACGCAGAAGCAGGAATGGCTGCCGCAGCTGACCAGCGGCCGCGCCCTGGGCGCCTTCGGGCTGACTGAACCCGGCGGTGGCACCGATGCCGGCGCCACCAAGACCACCGCGCGCCTCAACGACGGGCACTGGGTGATCAACGGGTCCAAGCAGTTCATCACCAACTCCGGCACCGACATCACCAAGCTGGTGACCGTTACCGCGTTGACGGGCGATAAGGGTGACGAGCCGGAGATCTCGTCGATCCTGGTTCCCGTCCCGACGCCGGGATTCACCGCCGAGCCGGCCTACAACAAGGTCGGCTGGAACGCCTCGGACACACATCCGCTGACCTTTGCGGATGTGCGGGTGCCGGAGGAGAACCTGCTGGGGCAGCGGGGCCGCGGCTACGCCAACTTCCTGCGCATCCTCGACGAGGGCCGTATCGCGATCGCCGCGCTGTCGGTCGGCGCCGCGCAGGGTTGCGTCGACGAGAGCGTGAAATACGCCAAAGAGCGTGCGGCGTTCGGTCAGCCGATCGGGCGCTACCAGGCCATCGAGTTCAAGATCGCGCGGATGGAGGCCCGTGCGCATACCGCGCGCACCGCGTACTACGACGCTGCCGCTTTGATGCTGGCCGGCAAGCCGTTCAAGAAGCAGGCCGCGATCGCCAAACTGGTGGCCAGCGAAGCCGCGATGGACAACGCCCGCGACGCCACCCAGATCCACGGCGGCTACGGGTACATGAACGAATTCACCGTCGCCCGCCACTACCGCGACAGCAAGATCCTCGAGATCGGCGAGGGCACCACCGAGGTGCAGCTGATGGTGATCGCCCGCCAGGTCGGCCTGTGAGCGAGGGGAGTGGCGAGCCGCAGAGGGTCGTTACCCAACGCGGGCTGTGGTTCGAGGAATTCGAGACCGGCGTGCGCTATCTGCACCGGCCGGGCCGGACCGTCACCGAAGCCGACAATGTCCTGTTCACGACGCTGACGATGAACACTCAGGCGCTGCACCTGGACGCGGCGTTCGCCGACGCGCTGCCCCGTTCCATGCGCGGCTCGTCAACTCGATGTTCACGCTGTCGACGTTGGTCGGACTGTCGGTGGCGCAGCTGACCCAGGGCACCATCGTCGGCAATCTCGGGTTCACCGAGATTGCGTTTCCCAAGCCGCTGTTCCACGGGGACACTATGTACGCCGAGACAGTGGTCACCGACAAACGGGAGTCGAAGAGCCGCGCGGGTGAGGGCATCCTGACGTTCGCGCATTCCGCACGCAATCAGCATGGCGACATCGTGGCCACCGCGACGCGGAAGACACTGATGCGTAAGCACCCCGTCGAAGCGGCCGGGCTCTGATGGCGCTCGAGAATCCGGGTCCGGCGTGGTTGTTCTGCCCCGCAGACCGCCCCGAGCGCTTCGAAAAGGCGGCCGGCGCAGCCGATATCGTGATCCTGGACCTCGAGGATGGGGTGGCCGCGGCCGACAGGGGTGCCGCCCGCACTGCCCTCGTCGACATGCCGCTCGATCGGGGCCGGACCGTGGTGCGGGTCAACGCGGCCGGCACCGCCGACCAGCAGCTCGACCTGGAGGCTCTGGCACGCACCCGGTACCACACGGTGATGCTGCCGGAATGCGAAGCGGCCCAACAGGTTAGCGCGTTGGCGCCGCTGGATGTGGTGGTGCTGATCGAATCACCGCTCGGCGCGCTCACCGTCGCCGAGTCGGTACGCGCGGACAACGCGGTGGCCGCGATGTGGGGTGCGGAGGATCTGTTCGCCGCGTTGGGCGGCACCGCCAACCGGCACCCGGCACCCGGCACCCGGCACCCGGACGGAACGTACCGAGAGGTGGCGCGGCACGTGCGCTCGCAATCGCTGCTGGCTGCGAAGGCGCACGGTCGGCTGGCGCTGGACTCCGTCTACCTCGACATCAAGGACCTCGATGGCTGCGCTACGAGGTCGATGACGCCGTCGCCGTCGGGTTCGACGCCAAGGTTGCTATCCACCCCAGCCAACTGCCGGTGATCCGGGCCGGCTACGTGCCGTCACCGGAACAGGTCGAGTGGGCGCGACACGCGCTGGCCGCCGCCTTCGATCAGCGCGGGGTCTTCGCTTTTGGCGGCATGATGGTGGATGCGCCAGTACTGCGGCGGGCCGAGCGGATTGTGCAGCTCGCATCCGACGAAGGCCGCTAAGCGGCTCTGTTCACGTTGCTCGAACTTCAGAGGACCACCACTACAACGTTGACCTGCCCCGGAGACTGTGCGCTGACTGTGCGAGATGATGGTGGTCAGCCGTGATCTCGACCGCGAATTCGCAGGGCCCCGCGGCGTCAGGGCTGCTACCGAGGGGTGACGGTTCTCGGGGTTGGCCACAGCCCCGGCTAGAAATTGGCCGCACTATGGCTCTACTGACTTTTCTGTGGGTGATTTCTTCCCGGGAGTTGCGGTGGTCGACCACCGAGGCTGAGCATCGCCAGGGCGATAAGGGCATCGGGACTGCGGAATCCGAATGCGATGCGGGTGATGAGCCGGATCTTGGTGTTGACCGATTCGATTCGCCCGTTGGACAGGCCGTGTTCGATGGCGGCCAGGA
>JBBQGJ010000107.1:0-17749 GCA_038322925.1 Mycobacteriales bacterium
CGGACTCGTGTGGCTGGAGGGGTACGAGAAGGTGCTGCAGAACCTGCTCGATCTCGAGGTGGAGGCAGCGAGGAAGACCGGCGTGGACTGGGCCAGCACGCTGGCCACCGCGCACGCCAATTTCGTTCGGGAGACCTCCGAAGTGTTCTTCCAGACCCTGAGCGCGCAGCTCAAGAGCTGACCCGAGAGCTGACCCGAGCCCCGGAAGGTCAACGAGGGCCCGACCGGGTGTGGGTGCCCGCCACCCACACCCGAGAGGGCTTCCGGGGCCGATGGTTTCGCTCAACACCCCACCACTGTTGCCGAGCACCCACGACCGGTCTGTCAGGCAGGAATCGTGATCGAACGGTTACTGCGTTGGCGTCCCCGGTGATGCCGCCCGTCGCCACCCGGTGACGGCGAACGCACCATCCCGGGGTCGGGCTGTGATGGCCGTCGTGGGTCATTGGCCGACGTCACGGTCGTTGAGCACGATCAGTACGGGACGACTACACCGCGATCAGGTATTCGAAGTTGTCCGGGCCGACGGAGCGTCGCAGTCTGCTGACGATGTGCGCGGAGTTGTCGCGTGGGCCTTGGATGAAGAAGGGCTTGCCATCGCGACCGAAGGTGATGGCGCCCTGGCCTGACCACGGCCCGAGATGGTCCTTGGTGGCGTCGAAGTCCGGTGCCGGATCGAAACCGAGCGTTCGGGCGTACTCGACCGCGCCGTGCACCAGGTTCTGGGCCAGGTCGAGCGGCGCTGCCACCGGCGCTGCTTGGTAGGCGTCGTAGAACGTGCGGGTGAACTGCGCTGTCCATGCCCGAAATCCTGTCCGTCGCGGACGCCGCGTTCCGGATGGCACGCCGGGTATGCGGGCGTGGGTCGAGGCTGTTGACCGGCGGGGCTTGGCGTGGCCCGGACCCTTCGGGGATGCGTCGACGCGGCTCGGGCGTCGCAGCCCTGGCCCGGTCGGTGGGACGGTCGAGGCGAAATCCGGACAGCACCGCGGTTGCGGACATGGGTCTTATGCCCTGGCACCGGCGGCATGCGTTGTGCTGCAATCGCTTCCGACAAGGTACAGAGCGATCACGGTCGCCGGGCTCGCAGGCCGGGGTGGCCATTGATCGTTCGCCGGGCTCGTTCGCGGAGGGAGGATTTCCGATGCAGGCACAGGCAGGCGATTGGCTGGTAGTGCCCATTGCGATCAGGGAGTCATCCGCAGAGCCGAGATCCTGAGCACTCACGCCAACGGTGAACCGCCCTTCACCGTCAGGTGGGCCGACGACGACCACGAACCGGTGGTGTTCCCTGGTCCAGACGCCCGGGTCATCCAGGGCGATGCGGGTTGATCGCATCACGCTCCGGGGCAAGCCAGGAACCGACAGCACCACTGGGCTCCGCTGGCGCCGGGACGGACACCGGAGACACGATCGGCCCCGATGCGGGAGAGCGATTTCTGTGTGTTTGCCACCTGCCTCATCGGTGGCGGCCCTGCGACCAGTTGTGGCCCGATGTCAATTGGTCTGTTGATCGGGTACCCCGGCACCGACGGAGGCCACGACGAGCAACAACCTCAGTGAGCGCTGCTGACGGCAACGACTCCAGTCATGGTGCCCAGGTAGGCGTGGTCGCCGGCCAGCGACGGGGACGCGAAGTGCGGCAGTTCGCCGACATCGATCTGCCCGCGGGTGGCACCCGATCCCGGGTCGAGTGCGTACAGCACCCCGCGGTGGTAATCGGTGACCCACACCGCGCCGCCGCCGATGACCGGCGGCCCGTTCGCCGGCACCGTCGCCGTCCACCGCGCGGTGATCGCTCCACCGGCGTCGACGTTGACCGCTCGGGTTCCGTCGCTGCACGGCAGGTACACGGTCGACCCGTCGACCGCGCTGCCGCCGTACGCAGCGCAGATCGGCTGCTCGGTGAGTTGACCGCCGACACCACCAAGCCGAGCGGCGTCCAGCACGTAACCCACACCGCTCTTCCCGACCGCGAGGACATGGTCACCGACCACTACCGGTCCCATCGAGCCCAGGTCCAGGTCCGCAGCGTTGTCCGACGCCCACTGCGCGGGGCTAAAACTGTCCACCAGGTCCAACTCCGGACTCAGCGACAGCACCGAATCGCTGTGGTCGTAGACCTGGGTCGACTCGCCGTTGCCCACGGCATACAGCAACCGACCGTCGTCCACGGTGCCGCCGGAGGGCGCCCAGATCCCGCCCTCCCTGCTGGTCGGCACCGCGAAGCTACGCAACGGCCCGGTCCCGACGGTCGGCGCGGCCACCACCGCACCCACATAGTCACCGCAGTCACCGTCCAATCCCCCGTACGCCAAGTACACCCAGCCGTCGAACACCGTCAACGCGGCGCGTTGCTGGTGCGCGATCTCCGCACCTTGCGGAGGCGGGACCGGGCGGCGCAGCAGCACCGCCCCGCTGGCCAGGTCGATACCGGCCAACGTGTGCCGCGCGTCGGCGGTTTCGGCGACCACGAACACCAGGCCGGTGTCCGGGTCGTAGGCAGGCGTCCCGGTGATCCCCAGCGGATCAATGTCCCCGCAGGGCAGGTCCGCACCGGGCATCGGCTGACCCAACGACACCGACCACACCACCTGCCCGTCGTTGGCGGACAGGGCGTACACGGTGTCGTTCTCGGTGGCCGCGATGACCTGGTTCCCAATCACCAGTGGTTGCCCGTACACCGCCCCGTCCAGCTCGGCACGCCACCCCAGGCTCAGCGCGCTGCCGACGGCAGACATCTGCTGCGCAACACCGGACCGCGCGTTGTCGTGATGATAGGTCGGCCAATCGGCCGGACCGACCGTCGCCGGAGCTGCCGATCCCGGTCGGGAACTGCTCGTCGCGGTCGGCATCGCGTCTGGCGGCGAACAACCCACCACCGTCGCCAGCAACAGGGCACCAGCCAACGCTGTCGCCCGATACACAGCACCCCTGCCGGCCACAGGCACAGTGTGAACGGTCCAGCAATACCCTGGGCTTGCCGACCGAAACCGCAACAGCGATGCGTCGCCTACCGAAAGGCCGTGACCTCGTCGCCGGACCGCCGGGCCATATTTGCGGACGAATCGCGCGCCGCACCGAGTCGGCCGGCATAGCCCGCAAAGGCCGTACCAACGCCGTGCGATCGGCGTGACGCGGTTCGTGACGCGAAATGCTGACGGCAAGGATGCTGGAGTGGTCAGCAGAGGGTAGTCGCGTTACTGTAGAGGCTGGTGGAGGCTCTAGTATCGAACATGCATAACCCTACGGATCAGAAAGTTGGGGGTTCGAATCCCTCCGGGCGCGCTTCCGAAATCCGTTGCGCCGCAGCCGTTTCAGCCGTTCCGGGTGATCTTGGTACAAGATCGCATCCCATTGAGCCCGGCCGTCGACCCCAGGTGACGGGTGTGGATCGTGGTTTGTGCGGTTGCGCTCATGAGAGATGCGCGTGGCGGCGGGTCGATACGGCAGCGACGTCCAGGGGTGTGGGCGGTGCGGATCGAGGTCGGCCCGGACCAGGTCAGCGGCCGTTCGCGGTACCGGTCGTTGACCGTGCACGGTGACCGCGATGCGGCGCAGGCGGCCAGGGAGCGGTGGGCGGCGAAGGCCGAACTGGTGCGGTCGTCCGGGGGGACCCGGCCGGGCATCACACTCACCGCCCTCCTTCGCGAGTGGCTGTGCGCCGACCACGGGTGGCGGCCGTCGACAGTGGCCGGGTACCGGTCGGTGGCGGGGTTCGCCCGCGCATCACGCCGTCGCCAACTAAAACCCTGAAGCCCTGCCTTGAGCACCCCGTAGAAGCCGTGCGCTACCGGCAAGCACTCGGGCGGACCTAACCCGGCTGCGGTCGTTCGTTGGATTGGGACGATCACTCGTGGGCACTTGATCGCAGCGAGTCGGCAGAATCGAGGTCCCACGCGGTCCATGCGGGTCTCATCGAAGTGTCGCTATCGGCGAATGAACGCCAAGGCGCCCGCGACGTCAATGTGAGCCGGGTCCCGCGGCTGAAACTGCCGCGCCTGCAGGTACGCCAGGAATTCCTCCCTTGGCGCGATGTGGTAGGTCTTGACGAAGTACGTGAGCGAGTCGTTCCAAATCCACTCACCATCGGTCAGCAGGCTGCTGGGAACGACCGGGGTGTCAGAATCGCTGAGCGGATCAGGATGGAGCTTCGTCGTGCGCATCACAAACTGGCCCACATCGAGGTAGGCGGCGACCGCGGCGGCATCGGCATCGGACAGCCGCGGTCGACTGTCGTCGACTGGCGGCCGTTCGCCCGGAGCGGACGGTCGCCAGTCGGGCTTCCAGGGCGATATGGTCTTCCACTCGGTCATGACTCTCCTTGGCCGTTCGGGGTGAAGGTCTTCCATTCCCCTGTCGGCGGGTCGATCGGTACGTCGATCCAATCGCCGCCGATGAGTTGCGGTTCGCCCGCCGAGACGACCGGCTCCGAGCCGTTTCCAGTGGTCCACACGGACTCGGTCGGCGCCGTCACCGAGACGCCGAGCTCGTTCGCCAACTGTTGGGCGAACCCGTTCGGATCCTGCCCAGTCTCGCACGAGAACAGCCGAATCGGCTCGCCGTTCCAGCCTGAGCCGTTCTTCAGGACCCCGGCGAACTCGGTCGGCGACATCAGGTGCTTGCCGCCGTCATCGCCAGGGATCTCCACCGCGTCGGGGCTGCCGTGCAGGTCCAGGACGTACTCACCGGGATACTCCGGCACCTGGTCGGTTGTCTTGGAAACCGGGTCGGCGTCATCGAAGAATGCCGTGCCGACATCCGTGGTCTTGCTGGTCGGCTCGAAGCCGAGGACATCGGAAAGTGGCGGGCCAGAGCTGTCCTCGGCGGACGTGTCCAGCGTCGGCGGCGGCTGGTCAGCGTGACCCGACCCCGGAAACGGCTCGTCAGTCATGCCTTGGCTGTCGGGCTGACCGACCGCGGGCACCGGCTGCTCGAGCGGCGGGAGTGGTTGCTCGGGCGCCTCGACCGGCAGTTCATCCTCGGTCAGCAGGTCGGCGGGTTGGTCGCTGAGCTGGTCGTCGCCAGCTGACAGTTCCGTGGCGGCCACTGTCGCCTCAGCTGCCTCGGGTTCGTTGAGTGCGTCCGGCTCGCTGAGTGCGTCTGGCTCGGCGGGCTGCTCCCACGTGGACGAGCCAGGCAGCACCTCGGCCACCGGCCCAACGGCATCCGCCGGCGGCGTGACGTCGACAACTTCATCCTCGCCCCACGACCCAGGCGGCGACGGCTCCGCGGCTGCATCCGGCGCCGGAGTTGCCTCCGGCTCGTCGAGTGCCTCCGGCGCTGCGGGCTGCTCCCACGTGGACGGGTCAGGCAGCGCCTCGGCCACCGGCTCAGCGGCATCCGCCGGCGGCGTCGCGTCGACATCCTCGTCCTCGGCCGACGACTCAGGCGCGGGCTCGCTATCGGCCTGCTCGACTGGCGGGACTGGTTGCTCGGGCGCCTCGACCGGCAGTTCATCCTCGGTCGGCTGGTCTGCGGGTTGGTCGCTGAGCTGGTCGTCGCCAGCTGACAGTTCCGCGGCCGCCTCCGGCGCCTGAGCTACCTCCGGCTCGTTGAGTGCCTCCGGCGCGGGGGGCTGCTCCCACATGAACGGGTCAGGCAGCGCCTCGGCCACCGGCTCAGCGGCATCCGCCGGCGGCGTCACGTCGACAACCTCGTCCTCGGCCCACGACTCAGGCGGAGCGACCTCGTCCACAGCCGGAGCGGGATCGACGTCGGCTATGTCCGGGGTATCGGACACCGGCTCCGCTGCGTCGGTCATCTCGGTCATCGGTTGTACTTGAGGATCTCGTTGCGGTGGCGAACCAGGCTGGAGATGCGCGCGAGCGCCGAGTGGACCGTCGCCAGGTCCGCGCCAGGGGCCACATTCCGAAGCTCAGCGACCGCGGCGGCGACATCCGCCTCAATATCCGCCGACGCTGGCACCGCCACGAATGGGGACATGCGTAACTGCTCGGCCACCTTCCGGGCAAACCCCGCCTCGGCCGCGTCCGGCAAGGACTGGCCGAATTGGTCGACCGACAACGCCATCAGGCGCAGGTCATCAACCTGGCGTTTGTTAGTGGCGCTCAACCGGGCATCTTTCTGGGTCATGGCGGTCGTCCCCAGAATCGCCATCGCCGCGAGACCGGCGACCACGATGTCGGCGGCGAGCACCCATTTCCACGACAGCGCCGAGACCGCGACCGCCACCAGCGCGATGGCTGCGGTGGCGATCAGGTACGGGTAGACGACCAGTCCGTAGCTGCCGCTGAATACGAAGCTGCGCTGGGTCTTGGGCGCTGTCACCGGGAGCGTGATCTGGGTGACGTAAGCGATCAGCAGGAACGCGATCCCGATGAACCCACCGGTGGAAACGTAACCTAGTGGGATCACCAACAGCGCGACGGCGGTGACGATCACGGGCGGTATGATTCCGAACAACCAGAGCCGCTTCATCGCGCACCGGCGAAGCTGCGTCCGCAAGTGGCGCAGAACTTCGCACCGGGTGGTGCGGCCGAGCTGCAAGCGGGACAGGTCAACTGCAGCTTGGTGCCGCACTCGCCACAGAACTTGTTGGCGGCGGGCGAGGCCGACCCGCACGCGGGGCAGGTGGCGATCGGCACGTCCTGGGCGGGGAACAGCCCGGCTGCCGGTGACCGCGAGGCAGCTGGCGCGGCTGCGACCGGCTCAGCCGGCGGCACCACCATCTGACGGGCCATCTCGTTGAAGACGCCGCCGGCTGCCATGCCCAGGCCCAGGCCCGCGCCCGCAGCCGCGACGCCTCCGGATCCCGGGTTGTTCGCCAGGTCCCGCAGGATCTCGGCGGACTGTTGCCTGGCCCAGTCTTCGCCGAGGACCCCGATCACACCCTTCGAGCCGAACGCGCCTTCAAGCCGCTCTCGCTGCTCGGAGTCCGGGATGTCGATGGACGCGATATAGAAGTTGACGAGCTCGATGCCGTACTCGTCCAGCACCGGGGCCAGCTGCGCCTTGAGCCCGTCGGCGAGTTCGCCCTTCTTATTGGCGATCTCAAGGATCTCGCGACCGGACGACATGAGGTGGTCGGCGATGCTGTCTTTGATGCGCTGCATGAAGGCCGAGCGGTAGTAGCCGTTCAGCTCTTCCTGGGTGAACATCTGGATGTTGTTACCGAGGAGCTTGACGAGGAACTTCTTCGAGTCCGCGACTTGGATGCTGTACGAGCCGCGAGCCTGGACGCCGGTCTGGATCCGGAGCACGGGATCGCGCACCTGGATCGGCGTGTCGGTTCCCCAGCGCAGCTCCAGCTTGTGGTCCTTGTTGACGAAGTAGACCTTGCAGCTGAAGCCGTTCTGGCCGTTTGAGAGCTTCATTCGGAGCGTAGTCAGGAATGGGTGGTTGACGGTGTCGAGCGTGTGCCGGCCACCGGTGAATACCTCCAGGGCCAGGCCGTCCTGGAAGAACACGGCCTCCTCCGCCTCGCCGACGATCAGCACGGACCGATCGTAGAAATCCTCGCCGGTGAACTTCCACGCCAGGACGCTCTTGGTCCCCATGTGGTCATTGAGCGCGTTCGTCTCGTTCTTGATTACGTCGAACAGTCTCATGTGTGCTCCTCTTTGCGAGCGCTCGTTGCCGTGAGAACTCGCGACAGGTATTCCGGGGGCAGGTCGATGTCGGTCTCGTAGTGCACGAGCCGGAGGAAGTAAACGCGCACCATGTCGAGCAAGGTGTCGTCTATCTCGGGGAAGCGCGGATCAAGATCGCCGCACAGGCTTTTGAGCCTCTGGTAGACCACGCGGACGGCAATGGCGTCGGCTGTCTTCGTCCGCAGATGCCGACGGAAGACGCGGGTGGCGAACTGGCGGGCGAGGTCAGCCCGCGCGGGATCCCAGCTCGGCACCAGCGAGCTCTCGGGGAAGGGGAGCAGCAGGTCTGGCGCCGTCGAGTAGTAGGCGGTGCGGCCGCGCAGCTCCGCGTCCGACATCGAGATGGCGATGCCGGCACTGGCGCGATAGTCCGGGGTGACGACCTCCTCGGGCTCGGTGAGCCTGTCGTGGAACAAGAAGGCCTCGCCGGGACGCAGGCCTGCGAGGCGGCGGATGTGCGCCTCGCTCATGTTCGTGCTGTTGCCGACGATGTGGCGGTCCTCGGCCTCGACTATGCGGAACGCCAGCTTGATGTTGGTCAGTGCGATCACGTCACTGCCGACCTTGCGCGGCGACTGGTCCGCCACGACGATGCCGACACCGTACGAGCGGATCTCAGCGAGCATCCGTTTCAGTAGGCCCTGGGCGATCGCCGCCGGGGACGCGGCGCCCTCTTGCCCCGAATCGGTCTGCTCGAACAGGACGTGCGCCTCTTCCAGCACCAACAACTGCCTCAGGGTGCCCGCGCCGACAGTGTTCGCGTTGTGGTGGCTCAGCAGCATCAGCAACAGCAACGCGATGTAGAGAGTCTTTTCGCTGGGCGACTCGATGGCGGACAGCTCGATGACTGTCGGCTGGCTACATAGCTCGGCAATCGGGATGCTCTTGTAGGTGTCGAATGTCCGGACCAGCGCCGCGACGCGCACCAGTCCCGCGCGGCCGATGTTTAGGGCGTCGCCGGTGTATCCAACGCTGTCGAAGGTGTCCTTGAAAGCCGCGACGAAGTCCCGCACGTTGGGTACAGGGTGGCCGTCTGCCACCGAGTCGGCGTCGAGCCAGCCGCTGGCGGAATATAGTTCGTCCAATGCCGTCTCGAAGAGCCGGTCCAGCGGGGAGGTCATCGTCAAGGCGGCGCCGAACGCGGTCTTCAGGACGCTCTTGTGGTTCTCGATCCGCACGCCGTCGGCAGGCCGGAACGGGTTGAGGACAAGCGGGGACAACCAGCTTTTTCCCGGCGTGAACACCCGCAGGTCAGGGATGGTCTCGACCAATGCTCGGTACTCGTTCTTCGCGGGCTCGATCACTAGGAACGGAATCTGGTGTTCGCGCCACAGCCGGTCGAGCAAACTCACGTTGAACGTCGTCTTGCCCGACCCGGGCGTGCCGGCGACGAACATGTGCTTGGTCAGGTCGTTCAGAGTGAACCCGATGGCAACCCCGGATTCTGGGCGGCCGATGAACCCGACAACGATGTCGTTGTCGACCACACCAGCCGAGTAGGTCCGGCTGCGCCGCACGGTGTGGTTGATGCGGAAGCCCGCGCCGACACGGTCGTTACCGTGAGGGATACGGAACAGCTGGCTCGCCTCGCGCGCTGTCACGAGCCGCGGCAGTCGTCGCGCCGCGGGTGGAACCTCGGCGGGCAGCGTGGCAGTGGGGGCGACATGGTCGATTGCGGCGCTCACCCGCCAAGGAAGCGCCGTGACGTCTTTGGTCAACCCGACCGTCGCGGTGTCGAGCGGGACGGCCACGACGTCGATCGCGCCATCAGTGGCGCTGGCGGAGAAGGCGCCAATGATCCGGCTGGTCAACGTACGGGTCTGCGCCGGCGTGCCAGCAGCGAGCACGTTGAACGTGAACATCGGCCCGGCCGCACGGTCACTGTAGTAGCTGTAGGTCTCCGCGGGACGACGGGCGGTAGCGAATGAAAGGCCACCCATCGTCGGGTCCTGCAGGCCACGTTCAAGCGCGCCCAGCGCAATAGCGGTCGTCGACAGGTAGGCGGTCTCGGCGGCGTCGAATCTGGTCGCCACGAGCTGGACCGACACTAGTGCGCCCGAGGCGTCGACCAGCGCGGCGAACAGCCGCTCGACGGACATCAACTGGTCCGGCAGCCGGTCGTAGTCGAAGACGGTGGGCACGGCCGGGTGATGCAGGGACAACGTGCGTGCGCGTCGCTGGACCGCGACCACGGACGCCAGCAGCGTGGTGCCATGCAGCCGCGTCAGCGCGTCGGCATCGACCGTCGCCACGTCGTAGCCGGTCGCGCTCAGCGTGCTGCGGAACAGCTGCAGGATGTCGCTGACCGCGTCCTCCCCCGCCTCGACCGATGCCGCGAGCGCACGCATTACCACGAAAGTGCGGATCTCGGCGGCGTGCAGCTGGTCGGAGACCGGTACCGCTCGCCAGACGAGCTCGATCGAGACGGCGCTCGACGGGCCGAGCACCTCGCGTAGGCTCGCGAACTCCGTGATCAACTGCGCAAACTCCTCGCGCATGCCTTCGGTCGGCGCTATGTCCACAAAGCGACCCGCGATCACTGACTCGTCAGGGATCCGAAGGATCTCCAGGGCTGCGACGGAGGCGAATCGGCCGTCCGCCAGTCGAATGGACCTCATGGGGTGGGGGAGGTCGCGGACATTTGCGTCCGCGACCTCCCGCGCTCGTCCGTCAGGCCATCTTTTTCTGCTTAATCAGCGCCCGCATGCCATTGATCGCGGAGTTGAGGTCATCGGTGTCGTAGGCCGCGATCTTCAGCGTCTCGCCACCGGCGTTACGCAGCAGGAACGCGTCGAAGTTAACTGTCTCCGACTTGCCCTTGACGTTGAGCCTCTCCTCCTCGGTGGCGGTGGCTACCGAGACGACATCCTTGTAGAAGTACTCATCGGTTTCATGCTTCTGAACAGACGGGTCGGTAACGTCGAACCGGTAGGTGTAGCAATGCACAAGGTGCTCGCTGAAAAAGAGCACGAGCACCTTGTTGGCCGCGGTCCGCACGCGACCGTCCTTGCCGCGCTTGGCCCGGCCGCCACTGTTCGAGAAGTCCGGACCGGGCAGCACGACAGGCTCGATCAAGTTGGCCTGCGCGGGATCCAAACCGAGTTTGCTGAGGCCGGCTGCCCTGGCCCTGGCCCCGTTCGCGTTGATCGCGGCTTGGACCTCGGCATCGGTGACCATGCCACCAACCTTGTTGTAGATCATGAATGCACCAATTCCGATTACCACGAGACCAACAGCGAACATTACGGGCGCAGCGGCCCCGATCAGGAACAAGACCACGCCCACAGCGATAATCTTGATCGGCGCCCCGAGATTGGTCGGCGCGAAGTACTTCTTGAAACTACTGGCGTCGGCCATGGTGGATCTCCTTCTTGAAAGACTGCTGAGAACAGCAGTCTGGCGACGGCTATCAGCCGAGCGGCACTCGGATGAGTTCATGGACAAAAGCTATGTCAGCCTGCGTGACGCCGTTATGAGTGGCGCGTTGGTATTCTTCGTCCGAATTCGGACTGATACGTAAGAATTTGCGCTCGAAGAAATCGTAACGAATGAACCCAGAGAGGTAGTCGAAAACCCCGCGATTCTCGAGCATTCGTGCGGCATCCAGAAACTGGAGTGCGGTCCGTATATCGGCGATAGGCACCAAGAATGGACGCTTTCCCGCGAGGCAGGCGACGGCGGCGTAGAGATACGCCTCCGCATTGTCCACATTCGAACTGATCGCATGTTCGACATGCGTGCCAGCCAAGTCGTACACACCCAGCTTGAGAAGGCAAATCGCCAGCGCAAGCTCCACGTCAGGTGTGTTGTCGGCCGACAACACAGCCCTATAGGCGTTCATGTACTTACTGACCTGTGGCGCACTCCAATCGCGGATCGAGTTGAACGTTGAGATGATCACCGGCCGGCCGCAGTAGCGGCACTCCTTAGCTGACAACGAGGCGGGTTCACCACATCCAGGGCAGGCGATGTCGTGGACCGTAGACACGTCACTACCTTCCTAAGTGTCGATACCGGACGTCGCGCGAAGTTCAGAGTCAGTCGCGTGACCGGAATCTGGAGCAACAATTATTGCAACCGCAACAAATCCGTTTCCTCTGTGTGCGCTGGAATGCCGATGGGAGGTTACAACAAAAGAAACTTCATTTGGTCAGGAACAACGAAAGGGGATTTCACCCGTCAGTGCTCACCAGTCCCTGGTAGTTGTCCACCGCGTCCTGCTTCTTGCGCCCGTACACCTCGACATCGGTGGCGTCCGTCCCCATCGATCGTGGCCGCCTCCAACAACTGGGTCCGCCGCGGCTACACCAACGCCAGCAACCCGGGCGTTGACCGCGCCGATCCCGTTCTCGATCCTGGCCAGATGTGTTGCGGTGAAACGCTTCGCCAACTGCCCGGTGGTCGCGGACGCCGGTGTGGGCACCGGTTCCAGCTGTTGCCCGGCGATGTCCGAGCGGCGTCGGTCCATCCCCAACACGAAATCCGCACCCGTCATGCGAGGAAGCCATCGATAAGAGCACACCACCCGCGGGTCCCACGGCGGCGTTGCTTCACCGCGCCGACCGCGCTGTCCAGCATCCGCGATGCCCAATACCCGATACCGCTCGCCACCCCCGCATGACCGGTCATCAGGAATCAGGCCGGCCGAACCGAACCCGACGAGCGGACTGCCCGCCGTCGCGGTAGACCAGAACCTCGGGTCTGCCGTTGGTACCGATCAGTGCGATCGCCGAATACGTCGCGCCGAGATCTATGCCCCCACCTTGCCCCATGCGTTGTCCCCCTGCCCTTTTGGATCACGCAATACTCTCGATTTCGACTGAGAAACCCGCCCCGGCACAAATGTTAGCAGGAAATTGCAAATCCTGCACACGCCCTCTCAACGCGCCTGAATACACGGCACCAGGGCAGCTCGTCGATATGCGCACCACAAGGTGCTTCGGCCTACACGCCACCCCAGAGAGTACAACCCACTGGTGCGGATCTGTCGCTCCGTCACCGGTTCAGAACATCGCAAGACCCCAATGGGGAAAGTCCATCCCGGAAGGATCGAGGTGTTTGTTGTATGTGGCTCTGCTCACGCTACCTGGATAGACCTGCCTGCGGCAGGTTCATCCAGGTTTCACTTGTCAAGACGAGCCATGATGAGCACCGGTGCGGGCGAAGCGTTGCGCAATGCGTAGGAGGGCTGATCATGTGCGGATGGCGGCTCAGTCCCGGCTCAGCCCGCCAAAGGGGTTTCGGCCCTGCCCGGCCCGACAAGGTTCCGTCGATCGCTGCCGCTTGCGAGGGCAAGTTAACATCTTCGGGAGTGCGGCCAGGCGTGAGGCTGGTTGTTCCGTAGCCGATGTCGCTCTGACTTGCCAGTGGCTGTACTGGCACCGGCGCCCTTTGTTCGTCGGGGCGATGGGCAGGCTGACGAACGTCACCAGCTCAGCGAACTGATCTCAGCGTCGATAGACCGAGCATCGCGATCGTCTCGGCATCTCGATTCCGCTACCACTTTCAGCTACGCCGATAACGAAAGTGGATGACGAGGCCGTGCCGTGAGCGGTGGGCGAGCACGTGGCGACGATCCGTGATGGTGAATCCGAGCCACGCCGCGGTGTAGGCGATCCGTTCGTCGCGTGGGCGGCTGGTCGGTATGAACCGGCGGTGGGCGACCAGGCCGACCTCGTCGGGATCGGAGTTCAGCACGATCACGGTGCCTTCCCGCATCTGCGCCGGCTCGGACGGAGTCGGTTCCGCGTTCCTCGGCGAGGTAACCGAGGTCAAGGGCGGCGGCCGCCACGCGGGTCGTAGCGGTGGGGCGGATGGTGCCGAGTGCCGAAGAAGCCGCACATATGCGGTCACCTCCGTTCTAACCTCGCGCTTTCGCGCCTGAATTTCGCCCGGGCCGTGTTGATCACGGGGAAAGGTGCTCTGAACTGCAGGAATATGGGTATCTGACGTCCATATTCCAGCATGAATCGGAACATCTTTCTGATGCGGAAGTCTACCGGGTTGTATCCGTCGACCCGATCTTCTGGTCAATCACATGGCCGCGGAATGGCGTTCGGCTCGTATGACGCTCACCGGTACGTTCGGGGGCAGGGTAATCCGTCTCTGCCGGGCCGCCGCCGGCTGGACGTCGGGCAACAGGTTCACCGCAGTGGATCGCATTCTCAACGGCACCCGCACATAAATCGCCGTCGTCGCCAATGACTCGTGGCCCATGAGTTCCTTGATCACGAGGGAATCGACACCGGCATCCTTCAGGGAGCTGCCAAACCAATGTCGTAGAGAATGAGGTTTGCCGGGAATACCGGCGCGTCCATCGCCTTCGAGATGCTGGCGCTGACCGAATTGCCCAAGACTGGACCGCCGGCACCGTATTCATGGTTCCCTACGTAGGACGGAAACCACCAGCCCGCGGGGGCATCTCCCTCGCAAGCAGCTGCAGAATCGGATGCAGCGGAACGTAGCGGGTCTTCTCGCCCTTGCCCGTGATCGCGATCGCGAAGGTGATCAGGTCGAGGTGCTCACCGCGGATCGCGGCGATCTCGCTGACCCGCAGACCGGCGTACGCGCCGAGCAGGATCATCGCCCGAGTCGGCCCGGACATCCTCGTGCTGAGCAGGACGGTGAGGTGCTCATCCGCGACCGGCCGCGGTCTGCCCTTCGGCACCTTCGGGGTGGTCGCGATGAGCGTGGGGTTATCCTGGCGCCGTCCCGTGCGGACCAGCCACAGGCACCAGGCGCGGATCGCGCCGTGGTAGGTCGCCCGCGTTGATTTCGACCACGCCGGGTTGGCCAGGAACCGGTCGACGTCGACCGGGGTGAGATGGACGGGATCGGAGAGCCGCGACACGACGGCCACGCGCTCCCGAATGGTTTTGGCCGACAGGCCACCGGCGCGTTGCCGCAGCACCCATTCCTCCAGTAGGGCGTGCCGCTCCGCCTCGCCCGGGCCCAGGACACGAAGGGCAGGACGACCGACCGCGCGAGTCACGTCACGCGCCGCTTCCTCTTCGAGGAAGGCCGTGAAGAGTAGCTCTGGGTTCAGGCAGCTGGTCGCGGTGACCGTCGGCGCACCCGCAGAGCGGACCAATCGTCACCATGCGGTTGAACGGTAATCGGAAATGCGAAGAACACCCGCGACACCCTGCTCGTACGAGACCGCACTTCCGCCCTGCCGGATGCCGTCCGTCTCTCCGAAACTCCCTCGCCCCGATACGATTCGCGCAAATGGTATGACTCGGGCAACATCTGACTCTGGATCAGAAGGTTGGGGGTTCGAATCCCTCCGGGCGCGCCCTCCAAATCCGTTGCACCGCAGCCGTTTCAGCTGTTTCGGGTGATCTTTGTGCAAGATCGCATCCCAACAACCATCCCAACAACGCAGGTCAGCGCGTTGCATCACGCCCCCGCGCGCTTCTTGGCATGTTCGTACGGTGAGGCATGGGATGCGTTCGAGGTGGCGGGTCGCTGCGACGGCGGCGCCCCGGTGTGTGGCAGGTGCGGGTCGCGGTGGGCCCGGACCCGGTCAGCGGCCGTTCGAGGTATCGGTCGGTGACCGTGCACGGTGACCGCGAGTCGGCGCGGGCGGCGAGGGAGCGGTGGGCCGCGAAGGCCGAACTGGTGCGATCGTCCGGGCGGACCCGGCCGGGCATCACACTCGCCGACCTCCTTCGGGAGTGGCTGTGCGCGGACCACGCCTGTCGGCCGTCGACGGTGGCCGGGTACCGGTCGGTGGCGGGGTTCCTGACCCAGGATCCGGTCGGGAAGCGGAGGGCGGTGGACCTCACCCCGAAGGTGCTGACGGCCGCCTGCGCCTACTGGCGATCGCAGGGGTGGCCGGACCCGACGGTGTGGGCGCGAATGCGAGTACTGCGGTCGGCCTTGGGGTGGGCCTACACCGAACGGATCCTGGACGTGCACCCACTTGACGGGATGCGCAGCCCACCGCACGCCGCCGGGCGGATGCACGCACCGGTGGACCAGGTGCGGGCGATCCTGGCGTGCGCCCGGCAGAGGGCGATCGACGCGGCGATCCCGGATCGGCGGAGACCATCCGACCGGGCGGCCCTGCATCGGGCCGAGCAGACGCTGCTGCTCACCCGGCTGGCCGCGGACTCCGGTGCCCGGCGGGGCGAGCTCGCGGCCCTGCAGTTGAGTGACCTGGACGGCGACATACTGACCATCGCCCGGGCCACGTCCAACGAGGTGGTCGGCCCCACCAAGACCGGCCGGATCCGCCGACTCACCCTCGGCCCCACCACCGCCGCCCTGTGGCGGCACACCGTCACACAATGGCGGCAACGCGCCGGCGAAGACCAGCGATTCGGACCGTGGCTGTCTCCCGCCGCGCCGACCACACCACCCGCCTGTCCACGTCCTGCCTCGCGCACTGGTTCGCCGAACTGTGCACCGACGCCGGCCACCCGGACGTCACCCTCCACCGCCTCCGGCACACCGTGGCCACAACCCTGGTATCCCAAGGAGACATCCTGCAGGCCCAGTACCGGCTCGGGCACCGCGACGCCGCTACCACGCTGCGGATCTACAGCCACGTCCTGCCACTGACCGACCACGAGGCCGCCGCCACCATGGAGGAGCTCTACCCGCCGTGAGACCTGTCGGCCGATCGCACCCAGCCGACGGGCGTGTTGAACCCCACCGGGGATGCCGATGAACAGCGGGCTCGTCACTGGCGATGCGTAGACGGGTGTGCTCTGCGGTGGTTCGTCGGCGTCGTCAAAGCGAGGCGAAGCGTGCGAGCCCAGGTCGGCCGCTCGGTTTGGCCGGCGATCGTCGCCGGTCGCCGAGCGCTGGCATCGTCGGCAAATTTGGTGACGGGGCATCTTGATAGTTGGCTCTCTGCAACACTGACCGGCCTGTGCCGCCTGCGGCATTTGGTAAGCAATGCTGGCCGGCATGAATGGAGACGTGCGCTGCGATCGTCGTGGCGAGCCTCGAGCGGGCCGAGGAGACCCTGTTGTCCGAGACATGCCCTGCCCGCGGTGTCAGGGTGTGCTGCGCCAGTTCGGGACCGGCCGCACCCGCACCGTGCGCGGCGTCGCGGCCGACACCGTGACCGTGACCCCGCGGCGGGCCCGCTGCAAAGACTGCTGGCCACCCAGGTTCTGCTGCCGGCCGAGCTGATGGTGCGGCGGGCCGACAGCACCGAAGTGATCGGCAACGTCCTGGTCGCCAAGTCCCGCAGCGCCGGGTACGGCAAGCATCGCCCGCTTCGGGCGTCTCGAGTCGACCGTCCGCCGATCACTGCGGGCCGCGCGAGAGCCGCACGCGCAGTGGCTTTACCGCCGCGGCGCCGACCATGCGGTCCTGGTCGACCGGGAGTTGCTGGTCCGGCCAGCGGACGGTCGCCGACATTGTTCTGGCTGCAACCCGGGCAGGCTGCTGGTTGCTGGCTGGTTGCGACCGTCTGATTGACCCGAGCGACGGTTCTCGGGGGCTCCTTTCGGCGGTACGGATGTTCACGAGTTCACGAACAGCGGCATGATGCGCCTCTTCATTGCCGTCCTGCCTGGTGATGCGACCGATCTACTCAGACGGGACTTTTGTCCCTTTTGGGGCTATCCGACCATGCCTAGACTGCACTAGCGCACAACAGTTGAGAGGAAGGGGAACCATTATGGATCCTGTCGTGGAATATGTGGAGCATGCCGATGTGTGGGCGGCGACCATCGAAGACAAATCCGGCGCCCTTGCGTTGGTGCTGGCCGAGCTGCGGGAAGCGGGCGCAGACCTGCAATTCATCATCTCCCGGCGCGCAGAACCCGGCAAGGGAGTAGTGTTCGTCACGCCACTCCGGGGTGACAGGGAAATCGCTGTGGCCGCGCAGGTGGGTTTTAACGTTGCGTATACTCTCCATTCCGTTCGAATCAGCGGCCGTGACCGGCCGGGCATCGGCGCGGAGCTGACGCAGAAGCTTGCCGACGGGGGAATTAACCTGCGCGGCTTCTCTGCCTCCGTGATTGGCACACAATTTCTCGCCTACGCGGCGGTGGACTCGCTGGACGATGCGAACAAGGTGATAGAAATTCTAGAAAAGGTCTGACAAGCTCTGTCAAGCTGTGCTCGGGTCATGGCCCTGGTCGGCGCCCAGTGCGCGCTCCTGGTCGGACACGGCA
>JBBQGJ010000108.1:0-17664 GCA_038322925.1 Mycobacteriales bacterium
GACCCGACCGGCCGTGTACCCAGGTGTCCAGCCCGCGGCGGGGATTGCCGGTGGTGGCCGGGACCGCCTGGGTGGCCCCGCGCAGCAACAGCCGGCGCGCGGTGGCCAGCAGGGCGGGAACGTCGACCTCACCGATCGGGGTCCACGGCGAAAGCCGTTGCACGAAAAGCGCTTCGGCCATGTACATGGTGCCGATCCCGGCCACGGTGGTCTGGTCGAGCAGCGCCGCACCCACCTGCCGGGCGGGATCGACGGTGAGCCGCCGCACCGCCTCGGCCCCGCCGCCGGGCTCGAAGTCGCCCGCCATAATGTCCGGGCCCAGATGCCCGATGAGCGTCGCCTCGGCGGTGGTCGGAATCAGATCAAGAAGGCCCAGCCAGTTCCCGATGGCGGTCCATTCCGCACCGCCGAGCACGGCGCGGACACTGACCCTGTTGCGCGCCGGCCACGGCTGCGCGTCCCTGGCGTGCACGTACCAGCTGCCCTCCATCCGCAGGTGTGACCGCAGCGTGAGCGGCTCGGGCAGCACCGTCGGTATCCGGGGGACCGTCAGCGCCGGGTCGGCGGCGGCGATCCGGGTCAGGATGTGCTTGCCGTAGGCCACCACCTCGAGGACCTGCCGGCCGGCCAGGTCCGCCTCACCCAGACCGGGCCAGCGCAGTTCGCCGCGGACCAGCGACCGCCCGGCCAACGCGAGATGCAGCCGGCGTGCCGTGCGCAGCACGGTGTCACCCTCGGGCATTGATCACCTCGCCGATCACCTCGCCGATCCCCTTGCCGCTGCCCTGGCCGATCTGGCCGATCCCCTGACCGATGACCTGACCGATGATCGACCGCCGCTCACCTGGGCACACTGCGCAATCGCAGACCGCGGGGCGTCATGATGAAGCCCGCGCCGCTCAACGCCTCCGGCACCGGCCCGCCGACGGTCAGTGCCTCCGTGCCGTCGATCCGGGAAACGGTCAGCGACCCGATCCGCCCGGAGGCGACCCGCTCGGCCAGCGCGGCCGCCGCCGCGTCCAGCGCGTCCCGGTCCGCGGTGAATGACAGCAACGACCCCCCGCCGCGTTCGGCGTACAGCACCGCGGCCCCGTCGACGAGCACGACCAGGGCGCCGGCCCGGCGAGCGGCTCGGTGCCGCTCCACGCTGGCCGCATTGGCCGCATTGGCCGCGTTGGTCACGTTGGTCACGTTGGTCACGTTCGTCGCGGAGTTCTTGGTGACGACGTCGGTGGCGTCGGCGGCGGATGAAGGCTCGGCGGAACCGCGATCCGGCCAGGGCAGTGCCGCCCCGTACGGGTTGGCGGGATCGGCGGCGGCCAGCACCAGGCCGCGGCCCGCGGTCTGCTCCTGATCGGGCCGGCCGGCGAACCCACGCACCCGGTCCACCGCACCGGCCGAGGCGAACTGCGCGGCACCCAGCCCCTCGACGAAATACCCGCGCCGGATTCGCCCGGTCTCCTCCAGGGTCGCCAGCACCCGGTACACCCCGGCGAACCCACCCGGGGTGCCCTCGGCGACCACGGCACCGCGGGTGACGATGCCGTGCCGGTCGAGCAGGACCTCGGCCGCCGCGGCGGCGCGCACCGTCGGGTCGGTTTCCGGGTCGGGCACCAGCGACCACCGGCCCACCACCGACGGCGGCGTTCCGCGCCGCACCCCGCCGGCCACTGAACCCGAGCGACCCGACCCACCCGCCCGGCCCGTGCGACCGGCAGAGAGCAGCGCCAGGCCGGACGGCCCGCGCAGCCGAGCCCTCGGCACGGGTGCCCGCGACCGGTGCGCGGTCTTCCCGCCGGTCAGCCTGGCTCGCAACGGGGCCAGCGTGTCGCTGGTGACGAGCCCGGCAAACAGCAAGTCCCACAACGCTTCCGCGATCGCAGGGTCGGAGACCGATCCGCCGCGCGCCGCCGGCGATGCCGCGCCGATCGGGTCGGCCCCAGTGGGGTGGGTGCCCGCGACCGCCGTCGTCACGGCATCGGCCAGCGACCGGAAGAAGTGCGCGCCGCCGCCGGCCAGCATCTCCAGGATCGCCCGGTGCACCTCACCCCACGACGACCGTTCGACGGCGTCGGGGCCGGGCACCGGCAGTGTCAGGGCCAGCGAGTCCGCGGGGTGCAGGCTCACCCACCCGTCGTCGCCGGGCAGGCTGCCGTGGCCGGTCCACATCACATCGCCGGCGCTGGTCAGTTCGTCGAGCATCGCCGAGGTGTAACCGGGGACCCGGGCCGGCAGGATCAGCGACTCCAGCGCGGACGCCGGGACCAGCGCCCCGGCCAGCTGTTCGACGGCACGGAGCAGCCCGTCGACCCCGCGCAGCGCCGCCACCCCGCGGACGATCCCGATCCCGTTCCAGGCCGGCAGAAACCGTGCCAGCGCTTGCCTTTCCACCGGTTCGACCTCGGCCCGCAGCGCGGCCAGCGACCTGCGCCGGAGCAACCGCAGCACCTCGGCGTCGACGAACTCCCGCCCCACCGGACCCTGGGTATCGCCGGCACCCAGTGGGCGGAACTCGCCTTCTGCCAGCCGCCCGGAGCCGGCGAGTCGGCGCAGGGCATCGGTGACGACCGCGACGCCCAGTCCGAAGCGCGCCGCCGGCTCGGCGGGCACGAAGGGACCGTGGGTGCGGGCGTACCGGCCGAGCAGTCGGCCGAGCGGGTCCGGGACCTGTTCGAGCAGCGACTCCGCGATCCCCGGCGGCAGCGCGGTCCCCAGCGCGTCCCGAAGCACCGCGGCATCCGCCGGGTCGGCCCACCGGACCGCGCCGCCGATCCGCACCTCGATGGCGCGTCGGGTTCCTGTTAGCGCGGCCAGCTCGGCCTGCACGTCGTCCACCGAGCTCCGCAGATCGACCTCGGCCGTCGTCAGCGGCCCGAGAATCCTCAACAGGTCGGCGATCTCGTCCGCGTTCCGGGCGCGGCGGTTCTCCGCCAGGCGCTGCAGCTCCGCCTCGGTGTCGGCCAGTGCCTGCGGATCCAGCAGGTCCCGCAGGGCCAGACCGTCGCCGTGGCCGAGCAATTCGGCCAGCAGCGTCGGATCGACGGTCAGCGCGGCCGCCCGCCGCTCGGCCAACGGGGAGTCGCCCTCGTAGAGGAACTGCGCGACGTACCCGAACAGCAGCGACGACGCGAAGGGCGACGGGCTGCTGGTGGTCAGCTCGACCACCCGGACGTTGCGGGAACGCAATTCGCGCATCACCTCGATGAGCGCAGGCACGTCGAAGACGTCGGACAGGCACTCCCGCACCGCCTCAGCGACGATCGGGAACGACGGGTATGCCGAGGCCACCTCGAGCAACTGGGTGGCCCGCTGCCGCTGCTGCCACAGCGGCTGGCGCCGGCCGATCTGCCTGCGCGGCAACAGCAATGCCCGGGCGGCACACTCCCGGAACCGGGAGGCGAAGACGGCAGCGCCGCCGATCTCGGCAGTGACCTCGGCCTGCAGCGTCTCCGGATCCAGCACCACGAACTCGGAGAAATCCGGTGGTCCGTCCTCGTACTCGACGTCCGGCAGTCGCAGCACGATGCCGTCGTCGGCGTGCATGGCCGCCACGTCGACGCCGTACCGTTCGCGCATCCTGGCGGCGATGATCAGCGCCCACGGGGCGTGCACGGCGGCCCCGTACGGCGAGTGCAGCACCACCCGCCAGTCGCCCAGTTCGTCCCGGAACCGTTCCACGACAAGGGTTTTCTCGTCCGGGACGACGCCGGTGGCATTCTGCTGCTCGGTCAGGTACTCGATCAGGTTGCGCTGCGCGAAGTCGTCGAGGCCGGCGTCGGCCAGGGTCTTTCGCGCGACCTCGGCGGAACCGGCGGCGATCTCCCGGACGAAGGACCCGTGCGCCCTACCGAGCTCGGCCGGACGGCCAAGGGTGTCGCCCTTCCAGAACGGCAGCCGGCCGGGCAGGCCGGGGGCCGGCAGCACCAGCACCTGATCGTGGGTGATGTCGACGATCCGCCAGGAACTGGACCCGAGGGCGAAGACGTCACCGACCCGGGATTCGTAGACCATCTCCTCGTCCAGTTCACCGACCCGGCGGCCGGCACCGGACCGGGAGTTGTCGGCACCGGCCAGAAACACCCCGTACAAACCCCTGTCCGGGATGGTGCCGCCGGAGGTGACCGCCAGCCGCTGGGCGCCGGGCCTGCCGACCAACTCGCCGGTCACCCGGTCCCAGGTCAGCCGTGGCCGCAACTCGGCGAACTGCTCGCTGGGGTACCGGCCCGACAGCATGTCCAGCACCGATTCCAGCGCGCCCCGACCGAGCGAGGCGAACGGTGCCGACCTGCGCAGCAACACGTGTACCTCGTCAACGGTGATCGGGTCCATGGCGCAGATCGCCACGATCTGCTGGGCCGCGATGTCGAGCGGGTTGGCGATCACCGCGAGCTTCTCGATGGCCCCGTCCCGCATCCGCCCGGCGACCACCGCCGCGGAGATCAGGTCGCCGCGGAACTTCGGGAACATCACCCCGTGGCTGGGGGCTCCGACCTGGTGCCCCGCCCGGCCGATGCGTTGCAGGCCACTGGCCACCGAGGGCGGGGCCTCGACCTGGATCACCAGATCCACCGCACCCATGTCGATGCCCAGCTCGAGCGACGACGTGGCGACCACCGCCGGAAGCAGCCCCGTCTTGAGCTCCTCCTCGATCTGCGAGCGCTGCTCCCGGGACACCGACCCGTGATGGGCCTTCGCCAGCAGGGCGGCGGCGCCGACCGACGAGCCGGACTGCGCCATCACCTGAGCGGCCGGTCCGGACCGCTCGGCGGAGTCGCGGAGGTCAGCCGCGTCCAGTCGCTCGGCGTGGATCTCGTTGAGCCGTGCCGTCAATCGTTCCGCGAGCCGCCGGGAGTTGGCGAAAACGATGGTGGAGCGATGACTTTCGATGAGATCGACGACCCGCTCCTCCACGTGCGGCCAGATCGAGGTGCGCGCCACCTCACCGGCCGCCTTGCCGGTCAGGTCGTCGGTGGGCGACCCCATCGCGCTCATGTCCGGGACCGGCACCACCACATCCACGTCGATCTGTTTCGCCGACGGTGGTTGGACGATCGTCACCGGTCGGCCACCCGCGAGGAACCGGGCCACCTCGTCGACCGGGCGGACCGTTGCGGACAGCCCGACCCGTTGCGCGGGCCGGTCCAGCAGGGCGTCGAGCCGATCAAGCGAGACCGCCAGATGAGCGCCACGCTTGCTGCCGGCGACGGCGTGCACCTCGTCGATGATGACGGTGCGGACACCGCTCAACATCTCCCTGGCCCGGCTGGTGAGCAGCAGGAACAGCGATTCCGGTGTGGTGATCAGGATGTCGGCACCGTCCCTGGCGAACGCTCGCCGATCTCCGGACGGAGTGTCGCCGGACCGGACCGCGACGGTGATCTGCGGCAGGGTGACGCCGCGGCGCGCCGCGACCGCCCCCACGCCGGTCAGCGGTGAGCGCAGGTTCCGTTCCACGTCCACCGCGAGGGCCTTCAGCGGGGACAGGTACAGCACCGAGCAGCGCTCGGCCGCCGTCGTTCGCGCGGGCGTCCGGTCAGCCTCCGCCGCGGCGAGGGTGCGATCGGCCGAGCCACGGGAGACCAGATCGTCGATGGCCGAAAGGAACGCCGCCAACGTCTTGCCCGATCCGGTGGGCGCGACCACCAGCGTGTGCTCGCCGCGGCCGATGGCGTCCCAGGCACCGGCCTGCGCGGCGGTCGGTGCGGCGAAGGCGTCGGTGAACCAGTCCCGGACGAGCGGGTCGAATCGGCGCAGCGACTCGGCCGGGTCGGCAGCGGGAACCACCGCCGGAACCACCGCGGGATCCACCGGGGAGCGCACCGGATCGCCCGATTGCTCCGGCGGTGGAACGGCGCCGCGACGACGGCGGGGTTTGCGAGCGCCGCCGGCTCCCCCTTCGCCGCTTGACGGCGTGCTGCTGGTCATGTGGTCATTGTCCGTCCCGACCCCGACAGCCTCCGGATCGCCCGCTCAGCCGCCCGAGCCGCTGTCAGAATCCCCCTGCCACGGGCACGATGCTCATGGCGTGGGTGCCGTGCCCATGCTGCAGCAAGGGGTCGGCGCACACTGCATGAGCATCGCGAGGTCATCCCGGGCCGGATCGGCGACCCCCACCGGGCTGTCGACCTGACGTCGGCGTTCGCCCTCAGCAAACCTGCTTGTGAGTGAGCGCTCACTCAGCTAGCGTCGGCCACCATGTCCCCCCCAGTGTCACGAGCCGCCCCGCTACCGCCCGAGGAACGCCGGGCCGCCATCGTCGCCGCCGCGATCCCGCTGGTCTGCGACCACGGCGCGGCCGTCACCACCCGGGAGATCGCCGAGGCCGCCGGCATCGCCGAGGGCACCATCTTCCGAGTCTTCCCGGACAAGGATGCGGTGATCGAGGCGGTCGTCGGCAGCGTGCTCGACCCGGCCCCGTACACCGCGGAACTCAAGAGCATTGATCCCGCCGGATCGCTCGAAGACGTGCTCACGCAGGCCGTCGACGCCATGCGCCGCCGACTGGAAAGCGTCTGGCAGATCATGTGGATGCTGCGGATCTCCGGCCCGCCGGGCACCGACCGGGACCGTTCCCGGTTCGCGCCCAGCAGCCGGCCTGACATGACCGAAGCCACCGACACCATGGCCGGTTTGCTGCTGCCCCACCGCGAGCAACTCCGCTTGGCGCCGGTCGAGGCAGCCCGGATGTTCCGACTGGTGACATTTTCCAGCGCGCATCCCGCCATCACCGACGGCCAGACGCTGTCCACCCAAGAGATCGTCGACCTGCTACTGCACGGCATCGGCCGGCAGAAAACAGTTTCCGCGGCAAAGCATTCAGCGCAAGACTCAACCGCCGACGAATCGGATCGATCCGACAGAGCCGACAGAGCCGACGCATCAGACCGTTCCGTTCACGCCCAACCAGTCGGAGCCCCATAATGCTGCTTCCCCTGCTGCGCCAATACCTGAGCGCCTACCGCGGACCACTCACCGCAGTGGTCATCTTCCAACTGATCGGGACGATCGCGTCGCTCTACCTGCCGGCCCTGAACGCCGACATCATCGACAACGGGGTGGCCAAGGGCGACACCAATTACATCCTGTCGACCGGCATGGTGATGCTCGCCGTCACGGTCCTGCAAATCATCTGCACGATCATCGCCGTCTACTTCGGGGCGCGCACCGCGATGGGATTCGGTCGTGACGTGCGCGCGGCACTGTTCCACCGGGTGGGCACGTTCTCCGATCGCGAGGTCGCCCATTTCGGCGCGCCGACACTGATCACCAGGAACACCAACGACGTCACGCAGGTGCAGATGCTGGTGCTGATGACCTGCACGCTGCTGGTGGCCGCGCCGATCATGTGCATCGGCGGCGTGATCATGGCGCTGCGCACGGACCTCGGCCTGGCCTGGCTGCTGCTGGTCAGCGTGCCCGTGCTGATCATCGCGATCGGCCTCATCGTCTGGCGGATGATCCCGCAGTTCCGGGCCATGCAGGCGCGGATCGACGTGGTGAACCGGGTGCTGCGCGAGCAGATCGCCGGTGTGCGGGTCGTCCGGGCGTTCGTCCGCGAGCCCATCGAAACCACCCGATTCGCCAAGGCCAACAGCGATCTGACCGACACCTCGGTGCGGGCCGGCAGGTTGATGGCGCTGATGTTCCCGACGGTGATGTTGGTGCTCAACGCCTCCAGCGTCGCGGTGCTCTGGTTCGGTGGGCATCGGGTGGACAACGGCGAGATCCAGATCGGCGACTTGATGGCGTTCCTGAACTACCTCCTGCAGATCCTCATGTCGGTGATGATGGCGACGTTCATGGCCGTGATGGTGCCGCGCGCCTCGGTCAGCGCCGACCGGATCAGCGAGGTGCTGAAGACCGAATCCACTGTGCTGCCACCGGAATCACCGATCATGCCGGCCACCAACACCGGCGACCTGCGGATGACCGCTGTCGAGTTCTCCTACCCCGGCGCCAGTGCCCCGGTGTTGTTGGACATCAAACTGCGGGCCGGCCCCGGCACCACGACGGCGATCGTGGGCTCGACCGGCGCGGGCAAGACCACCTTGCTGTCGCTGATCCCGCGGCTGTTCGACGCGACCGCCGGTTCGGTGACCGTGGACGGGATCGATGTCCGGAAGCTCGATCCGGAAACGCTCTGGCGGCGGATCGGTCTTGTGCCGCAGAAGCCCTATCTGTTCTCCGGCACGGTGGCGTCCAACCTGCGGTACGGCAATCCCGACGCCACCGACGAGGAGCTGTGGACGGCGCTGGAGATCGCGCAGGCCAAGGACTTCGTGGCCGCCATGCCGGAGGGGATCGACTCGCCGATCACCCAGGGCGGCACCAACGTCTCGGGCGGTCAGCGGCAACGGCTGGCCATCGCCAGGGCCCTGGTGGTCCGGCCGATGATCTACCTGTTCGACGACTCGTTCTCGGCGCTGGATCTGGCCACCGACTCGAGGTTGCGGGCCGCGCTGAAGCCCACCACCCGGGACGCGACCGTCATCATCGTGGCGCAACGCGTGTCGACCATCGCTGATGCGAACCAGATCATCGTGCTGGAGGACGGGCACATCGTCGGCGTCGGCACATTCGACGAACTCATGGAAACCTGCCCGACGTTCGTGGAGATCGTCGAGTCCCAGCTGTCCGCGGAGGTGGCGGCATGACGACCAAGACCCCGGCCGCGCCCGAGCGCCCGAAGTACGCCCCACCACCCCGGCGCGGGCCAGCCGGCGGGCCCTTCGGTGGGATGGGCATGCCAGCGGAGAAGTCGCTGAACTTCGTCCCGTCCACACAGCGGTTGCTGGGCAGGATGAAACCGGAGCGCATCGGGCTGATCTTCGTCGTGCTGCTGGGCGTGATCAGCGTGGTGTTCTCGGTGCTCGGCCCGAAGATCCTCGGCACGGCAACGGATATCATCTTCGACGGCATCATCGGCAAGCAGTTGCCGTCGGGGATCACCCAGCAGCAGGCCGAGGAATTCGCCAGGGCGCAGGGCAACGACACGTTCGCCAACATGCTCTCCGGGATGACCGTCGTACCCGGTCAGGGCATCGATTTCACTGCGCTGGGCAAGGTTCTGCTGCTCGTGCTGGTCCTGTACGTCTTCGCTTCGATCTTTGCCTACCTGCAGGGCTGGTTGCTCAACGGCATCGTGCAACGCACCGTCTACAAGCTGCGCGAGGAGGTCGAGGACAAGCTGAACTCGTTGCCGCTGAGGTACCTGGACTCGCACCCGCGCGGTGAGGTGCTGTCCCGGGTGACCAATGACATCGACAACATCTCGCAGTCGTTGCAGCAGACGCTGTCCCAGACCCTGACCTCGCTGCTGACGGTGGTCGGCGTGCTGGCCATGATGCTGATCATCTCGCCGCTGCTGGCCGTGGTGGCCCTGATCGCCATCCCGCTGTCGTTGGTGCTGACCACCGTCATCGCCAAGCGGTCACAACCGAAGTTCATCGCTCAGTGGCGCAGCACCGGCGAGCTCAACGCGCAGGTGGAGGAGACCTACACCGGACACAGCCTGGTCAAGGTCTTCGGCCGGCAGAAGGAGGTCGAACAGCGCTTCGACGCCAAGAACGACGAGCTCTACCAGTCGTCCTTCGGCGCGCAGTTCATCTCGGGGCTGATCATGCCGTCGATGATGTTCATCGGGAACCTCACCTATGTCGCCATTGCGGTGGTCGGCGGGCTGCGGGTCGCCTCGGGGAGCATGAGCCTGGGTGACGTGCAGGCGTTCATCCAGTACTCCCGGCAGTTCACCCAGCCGTTGACGCAGCTCGCCTCGATGGCGAACGTGATGCAGTCCGGAGTCGCGTCGGCGGAGCGGGTCTTCGAGTTCCTCGATGCCGACGAGCAGTCCCCCGACCCGGCCGACCCGGCCCGGGTGCTGACCCCGCGTGGGCGGGTGGAGTTCGAGGACGTCTCCTTCCGGTACGACCCGGAAACACCGCTCATCGACGACCTCTCACTGGTGGCCGCGCCCGGTCAGACGGTGGCGATCGTCGGGCCGACCGGTGCCGGCAAGACCACCCTGGTCAACCTGATCATGCGGTTCTACGAGCTGGACGGCGGCCGGATCACCCTGGACGGCGTCGATATCACCACCATGACGCGGGCCGACCTGCGGTGCCGAGTCGGAATGGTGTTGCAGGACACCTGGTTGTTCGCCGGAACGATCCGGGACAACATCGCCTACGGGCGGCCCGGCGCGACCGAGGAGGAGATCCTGGAGGCGGCGCGGACCACCTACGTGGACCGCTTCGTGCACTCGCTACCGGACGGCTACGACACGCTGATCGACGACGAGGGCAGCAACATCAGCGCCGGTGAGAAGCAGTTGCTGACCATTGCCAGGGCGTTCCTGGCCGACCCGGCGCTGCTGATCCTCGACGAGGCAACGAGTTCCGTGGACACCCGCACCGAAGTCCTTGTGCAGCATGCGATGGCGGCGCTGCGCGCGGACCGGACCAGCTTCGTGATCGCCCACCGGCTCTCCACCATTCGCGACGCCGACCTGATCCTGGTGATGGAAAGCGGTGCGATCGTCGAGCAGGGCACGCACGCGCAGCTGCTCGAGCGGGATGGGGCGTACGCGGCGCTCTACAACGCGCAGTTCGCGGCGGCGGTGGTGGACGCCTGACGGTGGCGTCGATGCCGATCCGCACGTTTCGATGCCGCTCCTTCGTCGCGCGACTCCGGTTCAGGAGCCGCGCGACGAAGGGGCACCTGCCCGCCACCTCGGGCAGTGGCCATCGGCAACACCTTCTGCACCATGAGGGTGTTGAACAAGTCCCGCTGTTCCGAATTGGGCAGGTGCGCAGAGTCGTCGAACCAGATCAGCTCCTTCGACGGTGCCCGCAGCGCCTGGAAGTATCTTTCGGCGATTTCGGCGGGGCATTCTCTGTCATGCCTGCCCTCCATCAACAGTACTGGGACGGCCAGCTCCGGCGTGCTGCTGAAGAGGTCCACTTCCTGCAGCTGGGGCCACAGCAACTTCATCGAGCCGAAAATCCCACGGAAGTAATTGACGCGGTCGGCCAAGGTGTATTCCCTGGAGAACAGCAGGCCGGCGATCACCGGACCGAACGCTCCGTTGCGACTGCCGTGCACCTCACCACCGAAACGCCCCAGTTGCCGTCGCTGCGTGACGGTCTTTGCTTGCCAATCACCGGTGTAGGGCGGCGGCCCGATGCTGACGAGGGTGTCGACCGCCCGCTGGTCGCCATGCTTCCTCGCCTGCTCCAACGTCCACCAGTAGGAAAGTGCCTCGCCCTCCGCCATGTTCGCAAGCTGACCGATTCCGACATAGCAGTGATAGAGCTCCGGATACTTCGCGACGGTCATCGCTCCGACGACGCTCCCCCAGGAATGGCCCACCAGTATCAGCCGATCCTGGTGGTACTTCTTCAACAGGTACGTGGTCAATTCGCAGGTATCCTCCACGAACTGATCGATGGTCATCTTCTCGACGTCATCGATGGCGCGATAGGACTTTCCCGCCCCCCGCTGGTCCCAATTGACGACGGTGAAGAACTTCTCCAGCGCCTTCGTGTTGCGCCTGTTCGACGTCAGCTCCGACGTACCCGGGCCGCCGTGCAGGAACAGGACGATCGGGTTGTCAATGTCCTCGGATCTCTGGAGAATCCACTGGTCATTTCCTCCGATGTGCACCTTTTCCAGCTCAGCGACAGTCCGCGCGGATTCAGGTCCTGCCCTGCGGCGGATCCGCGGCGTGCCCGCCGGAAGGCTGAACCGAACGGCGGCCAGGCCGATCACACCGCCGACCGCGCCGACGGACGCACGGAACGCCCGGTGGCCACCTCCACTTGCGTGCGTATTCATACTCGCACCTCCATGGCGACCGTGGCCCTCGGATTGGCACAGGGCCAGAGGAGGTGGACCCCGCTCGAGTGGGCAGGAAGTCCCACCGGCCGCGACCGGAGACGCGCCGCCCACCTAATTGCCTCGACGTGACCTTCCTGACCGTGGTCGCCGGTCCGGCCCGACTACCCGTACAGTGGTCGAAGATGCCGACCAACCTGGCCGGTGTCGAGGTCGTTGCTGTGAGCGCCAACGAAGGCGTCTCACCTTCTTGACGGATGTCTCCCTGTTCGCACGGGCATCGCGAGTCGGCCCAGCACTGCGGCCACCGCTACCCCACTGACAGGACACCTGATTTCTTCATGACCAACCCTCGTACTTCCGCGCGCGCTCGTTCCGCCGCGCCCTCCGACCGCCGCACCCCCGCGCCCTCCGACCGCCGCACCCCCGCGGCCGGCGACCGCTCCGCGCCGGCCGCCGCTGACCGGAGGAACGGACGCCGGCACAACGGCTCCGAAACCCCTTCCCGCCCACGGGCTTCCCGCCCGGCAGGCCCGGCTGGTGCATTCTCCGTCGGCGCGTTCTCCTCCGGCACGCAGAGCACCGGGCCGCTCACCACCGGCACCATGCCCGCCCTCTCCCGCCCCAGTTCCTCCCGGCCCGCCGACAGGCTCAATCGGCAGGCACCGGCGCCGGTCAGCGCCCTGCCCACCAGAGGTAACGAGGGCCGCAGCCGCCGCCAGCGCGGAGCGGAGTCCACTCTGCCGGCCAGCCGATCGACCACGCCGGCAATCAGTTCGGCACCGGCCCGACTCCCCGCTTTCGTTCCCGCGGATCCCGGCCAGGAGGGCCTGAGCTTCGCCGAGCTGGGTGTACCGGCCACGCTCATCCCGGCGCTCACCGGACTCGGCGCGGTCGACCCGTTCCCGATCCAGTCCGCGACCCTGCCGGCCACGCTGGCCGGCCGGGACGTGCTCGGCCGGGGAAAGACGGGTTCGGGCAAGACCATCGCCTTCGCCATCCCGCTGGTCACCCGGCTCACCGGTGGGCAGCGCACCCCGCGCCGGCCGCGCGGGCTGATCCTGCTGCCGACCAGGGAACTCGCCCTGCAGGTGCAGCGCACCGTGGAGCCGTTGGCGCAGGCCGCCGGTCTGCGCACGGTGGTGGTCTTCGGCGGCGTCGGCTACGGCAATCAAACGGCTGCGTTGCAGCGCGGCGTCGACATCGTCATCGCCTGCCCCGGCCGGTTGGAAGACCTGATCAGCCAACGGTTCTGCGACCTCAGCGCGGTCGAGGTCACAGTGCTGGACGAGGCCGATCATATGGCCGATCTCGGCTTCCTGCCCGGTGTCCGGCGCATCCTGCGCGCGACACCCGCTGGGGGTCAACGGATGCTGTTCTCCGCGACGCTGGACAACGGCATCTCCGTGCTGGTCAACGACTTCCTGTCCAACCCGGTGCTGCACGCGGTGGACGACGCGACCTCCCCGGTCGCGGAGATGAGCCATCACGTGTTCGCCGTCAGCTCGGCCGAGCGGACCCAGGTGATCAGGGAGTTGGCCGCCGGAAAGGGCCGCCGGTTGCTGTTCACCAGGACCAAGCACGGCGCCAAGAAGTGGGCGGCCACGCTGAGCAAGTACGGCATCCCGGCGGTCGACCTGCACGGCAACCTGTCCCAGGGCGCCCGCGAGCGCAATCTCGCGGCGTTCTCCTCCGGCTCGGCCAAGGTGCTCGTCGCCACCGACATCGCCGCGCGCGGCATCCACGTCGACGACATCGAGTTGGTCGTGCACCTGGACCCGCCGACCGAGCACAAGGCCTACCTGCACCGGTCCGGGCGCACCGCCCGCGCCGGGGCGGGCGGCACCGTCGTCACGGTGATGCTGCCCGAGCAGGCCGCCGACGTCCGCAAGCTGATGAAGCAGGCCGGCATCGCGGCCGCCACCATCCCGGTGACGCCGGGACACCCGGCGATCAACAAGATCGCCGGCTGACCGGCCCCACCCGCTGGCGCTCACGGGCGCCGGCGCGGTGATCGGCGCCGTTTTCGGGTCCCCGCGCTCGGCTCGGCGCCCCTTCTCACGACTGAGCGCCGGGCTATTCTGGCGCCGGGAACATGAAACCGGCGCTCAGTGGGACTCCTGGCCCCCGGAGCGCGCCGTCCTGATCGGCATCGCGCCGTCCTGATCGGCACGGGCCGCGACGACGGGCAACCGGCGGCTCGCCCAGAGCTCGTCCGCCGGATCCAGCCGAGCGAAATACCCCTGTACCTGCTCGTCGGTGACATCCTCCAGCCGAGGCGGGTCCCAGCGTGGCCTTCCGTCCCGCTCGATGAGCCTCGCCCGGATGCCCTCGGCCAGGTCGTGGTGGTGCAGGAAACTCACGCACACCCGCAGGTCCTGCGCGAGCACCTCGTCCAGCGTCATGGATGCTGCCCGGCGCACCGCCGCGAGAGTGACCTTGAGCGATGTCGGGCTCATGGTCGACAGATGCTCGCCGGTTTCCTGGGCCGACGGGGCGGGGTGCTCCAGCAAACGACGCAGGATCGTGCTGACGTCGTCGCCGGCGTAGCACTCGTCGATCCAATCTCGCTGGAACTGCATGGTCGACGGCGGTGGGTGCTCCCGGAAGTCGGCCAGGCCGGCGATGTCGGCCGGCGATGTCAATGCATGTGTCCGCAACTGCTCGGTCAGCGCCGGTAGCCGGTCCGCGGGCAGGAACCGATCGGCCAGCCCGGCGGAGATCGCGTCGGCCGCGCCCAGCCGGGCGCCGGTCAGTGCTGCGTGCGTACCCAGTTCGCCGGGTGCCCTGGCCAGCAGGAACAGCCCACCGACGTCCGGGGCCAGTCCGATCGCCGTCTCCGGCATGCCGACCTGCGATGTCTCGGTGACGATACGGATGCTGCAGTGGCCCGAAATGCCCACCCCGCCGCCGAGGGTGATGCCCTCCATGTACGCGACGATCGGCTTGCCGAAGTGGGCCAGCTCCGAGTTCATCCGGTACTCGTCGGCCCAGAACGCCGGCGGCGCAATGGCTTCCCCGCGGATCCCGTCGTAGAGCAGCCGGATGTCGCCGCCCGCGCAGAGTCCGCGCTCGCCCGCACCGTCGATCAGAATCTGGGCAACCTGTCGATCTCCGGCCCAGCTGTTCAGCGCCGACCGGACGTCGTTGATCATCTCCATGCTCAGCGCGTTGATCCGCTCCGGCCGGTTCAAGGTGATGCGGCCGACCCTGCCCTCGACCCGGATCAGGATTTCATCGGTACGCGCGACCATCAGCACACCGTACGGAGCGCATCGGACACTGTTTGAGCTGGGCGCCATTGGGAGGACTCAGGCTGCGGCGCCGCCGTTCTGCCCGTCGCGGTCACCCGCCGTAGCCAAACCGATACGCAAGAGTAAAGATTCTGGCCTTTTTCAAGATGCGGATGATCAGAACAGTGGAAAGCTGTGAAGCCGATCACTCCGGCGGAAGGGGACGCGGTGGGCGAGCACGGTGCGCCAATCAGTGGAGCGTCGATCTATGACGACGACGACAGCGGAGGGACGGGTGTCGTCCGTATCGCCAGCGTAGCGGCGTTGGGCGGCTTCCTCTTCGGCTACGACAGCGCGGTCATCAACGGCGCCAACTCGGCGATCGAATCGCAGTTCAACGCCGACGCGGCATCGCTCGGCTTCGCGGTCGCCTCGGCGCTGCTCGGCGCAGCGGCCGGCGCGGTGCTCGCCGGGCGGCTCGCCGACCACATCGGCCGGCTGATGGTCATGCGGATCGCCGCCATCCTCTTCTTCGTGGCCGCGTTGGGCACCGGCCTGGCGCCCAACCTGTGGATCCTCGTGCTGTTCCGGATCATCGGCGGCCTCGGCGTCGGTATCGCCTCGGTGATCGCGCCGGCCTACATCGCCGAGATCGCTCCGGCGAAGCTCCGCGGCCGGCTCGGCTCACTGCAGCAGCTCGCCATCGTCACCGGTATCTTCATCTCGCTGCTGGTCGACTTCATCATCGCCACGGTGGCCGGTAGCTCGAGCGCGGACTGGTGGCTGGGCCTCGAGGCCTGGCGATGGATGTTTATCGCCATGGTGGTCCCGGCGGTGGCCTACGGATTGCTGGCGTTGACCATTCCGGAGTCGCCGCGGTACCTGATCTCCAAGCACCGGATCCCGGAAGCCAAGGAGATCCTGAACAAGTTGCTCGGTTCGGTGAACCTGGACGCCAAGATCCAGCGGATCCGGGAAACCATGGAGCGGGAGAAGGAGCCGTCCTGGCACGACCTCAAGATGCCGGACACCGGCAAGATCGCCACCATCGTCTGGGTCGGCCTGGCGCTGTCGGTGTTCCAGCAGTTCGTCGGCATCAACGTGATCTTCTACTACTCCAACATCCTCTGGGAGGCCGTCGGCTTCACCGAGGACCAGTCCTTCGTCATCACGGTCATCTCGGCGACCATCAACATCCTCACCACGCTGATCGCTATCGCCACCATCGACAAGATCGGCCGCAAACCCCTGCTGCTCATCGGCTCTGTCGGCATGACGATCACGCTGGCCACGATGTCGATCATCTTCGGCACCGCGTCCACCTGCACCGCAGTCACCGCCACCTGCGACGCGGACAATGTCGCCGACAAGGTTCCGGACCTCAGCACCGCCATTCTGGGGTCGTCATCCGCCAACGTGGCGCTGGTTGCCGCGAACCTGTTCGTCGTCGCGTTCGGAATGTCCTGGGGCCCGGTGGTGTGGGTGCTGCTCGGCGAGATGTTCCCGAACCGGATGCGCGCGGCCGCCCTATCGCTGGCCGCCGGCGCACAGTGGGTGGCCAACTGGATCATCACCGTCAGCTTCCCCACCTTGAAGGATTGGTCGCTGGCGCTGGCCTACGGCCTGTACGCCGGCTTCGCGTTGCTGTCGTTCTTCTTCGTGCTGAAGTGGGTCGAGGAAACCAAGGGCAAGCAACTCGAGGACATGCACGGCTGACCCGCCGGGCAGACCGGGCCAGACCCGTCACCCAGACCTGATCACCCACCCCGAACACCGGATCCCCGCAGCCGCGGGGGTCCGGTGTCTCGTGTGTCAGCTCCGTGCAGCGAGCGAGACAGGGGTATTCACTGCCGGGGATTCACCGCGTCGGCATCCACGTCCTCGCGGCGATGACCAGCGCGGCCATGCCGGTGCCCAGTGTCGGCAGGATCAGCGGCGCGAACTGAGGTGAGTGATTCGTCGGGATGTCGCGGGCCATCGTGCCTACCGCATTCGGGGCCGCGAAGGTCGCCGGGTCGGTAGCCGCCGAGCAGCCAGAACATGCACGGTGCCCCTGCGGCGGTGGCCAGCACCCCGACGTCCTTGCTGCCGGTGACGATGCCGGGGTTCATGACCCGTTGCTCGCCGAACCTCGCGGTGAACGCCGGCATGCAGCGACCCGACCGTCAACACGGCCATCTCGTTGCCGGCCACTTCGGGCGAGACGACGGCTTGCAGGCGCAGCACGGTCGCCGAGGCCATCACGACGGGATCCACCGTCGCTTCCGGACGTGAGCCGTGCCCCACCTCTTTTCGTACAACACGATCCTCAGGGCGTCGACCGCCGCGAACGAGGGTCCCGCAATGGACCGCGACCATCCCCGCCGCGAACGGACCGACATGCTGGCCCAGGACGACATCCGGTCGCCCGAACCGGTCGAACAGCCCGTCCTCCACCATGGCGCGGGCAGCGGCGCCCAGCTCCTCCGCCGGCTGGAAGACAGCCATCAGCGTCCCCGACCACCCCGCACGGTCGGCGGCGAGTTCGGCGATCGCCGCCAGCAGGCAGGTGACGTGCATGTCGTGGGTCACAGGCATGCGTGATCGGGACGTCCCGACT
>JBBQGJ010000109.1:0-17482 GCA_038322925.1 Mycobacteriales bacterium
GTTCGGCGCACCTGTTGGTGGATGTCACCGGGTACACCCTGGCCGGGCCACCGCCGGCGGTCACCGCGATCACCCCGACATCCGGGTCCACGTCCGGTGGCACCGTGGTCACCGTCACCGGCACGCTGCTCACCGGCGCGACCACCGTCACCTTCGGCGGCACCGCAGGCACGGCGTTGACCGTCCTGTCCGACACCCAACTGAGGATCACCAGCCCGGGACACCCCGCTGGACCGGTCGACATCCAGGTCACGACTCCCGGCGGGACCTCCGCTGCCACGGCCGCGGACAACTACACGTACGTACCCGCTGGGGTGCAGTTGAGCCCGACCGTGACCATTGCCGACGGCCGAGCGGCATCGACATCGCGCGCAGAACTGACCAGTGCGAACGCTTCGGCATTCCTCTTTCCCGACGGAACGGTGCGGTTCGGGACCAACTATGCGCGGGTGGCAACCATCCGTGGGAACATGCCGACCATCGTCGGGACGAAGGTGGTGACCTTCGAGAACAGCTACCAGGACCCAACGGCGATCGTGTTCTCCGATCTCGACGGGAGCAACCGTCAGCGGTTCACCAAACCGGCGGACGGCGTGATCATCGCCGCCACTCCGAACGGATGGCTCGAGTCCGTCGTGGCCGCAGACGGTAGTTCCGTGAGTCTGCGCAGGGCGACCATCGGCCTGGCTGGCGCCGTCAGCAGGACGACGATCGGAGTAATGAATACGGCGCCGGCCGGGCTCACCATTATCGGTGTGAGCGTGAACCCCAAGAACACCGATCAAATCACCGCTTTCACCCTGGCCACTCGGTATTCCAACAACACGTACGTCAGCAAAGTGATGAGGTTGAAGTACGCCACGAACGAGCTCACCACCCTAGCCACGGACGTCGAAGGCCTCGCTGCGTATTCCTGGAACATTTCCGCGGTCAATAATGGCGACGTCACGCTGTCGTCGACTTACCACACCATCAACGCAACCAGGCGCGTCGCTGCCAATGGAACCGTCGTCACCTGGACATTCCCGTACAACACGTACGCGGTGGCGGACAATGCTGGGACCGCGGTCTGGACGGAGATGACCCCCACCTATCAGATCGGGCGGTCGTTCCGCGGGAATGCCGACGGCACTACCACCGAGATCCCCTCCCCGTGGTGGGTGACCCACCGGATCATCTCGGTCGGCACCGACGTCTACTACACCGATCCAGCCCGTGGGACGATCAAGACGACGTCATCGGGAACACCGGAAACGCTGCTTTTCGGGTTGTCCACGGATCCCCTGCACGTGACCGCGGTCGATATCACCGCGGGGAAGGTGGCCTGGATCGACAATTCCAAGGCAGGCACACCCCACGCGGCGTGGCGCCGTGACCTCGGCGATAACGCTTCCACAAGAACTCTCGTGCTGGATCGAGCCACCGGGGTCAGCATCGCCCAAGCCTTTGATAGCACCTTTGTCCTGCAGGAAAACGCCGACCCACAAGTTTACTTTCCCGATCTGGTCAAGGTGTCCGCCGCAGGGCAGTCAATCGTGGCGAACAGTCAGACGTGGTCCGACCGCATTCAGCTGTCGGCGACCGGCAATTCCCTGCTGGCGAACCGTTTCCGCGGCCACGGTGGGTTGTCCTCGATCTTCGACGTGAACACCGCGGCGGTGACCGAGCTGACGCCACCCCCATCAGTGGACGACTCAATGTACGCGTTGTCCGATCAATACCTGGTCCGCACGGACACCACTTATCCGACGACGTCCGGCGGCGCTTACCTCACAACCATCACCGCAAAGGACACGACCACCGAGGTCGAGACCGTCGTCGGCAGCATCCCGTCCTACCCGACGGGGAAACCCGTCATCGCAGGACACTCTGCGGTGATTTCATCGGGTACCCAGGTTTACTGGGTCGACCTGGCGAATCCTGGCGCGGGCCTGCAGAACTTCTCCCTCGCCGGTGCAAGAATTGTCGCCTCACACGAAACAAGGTTTGCGGTGAGTGACGCCAACGCTCTCATCGGGGTGTACACCGTCGGCCAGCGCACACCGGACTTCACCGTGCAGTCCATCGGACCTGTGTATCAAGGGGTTTTCGATTTCGACAATGCGTGGGTCGTCTGGACCCAGGACACCCCTGACGGTGACCGTCTGGTGGGCGCACGAGTCCCGGGAACCACCGGATGACAGACACCGCTCTAAGGCCGTAGGCGTCGGATTGGTGACCTGATGAAGGCCGAAAGTGCACGGACGGTGCCTTCCTCCAAGGGAATCCGGGGACAGGCCCGCACTTCCGGCCGATCGGTATTGTCCCATCCGGACCGCATAGAGCCGTTGGCGGCGGCGGCCATCACCTGCTTGGTGTTGAGCACCGTGGTGTGGGTGCCCGGTGGGCTGGTGCGGTTTGTGTTGCCGAAGCTGTTGCTCGCCACGATCGGTATCGGCCTTGCCCTGTGGGCGCGGCCTTACGGCCGCCTGCCTCGGGCGGTCACGATCGTCCTGGGATCGGGTGCGGGGGTGCTGGTCCTGGCCGCCCTGCTGGGGGCGCAACCGCTGTCGCAATTGATGGGCCGCTGGCCCCGCTACGAGGGGCTGGTCGCACTTCCGGTTTACCTGGGCGCCATGTGGGCGGGCGCCCGACTCCTGAACATCGATGCTCCGGAGTGCCATTGGCGGTTTCTCACCCGAATTCTGGGGGTCGCGGCCGCGGCGCTCGGGGCGGTGGCTGTCCTGGAAGCCGCGGGCTGGGAGCCGCTCGGCGGGACGTCTGCGCGTCTGGGTGGGCTGTCCGGCAACGGCACCGATCAAGGAGTGTGCGGGTTGCTGCTCGCGATGCTCCAGGTGGTCCCGGCGCTTCATCGCGGTGGCGACTGGTTCGCACGGATAGGGTTGGCGGGCTCGATGTTGGCCGTCGTACTGTCCGGATCGCGTGGCGCACTGCTCGGTCTGGCGGTGGCCGGCGCTGGTCTTGCCGCAATGCGCCTGCTGCGACGTCGCGTTCGGTCTGGTAGCCGTCCGCTTCAGCGCACCGGCATGGCCTCGTGGACTGCGGCCGCCATCGTGGCGGTCAGTATCGGCGTTGCGTTCGCGGTGCCTGCGGTGAGATCCAGGCTGCTGCTGACCGATTCCGGAGCGAGCGGAACCGTTCAGGGGCGTGGGCTCTTGTGGTCCGAGTCCCTCCGACTGTGGACCGAGCACCCGTGGCTCGGAACGGGTCCGTCCGGATTCGTCGACGCCATCACTGCTCAGCACACCGAGGAATGGGCCACGCAGGTCGGTTCGGCGAATCCACCGGACTCACCGCACTCGTGGCCCCTTCAAGCCCTCCTCAGCGGCGGCCCACTCCTCCTTGCGCTCGCACTCGTGCTGGGGACGATGGTCGTCTGGTCAGGGTGGCGAGCCTTCGCGGCGGCGGACCCCACGACGCGATCGGTCTCCAACGCCATCGTCGGTGGCGGCGCGCTGGCCGCGGTCGTCGGGTTCGGGGTCGCACTGCTCACCCACTTCACGACTGCCAGTACGACGATCCTGGTCTCGCTTCTGTGTGGTGCCCTTGTGTCGAGCGCATACCGTCCGGCGGCACTGGGGCAACGCCGCGACACCGGGGTCAGTCGACTGCCGGGATCGGCCCTGGCGGCCGCCGTCGGCGCTGTACTGCTGGTCGCCACGGCAGCCGAATGGTCAATGGAACGGGCGATCTCAGCAGTGGAGCGAGGAGACTCGCAAACGGCTGACACAGCGTTTCAGATGTCCGAAAGGCTTCGGCCTTGGGATGCGGACGTTGCGTTGTTGGCGGCAACAGCGCTGTCACGGCAATCGATGACCGAACCGTCGCATCCGGAACGGAACGGCCTTGACCCGGCGTCCCTGAGCGCGTCGGCGCTGTCCTGGGCTGAGCGCGCCGTCGACCGGCTGCCCGAGTCCTCAGAGGCTGCTCTGGCGCTGGCTACGGCACAGGAGGGCGTCGGTGATCTGACTGCCGCGTTGAGGACATACCAGGGCCTGAAGTCGCTGTCACCCACCAATGCGTTGGTGTGGCAGCGACAGGGCGTCGTCCAAGCAGAGACTGGCGAGCTGCCCGAGGCGGAGACCAGCCTGCTGAGAGCCGCCATCCTTTCTCCCACGTCGGCGGAACCGTGGCAGAACCTGGCCATGCTCTACGACCTCATGAATCGGCCGGACGACAAGGCCGCCGCGTTGCGGCGGGCCACGGAACTCGGGTCCTGACTGCCCGCTGTGGGCCGACATCGACGGGCAGAAGGCTGCGTCGGCGTCGCCTCGAGCTCTCGAGTAAAGTCGCACCGGAAATCGTGTGTCCGAACACCTGTTCGTGGGGATTTGGTACGTTTGCTGCCATGACCGTGACGCACCAACCCACGATCTTCGATGCTGCCGAGGAGCCGGTGTTGGGGCCGCTGGCGGGCCGGGTGCAGCGCACGGAGCTGACAGCGCGCGCGTGGGTCGATCACCTGGCCGGCTGGCTGACCGGGTCGGATCACGTCCTCGACGCACTGCTGCGAGACGTCCCGTGGCGAGCCGAGCGACGCACCATGCACGACCGCGAGGTCGACGTGCCCCGACTGCTCTGCTGGTACGCCGCCGACGCCGAGCTGCCCCATCCGATGCTGCGGGAGGCAAGGGACCAGCTGAACGCCCACTATGCGGCCGAACTCGGCGAGCAGTTCGTCACCGCGGGACTGTGTTTGTACCGCAACGGATCCGACAGCGTGGCGTGGCACGGAGACCGGATCGGTCGAGGTGCGCACACGGACACCATGGTCGCGATCCTGTCCGTCGGCTCCGCCCGGATATTGCAGCTTCGCCCTCGCGGTGGCGGGACCGGGTTGGGATTTCCGCTCGGCCACGGGGATCTGATCGTGATGGGCGGCAGCTGCCAGCGGACCTGGGAACACGCCGTGCCCAAGACCCGCCGTGGCGTCGGCCCCCGGGTCAGCGTCCAGTTCAGGCCGGCCGGAGTCGCCTGACATCGGCAGTCATCGTCCGGCCGACCGGATTTCGCTACCGCTTGGTTGATCGAACGAGGTCGGACGCGGTGCCGGCCTCGAACGGACCGGGCCGGTGGCAGCCGGCGGCATCATCGGTGCCACGGCCGCGCTGCGGGGAATGAACACCGATGCGCGCGAGGATCTTTGCCAGGTGTTTGCGGACAGTGCTGACGGAAGTGACGAGTGTGCCGGCGATCTCGGCATTGCTGTGCCGTTGCGCCACCAGGTCGAGAACCTGCCATGCCCTCGGCGTCAGCCGGGGCGCCCTTGATGGGCGGCGCTTGGCGTCCCCGGTAGGCCTCCTCGAGGTGCGGCCGGAGCAAGACGTGCGGCCAGAGCAATGGATGTCCCCATCGAGGAGGTACTCGACGCCCCCTGCGGGCCGAAGACCCGCCATCGAGGACGCATTGGCCGATGGGCCGGCCTCACAGAACCCCAATTCTTCGGCATGGCGGGTCCGGCATCGTCCCTGCGCCCATCGTCGAGCAGTCCAACGAGTGCTCGCAGATCGCGGTCGGTCAGGGATGCCGAGGAGGACACGGAATTCTCCCGCCACAAATCGCGCCGACCGAGTAGGACTCCCCGACGATCCCTCCGCCCGTTCCGGGGGGAAATCCGCCTTTCGGCGAATGGTCGCTCGACCGGTGGCTGGCAGGACAGGATCAGCGCGGCCGTTGGCGGAACGTGCCGGTGCGAAGAGCGGCGAGGGAGCAGTGCTCATCCCCGCGGCGCGGTGCGCCATAGGCGTGAATGGACAGCGGAAGGGAAGGGTCTTGTACACGCACCCGTACCTGTTGTACACCCACCCGTACCTCTTGGATCGCCTGGATCGTCTGTTGCCGTCCGCGAGCACGACATGCTCGAGGCAGCGCGGCGGGCCAGGCTCGTCAGGGGGCTCGCGGTGGCTGCTGTGACCGATTCCAGGCCGAACCTCTGGCTGCGAGCGCCATCAGCTGGCGCAGCTCGCTCCGCACCGTCGGGCGCCGCGCCGTCGCATCATGCCAGCCTGACGGCGCGCCGGCACTGAGGACTTGCGGTCGGCACTGATTCGCACGGGCCGGGCCCGCGTCGGTCCCGGCGTTGGCCGGCAATCGATCAGGGGTGCGGCGTTCGGGTCGACCGTCGCACCCCGGCGATCAGCAGAACCGTCAAGGATGGCCGCTGACGCGGCTCCCTCATCGCGCCGTCGCCCAATTCCGCAGTGTTCACCCGCCCGTTGCAGTACGGCAAGAGCTCGGCGGGTCGGTCCTTCGCAGGACGCACGAAATCCGGATCTGGCAGGAATGGGGAAAGCGGTCGTTGCCGTAGCAATGAAATGCTCTTCCGTGCACGGGTTGACCCATCCGCGCGTCGCTTGGTCACTCTCCAGCAGTTCTCGCCGTCTCCTACCCGGCAGATGGTCACCCAGGATACTGGCAGGTGACCACCGAAGCCCGAAAGTGTTGCGCAGGTGAGAGAATCCTCGTTCAGGGGTAGGGTGATCGGGTAGGCGGGTCGGGAGCAGGCACGCTGCGTCGGGACCGTTGGCTGATCCGCTTTCCGAGCGGAGCCGAGGATTCACCTGTGAGGGGACCTTCGACCCTGTCCTGCTTAGTTTTGCGCGCTGAACAATAGTCGAACGTATCGAGTTGGCGCAGCGTGACCGTGAAGCCCAGATGGGGGAAAAGGAGGAAACCGGTGAGCTCAACTGTGGGATCGCGACAGCGACTCGCACCGACAGCGGGAGTGACCAGCGGTCGCGCACAGACCGAGACCGGCGGGTTGCCCCAGCAGGTGTCTCCACGAACGAGTGGCGAGAACGACCACCGCATCTACGAGAGTGCTGCTGCCGAGGAGCTGTGGGATGCCCTGGCAAGGGCGAGGGAGCACTACGCTCCGCTGGTTCTGACTGCGGCCGAAGAGGCGTTGCTGGCGTTCTACCGGCCGCTGGCACGGGAGATGGCCGGCAGCGCCGGCGTCGTCGGGGTGGATTCCAAGATCGCCGAGCACACCGCCGAGGTCGCCCTTACTCAAGCGATCGTCGGTTGGGACCAACGCACCAGCGAGGGCTTCGACGGATACGCCTGCGCGGCGATGGCTTTCCGGCTGATGGATCTGCCGGGTGCGTCGCCGGCCGGCAACTGGCCCGCGAATTCCCTCGACGGTGCGTCCGCTGCCGTTCATGGGAGTTCAGTGCCGTTGCGCTGAACCCCACGACCCGACAGGGAGCCGATTTCGGCCTGCTTCAGGCGGGGTCTGGTTCACGCGGGGATCGTCAGGCCCCCGCGGGATACAACGGCCGTCAGACCTGCCGGTGACTCAGGGTCGGCGAATGAGTGGTGCAACCACGTCTCCACCCCGGCGATGTGGGCAGTGGGCCACGCCCGAGCGATGGCCGGCTGCTTGGGTGACGGCGTCCTCCTGGGTCAGACCGCGCCAGACCCTGGCCCGCTGTGTCCGCCCGGACAGTCCGTCGATCAGTGAACACAGCACGGGATGCCCGCTGCCGACCGCGATCATGTGATGGAACTCGAGGTCGTAGGCGAGCAGCGTGTCGATATCGGGGTCGTCGCTCAGTGCGTCGAAATGCTGCATCAGCGCGTCGGCGTCGGACATCAACACGGCGGCCAGTTCCGCCGCAGCCGATTCCAGTGCCCTGCGTACCTCGAACAGGTGGAGCACGCTCGCGTCCTGGTGGAAATCGACGGGCACGCGTCGTCCCTGAGCCCGACCGAGAACAGCGCGGGCGCGGCGGCAGTACGGCAGAGTACCGCGCCGTCGAAATAGGCGAGCGTCGCGAAGGTCTGCTCCAGGAATGGAGCATCCGGACGTAGCTCCACCTCAACCGCCATGGTGGGTGACACCTGGGTGGCCGTCCGGCCCGGCCACCGCAGGTGCACCGAGAGGCGCTGTGCAACAGGCGAACTGAGCACCACGTCGAGCCCGTCGGGATGCCAGCGGAGATCGGCGATGACCGGGTGAGCGTTCAGTTCACCACCACCCGAGTGGGTGAGACTTGCTGCACCTTCGGCCAACGCGGTTCGAGGCGGGTTGGATGCTTGGCCGGCATCCAGCTCGCCTCTCCGCGTTTCCCTGAGCCGAGGTGTCCCTCGCCAACATAGGCAGAAATCCCGATGTCGCGAGCCCGCGTCCAGGGTTCCCTGGAGGAGTCGGCAAACCGACCATCTCCGACGGAGTTTGCGTGCCTGATGTTCTGGGCGTCGCCGACGCCCGGACTGGGGTGATTCATCCAGTGCAACCACTAGCCCTGCTCGCTCACCGCTGGGGGACGAGATCACCCACCGGTCGGCACACGAAGGACAACCGTGAGCAACACATCCAGCGGCACCCAGGCGGCGCTCAGCCTCCCCAAGGGAGGCGGCGCGATCAAGGGCATCGGCGAGACATTCCAGGCCAACCTCTTCAGCGGCACGGCGAACCACAGCATTCCGATCGCCCTCTCGCCCGGGCGGAACGGCTTCGGACCGTCACTCTCGCTGGGCTACAGCTCCGGCAACGGCAACGGCATTTTCGGGTTGGGGTGGCAGTTGGCGCTGCCGCGCATCACCCGCAAGACGGAGAAGGGATTGCCGCGCTACGACGACGGCGATGTCTTCGTCCTGTCGGGCTCCGAGGACCTGGTTCGATGCCTGAGGAAAGTGGTCGATCCGGACAGCGGTCGCATTGCCTGGGCGCCGGAGGACCCGTTCGTGCGCGGGGACCATACCGTGTTCCGCTACCGTCCACGGACCGAGGGGCTCTTCGCCCGGATCGAGCGATGGGTGCACACCACCACCGGCGAGACCCACTGGCGCACCATCACCAAGGACAACATCACCAGCCTGTTCGGCAACACCGCAGGGACACGGCTGGCCGACCCCGCAGGTGACCGGCGGGTCTACGAGTGGCTCCTGCACGAGACGTTCGACGTGGCGGGAAACCACAGCCTGTGCGAGTACGCCGCGGACGATCCCGCGCTGTACGGCGGCGGCGACGCCGACGGGCGCCTGCCCGAGATTTTCGAGCGGCATCGGGTGGCGAGCAACCGCTACCCGCGCCGGCTCTACTACGGCAACCTGCCTGAGCCGCTGCTCGACCCGCAGCAACGCCCCCTCACGTACCCCGACGGCACGGCGGTCGGGCATCTGCGCGACGGCCGACGCTACGCGTTCGAGGCCGTGTTCGACTATGGCGACTGGGACCTGCCGACCGTGCTGCCCCATCCAGAACCACCGCCGGCCGACCAGCAGGAGCTGTTCGGCGGGGATCGGCAGGCGTCGACGACGCGTCGACCGGTGCCGGTCCGGGCCGACCGTTTCTCCCACTTCCGCGCCGGGTTCGAGGTCCGGACGCTGCGCCGCTGCCGCCGCGTCCTGATGTTCCATCACCTCGCCGAGCTGGGCGGCCCGACGCTGGTCCGCTCCACCGACTTCAGCTACACCACCGACGCTGACACCCGGGTGTCGCTGCTCAGCGCAGCGACGGTCACCGGCTACGACAAGGACGGGCAGGGCCAGTACCGATCGGCCAGCATGCCCCCGGTCGCGTTCTCCTACGCCGGGTTCAAGCCCCAGGAACAGCGTTACCAGTCGCTCACGGCGCTGGGCGGCGACCTGCCCGCGCTGGCTTTGAACGACCCCACCATGGCGCTGGTGGATCTGTTCGGTGACGGGTTGCCGGACGTACTTCAGACCGGCCCGGATGGCTTTCGCTACTGGCGCAACCTCGGCAATGCCACGCTGGACCGTCCGCGCACCCTGCCCGAGATGCCGGCCGGAATTTCCCTCGACCAACCCGGGGTCGGCTTCGGCGATATGGCGGGCAACGGCATTGCGGATCTGCTCGTCAATACCCGACGGTTGGCAGGGTTCTTCGAAACCACAACCGAAGGGGCCTGGAAGCGCTTCACCCCGTACGAGACGGCTCCTGGTTTCGAGCCGCAGGATCCCAATATCCGAATGCTGGATCTCACGGGGGACGGTCGATCCGACGCACTGATGACCCGGGACCAGCAGTTCCTGTGGTTTCCGTGCCTGGGAGAGGAGGGGTTCGGCCCGCCGCAGTCCATGACGCGCAGCCACGACCTCGACCAGTTCCCCGACGTTTTCTTCGACGACCCGGCAGGACGTGTCCGGCTGGCCGACATGACCGGGGATGGCCTGAGCGACATCGTCACCGTCCACAACGGCCGGATCGACTACTGGCCCAACCTCGGCTACGGCCGCTTCGGCAACCGGGTCAGCATGGCCGATGCGCCGCAGCTGGATATCGATTTCGATCCCCGACGCCTATTCCTTGCCGACCTGAACGGGACGGGCTGCAGCGATCTGGTGTATGTCGACTTTCGGCGCGTTCATTTCTGGTTCAACCAGTCCGGCAACGGCTGGAGTGAGCGGCAGGCCATTCGCGGTACACCGGCCACCAGCGATGCAAGCGCACTGCAGTTCGCGGATGTGTTCGGCACCGGAACGGCCACCCTGGTCTTCAGTCGCGACTTTGTCGACACCCACGACGGAAACTACAAAGCGCTCGACTTCTGCGGCGGCGTCAAGCCGTATGTCCTCGTCGGCATGGACAACAACATGGGCGCCACCACCCGGGTGAGTTATGCCCCCTCCACCCGTCACTTTCTCGCAGACATGGCCAACGGTGTGCCGTGGGTCACGCCGCTGCCGTTTCCCGTCCAGGTCGTGGACACCGTGGAAACCATCGACCACGTCAGCAAGACGAGACGGGTCTGCACCTACAAATATCATCACGGACACTATGACGGGCGTGAACGCGAGTTCTGCGGTTTCGGGCGGGTCGACCAGTTCGATGCCGAGTCCTATCAGGACTTCTCGCGGCCGGACCCGCACGGCGACGGCACGCAGTTCGCCAACAGCGCCGCGGGGCATCACGTGCCCCCGGTCCAGACCCGGTCCTGGTTCCACACCGGCGTCTACCTCGACGACCGGGGGACCCACCCCCTGGACTACCGCGACCTGACCGAGCGGTTCCGGCAGGAGTACTACCAGCACGACGGCCACGCCGTGCCGCTGGACGAACAGGACGTCGACCCGGGCGAAACGCCGGCCGAAGCCTATCGAGCCTTGCGGGGCGCCCAGTTGCGTACCGAGGTGTACGCGCACGACGGGAGCGCCAAGGCCGAACACCCCTACCAGGTCAGTGAAAGTCGCTATCGGGTCGCGCAGCTTCAGCCCAGGAGCAGCAACAAGCACGCCGTGTATTTCAGCCACCAGCTGGAGAGCCTGGCCTACCACTACGAGCGCAACCCCGCCGATCCCCGGATCAGCCACGCACTGACGCTGGCCGTCGATGCCTTCGGCAACCCGCTCAAAACCTTGAGCATCGGCTACGGACGTCGGCGTCCGGATTCGGGCTTGCCGACCCAGGCCGACCGCGACCGGCAGACACGCACGCTCGTGACCTACACCGAAGCCCGATTCACCAACGCGATCGACGACCCGGCGAGTCCCGACATCTATCGGGCCCCCGCACCGGCTGAGACGCTCAGCCACGAGCTGACCGGCTTCGCGCCGATTGCGCCCGGCGCCCAACGCTTCAGCTACGCCGAATGGGTTGCCGACGACCTCGCGCGGATCGACGGCGCACCGGCCATCGGCTACGAGGAGGTGGCGGATCCGGCCGTCCCGCAGAAGCGCCTGATCGAGCGGGTGCGAACCTTCTACCGCAAGGACGACCTCACCGACCTGCTGCCGTTGGGCCTTCTCGAGTCGCTGGCGTTGCCCGGGGAGAGACATCGGCTCGCCTTCACCACCGGCCGGTTGACGCGCATCTATGGTAATAGCGTCGACGACCCGACCTTGGTCGGGTGCGGCTTCGTTCGCGGTGAAGACCCGACCACCTGGTGGATTCCCTCGGGGCGGGTGTTCTATTCCCCCGGTCAGGCCGACGCGCCGGCCGCTGAGCTGTCCTTTGCGCAGCGGCACTTCTTCGCGGCGCACCGTACGCGCGATCCCTTCGGCAACTTCGCGACGACCCGCAGCGACCCCTACGTGCTGCTCGCCGTCGAGACGAACGACGCGGTGGGCAATCGCATGCTCGCCGAGCAGGACTACCGGGTCCTGCAACCGTTCCGGCTGACCGACCCCAACGGCAACCGCGCCGAAGTCGCCTTCGACACGCTCGGGTTCGTCGCCGGAAGCGCCGTGCTGGGCAAGGCGAGCGAGACGCTCGGCGACTCGCTGACCGGCTTCGCCGCGAACCTCAGCCCCGAACAACGGCTGGGATTCCTGGTCGATCCCTTGACCCAGGCCGCGCCGTTGCTGGGCAGCGCCACGACCCGCATCGTCTACGACCTGGACCGCTTCCGGCGCGAGCAGCAGCCCGTCTGCGCCTCGATGCTGACCCGTGAGACCCACGCCAGCGACCTGCTGCCCGCCGGTGGCCTCAAGGTGCAGTTGAGTCTGAGTTATTCCGACGGTTTCGGGCGGGAGGTCCAGAAGAAAATCCCGGCCGAACCCGGCCCCGTGGTCGACGGTGGGCCTGTGGTCAGCCCGCGCTGGGTCGGCAGCGGATGGACGATCTTCAACAACAAGGGCAAGCCGGTCCAGCAGTTCGAGCCATTCTTCGACGACACCCACGCATTCCGCTTCGATCAGCGCGTGGGTGTCAGCCCCACCGTGTGCTACGACCCGCTCGAGCGTGCCGTGGCCACGCTGCGTCCCGATCACACCTGGGAGAAGGTGGTGTTCGACCCCTGGCAACAAGCCACCTGGGACGTCAACGACACCGTCCTGATCGAGAATCCGAAAGACGATCCCGACGTCGGCGGTCTCTTCGCCGGCCTCGACACGGCCGACTACCTGCCGACGTGGTACGCGGCGCGGCAGGGCGGAGATCTCGGCCCCGCCGAACAAGCGGTCGCGCTGAAGACCGCTGTGCATGCGGCCACCCCTTCGATCGCCCACGCCGATGCTCTCGGGCGCCCCTTCCTCACCATCGCCCACAACCGGTTCGAGCGCGGCGGTCAAACGATCGACGAGGTTTACGCCACGCGGGTGGTGCTCGACATCGAGAACAACCAGCGTGAGGTCGTCGACGCCAACGACCGGGTCGTCATGCGCTACGACTTCGACATGCTCGGCACCCGGGTCCGCTCGACCAGCATGGAGGCGGGGGAGCGCTGGCTGCTCCACGACGTCGTCGGGCAGCCGGTCTTTGCCTGGAACAGCCGCGACCAGCGCCTCCGCACCACCTACGACGCGTTACGCAGGCCGGTCGACTCGTTCCTGACTGACGGCGACAACGGTGAGCAGCTGGTCGGCCGCACCGTGTTCGGGGAGAGCGCAACCCATCCTGAGGCCCTGAACCTGCGGGGGAGGATCTTCCAGCATCTCGACCAGGCGGGGGTCGTCACCAACGAGGCGTACGACTTCAAGGGCAACCTGCTCGCCAGCAGACGGCAGCTCGCCCACGACTACAAGACGATGCTCGACTGGTCGACCAAGCCGGCCCTCGATGCCCAGGTATACGTCACCCGCACGGCCTACGACGCGCTGAACCGTCCCGTCGCGGTCACCTCGCCCGACGGCAGTGTCGTCCGAGCGCAGCTCAACCCCGCCGGCCTGCTGGAGAAGACGGAGCTGCAGCTGCATGGCGCCACCGCGCCGACGCCTTTCGTGACCGGGATCGACTACGACGCCAAGGGCAGGCGGATGGCCGTCGGCTTCGGCAACGGCCTGCGGACTCGCCACATGTACGACCCGCTGACCATGCGCCTGACGCAGTGCCGCACGCTTCGGGGCACCGATCCTGTGCAGGATCTCGGCTATGTCTACGACCCCACCGGCAACATCACGCATATCCAGGACGACGCGCAGCAGACGCTGTACTTCAAGAACCAGGTGGTCACGCCGACCGGCGACTACACCTACGACGCCGTCTATCGCTTGCGCGGCGCCGAAGGGCGCGAGCACATCGGCCAGGTGTCGCAGCCCGAAACGACCTGGAACGACGCCGGGCGACTCCGCCTGCCGAACCCAGGCGATGGCCAAGCCATGCGACGGTACGCGGAACAGTACGGCTACGACGCCGTCGGTAACCTGCGGGAGCTCGTGCACACCGCCGTCAATGGCAGCTGGACGCGCAGCTTCAGCTATGACGAAGCCAGCCTGGTCGAACCCGGCAAGAGCAGCAACCGGCTGAGCAGCGTCGTGGTCGGCAGCAAGCTGCCCGAACGGTTCAGCTATGACCCCCACGGAAACCTGACGGCGATGGCGCACCTTCCGGGCATGGAGTGGGACTTCCGCGACCAGCTGCGACGGGTGGATCTCGGTGGCGGCGGAACGGCCTACCACGTCTATGACGCCGCAGGTGAGCGGGTTCGGAAGGTGGTCGAGAAGAATGCCGGGAACCTCGTCGAGGAACGGATCATACTGGCCGGCTTCGAGATCTTCCGCCGGCGCGACGCCGCCGGAACGGTCTCGCTCGAACGCGAGAGCTTGCATGTGATGGACGGCCAACAGCGCATCGCGCTCGTGGACACGCGCACCAAGGGGGAGGAACCCGGGGTGCCGGCACAGCTGGTCCGCTTTCAGCTCGGCGACCATCTCGGCTCGGCCGCGCTGGAGCTGGACGGCGCCGGCCAGATCATCAGCTACGAGGAGTACTACCCGTACGGGTCGACGTCCTACCAGGCCGGGCGCAGTGCGGCCGAGGTGAGCCTCAAGCGGTATCGGTACACCGGCCGGGAACGCGACGAGGAGACCGGGCTGAACCATCACGGCGCGCGGTACTACGCGCCCTGGCTCGGGCGCTGGACCAGTTGCGACCCGATCGGAATCAAGGACGGCCTGAACGCGTACTGCAGCTTTCATGACAACCCGCTGGTCTTCAAAGATCCCAACGGCATGCAGAACGAGCCGGCCAACTTCGTCGAGTATGCCTCGACGGTGAAGGGTGGGCTGGAACGAATGAAAAAGCTCGGTGTCGCAGACAGAATCGAGTACGGACTCGCTGGGGACTCGGCAAGTGGAAAGCTCATGATCCTGAAAGGCACCAAGACCGAGGTTGCCTTTGGGGAGCTCATCCCCTTGGGGCACTCACATACCGGCAAAGATACGACCTCCGTCGCATCGACAACTGATTTGAACGAGTTCGCCAGGAAAGGCGTCAAGGAGCATTGGATCTTCGGCAAGGAGGATGGCTGGGCGCGTTACAGGTACGACGCGAAGACGCAGTCGTTCGATGTGCGGCTTGTGCGACCCGACGGCACGCTGAACTTCAAGATCACCCTGAATCCCAAGTTCAACCCCAAGGACACCAGCCCGATCGGTCGGGCAAGCAAGTGGATCTCGAGCGGCGCCGATTCGGGGTCGACGGCGAGTCCGGAACTGCCGCCATTGCCTCGGCTGCCACCGACCCGCGCACGCGTCCTGGCCAACACCACGCTCAAGGTCGCCGGTATCGCGGGCGTTGCTTCGGTCGCCGGGGAAGTGATCAAGGATCTGCACGAGGGAAAGCCGGGGCGGGCGGCCGTCACTGCCGGTGTTGCGACCGGGCTCGGCTATGCCTTCAAGCGCTATCCCCCCGCAATGGTTTTCGCCGCAGCGGCCGCCACGATCATGGCCTATGACGACAAGGTCAAGAAGCAGGCAAATGCCGCCGGCGAGGCTTTGGACGACTATCTGGGCTTCAGTGACCACACGGTGATCGGTGGGCTCGCTGCCGCCGAAAAGGCTGTCGAGAAATCGGTGTACAACGGTGTCATCAAACCCATCGGTACCGGCATCGGCGAGGGTGCGGCCGCAGCGTATATCCGGCTCACTTCGGATGAGTACACCTTGAATCCGTTCAAAGCAGAATGGTTCCCCTGGTGAACCATCCAGTTGCAAACGTATAAAACTCACACCGAACAGCTGAGCAGAGTCAGGGGAGATAAGACAAATGGAAACCGAGCTCACTACATCCACCGAGTCCACGGTGGGTGGGATCAGGAACGCCAACGTCTCGGCTGTTCCACCCAAGCCCACGGTGATCTTTTATTTTCAGTCGGATGTGAACCTGAACCCCGTGGCTGCCGTCGTGGGCGCGAGCTTTGCGCTGAGTGGCACGACGAGCTGCGACCAGCTGAAGGACATATTGGGTCCCCTGGGTGACGAGACCGAGATCTTTGTCCGGCACGCGAACGAGAGCATCACCGGGGTGTCGGTCAGTCTTGGTAGTGCCGCTCCCGTTGCTGCGACACCGACCGGGCCGGCGGAAACGCCCTGGACCAGCTGGACCTTGGCGGTCAGCGGCCGCCCGGATGGGCCGCTCACGGTGCTCGCGCAGGCTTTCCCGAGCAAGATTCCCGCGACGGCATCGCGCAGCACTGTCGTCGACGTGACGCCGCCGGGCATCACCATCAACCCGCCGGCCGACGTGGTCGTCCCCGCGCCGCCGTTCATCGCCGCGATCACCGGCACCGCAGCCGACAACGCGTCCGGCGTGGCGGCAGTGGAATGGCAGTTCGGGGGCGGAGCCATCAACGCCGCCGCCGGGACGACGAACTGGTTGGCCCAGGTGCCCTTGCCGGGTCTTGGCGTGCACACCGTCGCCTTCCGGGCGCGGGACAACATCGGCAACGTCGGCCCGATGCAGAACGTCACCGTACGGGTGGGCGACATCACCGCGCCGGCGCTCGGCATCACCGTGCCGGCGGAGGGCGAGACCCGTCCGCTGGTGGACGGCAAGGCCACCTTCGATCTGCGGGGCACCGCCTCCGACACCCAGAGCGGGGTCGCGTTGGTGGAATGGTCCGTCGATGGACAGACCACCTTCACCCCGGCCACGCCCCAACCCGGCAACGACTGGTCGACCTGGAGCGCGCAGGTCCCGGTGACTGTCGCCGGCAACCACACGATCACCGTGCGCGCCACGGACAAGGCCGCGCCCGGCAACCCCACGACCCTGCAACGTGGTGTCGTCGTGGCGGAGCCGTTCGAGCCGAAGGATCCCGACGCGGTTTTCAGCCCCGCCGCCTACCTGGATGACCTGCTCGACTTCGCCTCCCACCGCGCCAGAACCGCGGCGGGGGGCGCCTTGATCAGCCGGCAGTTGCTGGTCGACACCTACCTGCAGCCCTTCACCGACCTGGTGACGAGCGACAACCGGGCGGTGGCCAACCAGTCGGCCAGCCAGGTCCGGCTGTGTATCGAGGTGCTACGCCGCTACCTCGCCGCGCACGGTCGTACTGTCCCGGCCGACGCCGAAGCGGCCTACCGCCAGGCGGCCTACGTCGCCTTGCTGCGCCAGCTGGGCACCTCGTTCGACGAGATGCGGCTGGCGCGGATGGCCGACGACGCAGCCCGCGGCGCCCTGGCCAACCGGTTGGGGATCGCGCTGGCCCGGTTCCGCCGCGACCGGCTCGATGAGCTCCTGTTCCAGCCGGCCGACCTGACCGAGGCAGCGCTCAAGATCTTCTTCGGTCTGGAGGAGACCACCCTCAAGCCCTTGACGGGCAGCCTCCTACCGGAGCCCAACCTGCTCATCTGGCAG
>JBBQGJ010000110.1:0-17472 GCA_038322925.1 Mycobacteriales bacterium
GCGTTGAGCAGGACGTCCCACTCGCGGCCCCAGATCACCTTGATGACGTTCCAGCCGGCGCCGCGGAACTGTGCCTCGAGCTCCTGGACGATCTTGCCGTTGCCACGCACCGGGCCGTCGAGCCGCTGCAGGTTGCAGTTGATGACGAAGGTCAGGTTGTCCAGGCCGTCGATGGCCGCGACGTGGATCAGGCCGCGCGATTCCACCTCGTCCATTTCGCCGTCGCCCAGGAACGCCCAGACGTGCTGCTCGGAGGTGTCCTTGATGCCGCGGTGGTGCAGGTAGCGGTTGAACCTCGCCTGCTGGATCGCGTTCATCGGGCCAAGACCCATGGAGACGGTGGGGAACTCCCAGAAGTTCGGCAGCAGCCGCGGGTGCGGGTAGGACGGGATGCCGCCACCCGGATGCGACTTCTCCTGCCGGAAGCCGTCCAGGTCGTGCTCGGACAGCCGGCCCTCCAGGAACGCGCGGGCGTACATGCCCGGCGACGCGTGACCCTGGAAGAACACCTGGTCGCCGCCGCCCGGGTGATCCTTCCCGCGCCAGAAGTGGTTGAAGCCGACCTCGTACAGGCTGGCCGACGAGGCGTAGGTGGAGATGTGGCCGCCGACGCCGATGCCGGGCCGCTGCGCGCGGTGCACCATGATCGCGGCGTTCCACCGGATCCAGCCGCGGTAGCGGCGCTCGATCTCCTCGTCACCGGGGAAGAACGGCTCCGACTCGGTCGGGATGGTGTTGATGTAGTCCGTTGTAGTAAGCGCAGGGAGTGCAACGTGTTGCTGGCGGGCACGCTCGAGCAGGCGGAGCATCACGTACCTGGCGCGCTGCTGGCCACCGGCATCGACCATCGCGTCGAAGGAATTCAACCACTCGCTGGTTTCCTCCGGATCGATGTCCGGCAGCTGGGCGGCGATACCGTCCTTGATCACGCGCAGGCGTGGTGCGGAATGGTCGTTCACTGACGTTGTCAAGACAACTCCTCGTGACGTTCGGCGGGTGGGCCCGCGGGTCTGGCACGCCGTGATGATCTGGGGTCTTTCGTCGGACGATGCGCGCGACGACAGTTCGGACTTCTGCTTCAACCTTCGGATTCGGCACGGTACTGACGACGGTTCTGACTCGGTTCTGACTTCTGTTGCGACTCCGAGTCATCCTCTCTCATTCGGCGCCTTCGTCGCTCGTCGGGATGACGCCGGGGGCGAACTGCGGTACCGATCTTCACGGGCCACCGGAGCGTGCATAAGGTAATGCCGCAGGGGACACGCACTTCTCCACGTGCATGGCCGAACACCTCGAAGGGACGCGATACAGGTGAGTGACGTCGCAGGGCGGTCGGTGAGCACCGCTGCCCGGCTCGGCCTCAAGGCCGGGGACACGGTAGGGGAGGCCGGATACGACGACGATGTCGATCACGACCTGCGGGACGCGATCGCCGACCTGATCGACTCCGATCTGCTGGAAGAGGACGCCGATGACGTGCTGGACGCCGTTCTGCTCTGGTGGCGCGACGGTGACGGCGACCTCACGGACGCGTTGATCAACGCGATTCCGCTGCTGGCCGACGACGGCGTGATCTGGTTGCTCACGCCCAAAACGGGCAGGGACGGCTACGTGGAGCCGAGCGAGATCGCCGAAGCCACCCGCACCGCGGGGTTGGCGCAGACAACCAGCGTGGCTGGTGGCCCGCAATGGATGATCGCGCGGCTGGCGCGACCCAAATCAGGGAAGGTGCGCCGCTGATGGCTCTCCCGGTCGGCGCGCAGGCGCCCGATTTCACCCTGCCCGACGCGAACAAGACCCCGACCAGCCTGTCGTCGTTCCGCGGGAAGCAAGCCGTGTTGCTGGTGTTCTATCCGTTCGCCTTCTCCGTTAGGTGTACGGCTGAGTTGTGCCAGCTGCGGGACGACCTGAGCGCCTTTCAGAACGAACGCGTGCAGGTGCTGGCGATCTCCACCGACACCTCCCAGTCGCTCAAGGCCTGGGCGGAGATGCAGGGCTACAGTTTCCCGCTGCTGTCCGATTTCTGGCCGCACGGGGCGGTCGCGCAGGCCTATGACGTGTTCTTCGAGAAGGCGGGCATGGCGCTGCGCGGAACCTTCCTGGTCGACGTCGACGGGGTGATCCGATTCTCCGAGGCGAACGGGCCGGGCGAGGCGCGCGATCAGAGCGCGTGGAAGCGCGCCGTGGCTGCGCTGCCGGTCGCGGCGGGGTAGTCGCCAGGTAGTCGCTACCGGGCGACACCGTCGCCACCGGGCGACACCATCGCCGCCGGCTGCACCGGCTCAGTCGCCCGTGTGCAGGATTCTCCCGGGCAGTGAAAAGGCGGACGGCACCACCGCATCGCCGACTCCCTGGGCCACCCTTGCGTGCTGGTGGTCGCCGGCCGGCGACAATCACCGCATCCGCAGTCCCCCGGAGGTCAATACCGGCAGCCCGTCGTCGATGACCTGCTGTGCGGCGTCGCGCGATACCGAGGCGAGCTGGTCGCACACAGTCATACCCGGTACTCAACCGGCTGGAGGTTGGGCCGACAACTGGGCCGAAGGACTGCGCAGGTTCGGTAGAGCACCGATTCGTTGTGGAACGCCGCGGCGGGCAACAGCAGATTTTCGGTCGCGGGGTGCTCCGCGGCTACGGTGTCCGGTTCCATCAGAAGAACCCACATGACGGCGGCGGCCAGGACACTCGGGCTTGCGGTTGGCCGTCATCGTCACTTCCGACGGCGGATTCGTCGCCGAACCGGAGGCTGCAACCCAGCCTGATCAGATTGCCGGCGGTGGCTCGAGCGATACCGGCGGGCGATCCGGCTGGATCGGTGGGGTTCCAACGGGCCCGACGGGTCTGGAGGCGCGGATCTGCCGGGATGGGCGGATCTCCCGGTTGTGGTTGCTGCGGAATCGTCATGCTTGTCCTCCGACCGTGAAGGCCCCGAGTCACGGTTGGCGGCGTCAACTACCGCTGGCAGATTGGTGCCGGCCGCGACGCCGAATCCCTGTCGACGCCGCCCGGCCCTCGATGGCATTCACCGCTCGGTCGGCGCCGCTTTGTTGACTGAGCGCCGCTCTTATGGACTGGGCGCCAACATATGTCGGAGCCGGGACCATGAAAGCGGCGCCGAGTGGGATCGCGTCGCCGCGCAAACCGGAGTCGGGATGGGGTTTGGTCTCCGCCGCGCCTGGCGGTGACGGGTCATGACGCAGGCACCTGACCTACCCCACCCAGCCGAAGAAACTGACGAGATTCCCAACCCCATCGACGGGCGCGTCTGGGAGCGGACGACGAACCGGATACCGTCGAACCCGAGGACGCGCCGGGTTTCCGTCCGCGGGGTCCGCATCGCCGGCCCTCACGATGGACGTGCCGGACCGAGATCAGGAGCCTTGTTTGACGACCCCCGCCGTGGTCGACGCCGTGGTCATCGGCTCCGGACCCAATGGCCTGGTCGCCGCCAACGCGCTCGCCGACGCCGGCTGGGACGTCCTGCTGCTGGAGGCGCAGGACTCCATCGGTGGTGCCGTGCGCAGTGCCGAGGTCATTGCCCCCGGATACTCCACCGACCTCTACAGCGCCTTCTACCCGTTGGCGGCGGCGTCGCCGGTCATCAAGGATCTCGACCTGGTCCGTCACGGTCTTCGCTGGGTGCGGGCGCCGCAGGTGCTCGCACATGTCCTGGAAGACGGACGAGCGGCGGTGCTGTCCACCGACCTTGCCACGACGAGCGCGAGTCTGGATCATTTCGCCGCCGGTGACGGCCAGGCCTGGGCCGACATGTTCACCCAGTGGCAGCACATCCGGGATCCGTTGCTGGACGCCCTGTTCACCCCGTTCCCGCCCGTGAAGGCCGCGATCAGGCTGCTGCGCCGAACCCACGCGGCCGGTGCCCTTGATCTCGCTCGGCTCGCGATCCTGCCGGTGAACCGGTTGAGCCGGGAGAACTTTCGCGGCGCCGGTGCGGGTTTGCTGCTCACCGGAAACGCGCTGCACAGCGACATCCCGCCGGATGCGGCGGGCAGCGGCGTGTTCGGCTGGTTGCTGACCATGCTCGGCCAGGATGTCGGCTACCCGGTTCCCGAGGGAGGAGCGGGGAAGTTGTCGGGTGCACTGGCATCGCGATTCACCGGCGCGGGCGGCCAGGTTCGCACCGGGGCGCGGGTGACGTCGGTGGTGATCTCGCACGGCCGCGCCGTCGGCGTGCGGTGCGCCGACGGAACGGTGGCGCGGGCACGTCGTGGCATTCTGGCCGACGTCAGCGCGCCGTCGTTGTACCGCGACCTGGTCGGGGTGGCACACCTCCCGCCGGTCTTCGCCGGCCGCCTGGACCGGTTCCAGTGGGACCACGCCACTCTGAAGGTCAACTGGGCACTGGACCGCCCGGTGCCGTGGATCGCGGCCGGAGGCCATGGCGCTGGCACGGTGCACCTGGGCGTAGACGCCGACGGTTTCAGCCGGTTCGCCGCCGACCTGGCCGCTCGTCGGCTGCCAGAGAACCCGTTCATGCTCTTCGGCCAGATGACCACTACCGACCCGACGCGCTCGCCGGCCGGCACCGAGTCGGTGTGGGCCTATACGCACGTACCCAACGGCATCGACTGGACCGCTGACCAGCTGGCCGATCACGTCGACCGCGTGCAACGGAGCATCGAACGGCACGCGCCTGGTTTTGCGGACAGCATCGTCGGTCGGCACGTGCAGACCCCGGCCGACCTGCAGGCGGCAAACACGAACCTGATGGGCGGCGCTACCAATGGCGGCACCGCCCGCATCCACCAGCAGTTGTTCTTCCGCCCCACTCCTGGCACCGGGCGCGCCGAGACACCCGTCCCCGGACTGTTTCTGGCCAGCGCGTCGGCCCACCCCGGTGGCGGCGTGCACGGCGCTTGCGGATGGAACGCTGCGCTCGCGGCGCTACGAGCGCAGGGCCGAACTGGCGCCGCGCGTCGCCAGCTGAACCGGACGGCGTGGTCGCGGCTGCTGGGGGCGAAATAGCACCCGGCGTCGTCCCGGGCCACAGGTCGGGCCCATTCACCGACCCGCGAGCCGATCCCGATAACGACCCTCGGCCAACAACGCCAATCTGCTCAGGGTCTCGACGTGGCGTGGGCCGATCAGGTCGCGGGCACTGAAGTGCAGATCGCGACTGCAGGTCACCGGCGAGGGTGGCGTGGGAGGCGGGGAAGTCCACAGTGACCATGCACTGTGGTTTCCCGGGCGGGCTCGTGGCGAACCTGCACACCACTACCTGGAACACGCGGAGGCGTCCCGGGAATTCCCATCGACATTGCTGATCATCGACACCCGCACCGAGGCCCGGCGCCGCGATCAGGGCGAGTTGCCGGGAGCGATCGTCATCTACCGGACGGTGGTGTCGAGGGTGGATCGCCGCGGAGCTATGCGCGAGCGATGAGCCCGCGGACGTGCGGATCTCATCGCCTGCGGTCGCGTCGCTGTCCGCTGGGAATTGCTGTGGGAACTCGGCGGGCTTGGCCACGTCGGCGACTGTCACCTGCTCGAATCCCCGCGCCGCGAAGAGCCGCCGCGCCGCGGCACTGATCAGTCCCACACAGGATGCGATACTCGCGCATGGCGTCGTCACAGCGGTGGCGCCACGGGCGCGTAGCTCAGCGGGAGAGCACCCGGTTTACACCCGGGCGGTCGGCGGTTCGAACCCGTCCGCGCCCACCGAGTCGTTGGCCACCTGCCGTTCGGCGGAGGGGTGTGCCTTGCGCTCGGTCCGGCGGGCGATCCGGGCGGCGAACCGCCGGCCCAGCGGGTCACCGGTCCGGGCGACCAGCGGTCCGGCGACGGCCAGGATCAGCACATAGCTGGCGGCGAGCGCGGCCAGGCCGGGAGCGACGATGCCCGAGCCGGTGGCCAGGCCTGCGATGACGATGTTGAACTCGCCGCGGGACACGATCGCGGTGCCGGCCCTGACCTGCCCGGCCGGTCCGATCTTCGCCCGGCGGGCAGCCCACATGCCGACGCCGATCTTGGTCAGCGTGGTCACGGCGGCCAGCGCGATCGCCGGCAGCAGCATCGGCGGGATGTCCGACGGGTCGGTGCGCAGCCCGAAGAAGACGAAGAACACCGCGGCGAACAGGTCGCGCAGCGGCGAGAGCACGGCCCGTGCGCTGTCCGCGACCCTTCCCGACAGCGCGATACCGACCAGGAACGCGCCAACCGCCTCGGAGACCTGCAGGCTCTGCGCGATGCCGGCGACCAACAGTGCGAGTCCGAAAACGATGAGCAGCAACACTTCCTGGTTCTCCGAGAAGACGAATCTGCCAAGGGCCCGGCCGAAGCGGAGGGCTATCACCAGCGCCACGGTGATCGCGGCCAGCGCGATGGCGACCGAGGCGGCACCCACCGCGAAACTCACCCCGGCCAGCATGGCGGTCAGCACCGGCAGGTACAGCGCCATCGACAGGTCCTCGAGCACCAGCAGCGACAGCACGATCGGAGTCTCCCGATTGCCCAGCCGGCCCAGATCGGCCAGCACCTTGGCGGTGATCCCGGAGCTGGTCGCGTAGGTGACGCCCGCCATCGCGACCACCGCAGGAATGGGCCAGCCCAAGATCAAACCGATGACGGCGCCGGCGGCCCCGTTCACCACGATGTTGACCAGACCGGCCGGCGCCTGCTGACGCAGGTTCGTGGTCAGTTCCGATGCTGAGTACTCCAGTCCCAGCAGCAACAGCAGCAGGACGACGCCGATCTCTGCACCGGTGCCGATGAATTCCTCGCTGGCCGCCAGCGGGATCAGCCCGCCGGTGCCAAAGGCCAAACCCGCCAATAGGTAGAACGGGATCGGCGAGAACCCGATGCGCCCCGCCAACCGGCCCAGCAGGCCGAGGGCCAGCACCACCGTGCCGAGTTCGATCAGCAGGACGCCTGTTTCCACCGCCGGCTCCGTTCTCTGGCCGATGAGCGCGAACGATCCGCTATTGGTCCGGGGTGCGTCGGAGGTGAGCTGAGCCGGGACATGTCCGCCGGCCGTCGCATCACATCAGTCGTCGACGATCTGCCGCAGGTTCTCGATGCCGTCGGGTGTTCCGACGACAACGAGCGTGTCGCCACCGCGCAGCACCGCCTCCGGGTTGGGGGAGGGGATCACGTCCTTCTCGCGCATCAGCGCGACGATCGTTGCACCCGTGCGGGTTCGGGCCCTTGTCGCGCCCACCGTCAAACCGTCGTAGCGCGACCCGTGGGCGATCCGGACCTTGCCGGTCGCCAGACTGCTGATCTGCTCGCTCAGCGAGGCAAGTTTCTCCACGATCCGGCCGCTGCCCAGGAACTGCGCCAGCGCGTCGGCCTCCGCAGCGGACATCTGCAGGACCTGGCTGCACGAGTCGGGGTCGTCCTTGCTGAACACCACCAGATCACGGCTGCCGTTGCGGTGGCTGACGACGCCGACCCGTCGGCCGCCGTCAGTCAGGAAATCGTGCCGCACGCCGATGCCGGGCAGTTTCGTCTCGATGACATCGACGTCGTCGTCAAACATGATCGCCTCTCCCTTCGCCGCGCCGCCGCCCGTCCTCCGTCTCGCATTGATCAACGGGCTCGATCGGTGGGCCGCAGCACAGCTGATGCAACAACCAACCGGGCCAGAGTAGTCCGGGTGCGCACCGGGACCACTGAACGATGCGGCACCCTCACCCGTCTGGACGGGGCCAAAGGTCGGACGCCGGGCCTGGCGGGCGACCGTCCGTCACCGGTTCCGTCGGTTGTGACGAAATCGCTTGGTCACGTTGCGACACCTGTGCGACATCTCTAGCGTCACAAGCAGAAGGGGTCGACGGTGACGTGACGGCCGTACCTTCTGGCAGCCAACACCGACGGCGCCCGGGGCGGCGTGGTCCCGGGATCGCACAAAGGGGTCACCCATGCCCTCCACCGCACTGAACCCTTTTCGCACAAGGGATGTCGTGAGACAGTCAGGGCGGCGGGCATATCGGCGGGTATATCGGCGGGCATATCGGCGGCTCGTTGCCATCAGTGCTGCGGTCGCCATCGCGGTCGCGGTCGCCCTGATCGCAGGCAGTACAGCGAGCGCCGGACCCGCTGACGGACTCACAGACGGACTCACAAAGGGACCCACAGACGCCGCCACCACCGCCAGCACTGTGGGCGCCGGCAGCTACACCACCAACCCGGTCGGTCCGTTGCCCGGCGGCTGCGGCACCGTGTCGACGAACCCACGGCAGTTCCTGACCGCCCGCGCGCCGACCGGGGCAATACCCACGAACGACTGGTGGTCGTCGTTGGTCTTCAAACGGCTGAACTGCCAGTACAGCGAGAACCTCGAAGCCCACCCGCTGTCCTTCCTGCCGAACGCGAACGGCCTCGGATTCTCGGACTCCACCACGGCCCAACTCCTTGCACCCGCGCCGGGATTGCAGGAGTACCACTACCCCTACGCGCAGGACTTCATCGCCGGGGTCGGCGGGCTGAACGCGCCGATCGTGACGGTGGACGGCTGGTCCGACTGGACGGTCACCCCGGCGTGGAGCGACGGCTCACGGACCATGACGGCGACCATCGGGCACGGCCTCCCGTTCACCTACATCGACGTCACCGGGGGTGGCGCGCAGATCACCGCCACTTCCCCCATTCGAGTGTGGCAGAGTGCCGGCGCGTCGGTGGGTTTCACCGTCAACGCGCATGATTACGTCGCCTACGCGCCCACCGGTGCCACCTGGAACGCCGCCGGTACCGTGCTGACCTCGAACCTCGCGGGAAAGGGCTACTACTCCGTCGCGGTGCTGCCCACGACCGCGCAGAACTCCGACGCGCAGCGCCATGCCCTCGCGGACCAGTTCGGCCGCCATGCCTATGCCAAGATCGTCCGTACCCAACTGGGCTACCGCTACGACGCGGCGTCGAGCACCGTGACCACGACCTACAGCTTCGTCACCAAGCCGTGGGAGGGCACCGAGACCCGCACCGTTGTCGCCCTCTACCCGCATCAGTGGGAGACCCTGCGGGGAGGTCAACCGATTCCGCAGCGGTATGTCTCGCCGCGCGGCCCGATGAAGGTGCTGGTCGGTGCCGCCGGCTTCACCACCTCCATGGTGTTCCACGGGGTGCTCCCCGAGGTGCCCGCGGTTGCCGACAGCTCCGGGGCGGACCGCGCGACGCTCAACACCTATCTGGGACAGGTCGCCGGGAACCCGATGGCCCAGCAGAAGGCGGACACCTACTGGTCGGGCAAGGGCATGGGTCGCGCTGCCCGGCTGGCAGAGATCTCCGATGAGATCGGCGACAGGTCGACGAGAGACAAGGCGCTGGCCGCCATCCGGACCACGCTCACCGACTGGTTCACCGCTTCGTCGGGCAAGACCGAACAGGTCTTCTACTACGACAAGAACTGGGGGACGCTCATCGGCTACCCGGCCTCGTACGGATCCGACCAGGAGCTCAACGACCACCATTTCCACTACGGCTACTTCATCGCTGCCGCGGCGACGCTCGCCAAATTCGATCCGGCGTGGGCGTCCACCGGCAAATATGGTGGAATGGTCGACCTGCTCATCCGCGACGCCAACAACTACGACCGCACCGACACCAGATTCCCCTATCTGCGCGATTTCGACATCTACGCCGGTCACGACTGGGCGTCGGGACATGGCGCTTTCGCGGCAGGCAACAACCAGGAATCCTCGTCCGAGGGCATGAATTTCGCGAACGCGCTCATCCAGTGGGGGCTGACCACCGGCAACACCGCCGTTCGCGACGCCGGCATCTTCATCTACACGACGCAGGCCCGGGCCATTGGTGATTACTGGTTCGATGTCAACGGCAGAGCGTTCCCGCCCGGCTGGGAACACAGTGCGGTCGGCATGGTCTGGGGCGACGGCGGGTCCTATGCGACCTGGTTCAGCCCCGACCCGGAGAAGATCCAGGGCATCAACATGCTCCCCGTCACGGACGGGCATCTTTACCTCGGCTACCACCCCGATTACGTGAAGAAGAACTACGCGGAAATCGTGAAACGGGCCGGCGGAGCTCCGCGGGAATGGCAGGACATCATTGGGAGTTTCCTGGCGACAGGTGATCCCGCGGCAGCGCTGGCCAATTTCCGGGCCAACAGCACATTCCCGTCCGAAGAAGGCGAGACCAAGGCGCACACCTTCCACTGGATCGACAACCTCGCCGCGCTCGGCGTCATCGACACCACGGTGACCGCGAATCACCCGCTGGCCGTTGTCTTCAAGAAGAACGGTGCGCGCACCTACGTCGCGTCGAACGTCACCACGGCAGCGCTGACGGTGACCTACTCCGACGGCACCCGACTGACTGTCGGGCCCGGCAAGACCGCTACCGGCGGCGCCATCAGCTGGTCTGGGGGCAGCGCGTCCGGCGGCTCACCCGGAGGGACTACCTCGTCGTCGGCGACCCCGACGAGCGCGAGCGCCACGAGTGCGAGCCCGACCCCGGCGCCGCAGTCACCGAGCCGCTCCTTCGGCGCCGGGGGAGTGCTGACCGATCGGGCGGACCTGGGCAAAGCCTTCACGCTGCATTCCGCCGACGGTGCGACCCACGACGGAACGGCCTACCAGCCATCGGTTTTCACCGCGAGTGGACTCTCCCTGGGCTACCGTGGGGGGTCGACATCCTTCGCGCTGACGGTCGACTCCGGCGCGTCGGTCGGCAACGGCGTGCAGATCCGGATGTCCTACGACCTGACCGGAAACGGTAGCTGGGACCGGGTGGAGACCTACCGGTACTTCGCCACGGACCCGGTTCCGGGCGCGGAGCGTTACACCGAGACCGCAGGTGTGGTCAGTGCCAGCGGCCAGTTGGGCGATCTGTCCGGCGGCCGCGTGCGGGTCGAGATCTGGAGTGCGCTGCCCGGCGGGTCGAACCCCCCGGCCGTCGGTGCGGAGTCGTCGGTGATGCTGCCGTTCTCCTGACGCTGTCCGGCCGGGCTGTCGGAGTGCTGTGGTAAACCCTTGCCATGACGACGCAGCGGGTAGGTATTCGGGGTCTTCGGACTTGGTAGTGATCGTTGGCTGATCCGTACCTGTGCGGTTCTCCAGTGCCGTTCCGGTTTGTCGATCCGATCGTGCTGTCAGAACTCGGTCGACAACTGCGGTGATACGAGAACTACGACATTGCCGCGCTTGTGACCGGTCTCGACATGCCGATGCGCATCGGCGATCTGCTCCAGTGGATAGGTCCGGTCGATGACAATTGTCAGCTCGTCCGCCTCGATGAGTTCGGTGAGGAAAGCCAGGGCATCGTTCTTCTTGACCGACATCCCCGTGACGACCCGAGGCCCGCGGGTCAAGGCCGTCCATAGCATGAGCACGTTGTTCGGCAACCCGGTGGTCGGGACATAGCAGCCGCTTCTCGTCAGTGCAGCCTTGCATCGCCGGAACGAGCTCTTGCCCAGGGTGTCGAAGATGACGTCGTATTTCTCTCCGTCCTCGGTGAAGTCCTGCGCGGTGTAATCGATCACCCGATCGGCGCCCAGGAAAGCCACCAGCTCGACGTTCCCCGGACCACAGACTCCAGTGACGTGCGCGCCGAGGTGTTTCGCCAACTGCACCGCGTAGGTGCCGATGCTTCCCGACGCACCGATGATCAGGACCCGTTGCCCCGGACGAACTTTCGCCTTGTCCCGCAGGAAGTACAGCGCGGTTGTCGCCCCGTCGACGGCGGCCGCCGCCTGGCCGAAGGAGATGTTCGGTGGTTTCAGCGCCAACGATCCGTTCTCGGGCATACAGGCGTACTCGGCGTTGGCGCCGAGTCTGAATCCCGTGAATCCGAAGACGTGGTCACCTGGTTGAAACCGCGTGACATCACGACCGACCGTTTCGACGATCCCGGCAACCTCCGTGCCGAGTACGCGCATCCGCCGTCTCGGTGCGGTAAACCCGAGAATGACTCTGCCCCAACGCGGTTCCCCGCGCCGCATCCCGCACTCCGCGGACGTGACCGTCGTCGCGACAACCCTGATCAGCAGCTCACGGTTGCCGGGTGTCGGCCGGTCCATCTCGGTGACACTGAGGACGTCCGGGGAGCCGTAATCGGTGTACTCGATCGCCTTCATCGCCATGACACTACTGCGCCGCGCTGCGTTGGGATCGGGTTCGGCTCGAACGTCAGACCCGACCGGGCGGAGCGGGGCGCGCGGATCGCCGCGGCGCGGGACGCGATCCGCGGCAACGCCGAGCGGCGCTCCCAAGCCGTCGCGGCCGCGCAGAAGGCCGTCGACATCGCGGAGCGGGCCGAGCGGGATGCCAACGCGGCCGCGGACGAGCAGATCCTCCGGCCGGGTGAGCAAATCGCAGGGCAGGCCGCTGCGGCTCTCGCACGGCGACATCGTCAGGTGGCACTCCCACCTGCTGGTGACCCCGACGTGTCACGTTTGGATGGGCGGGATCGGGTCGGACGGGCACAGGCGGAAGCGAGCGATATTGCATCAGACGCAACATGCCCGCACTTCCCAGGCCCTCGCGATGGGGAAGGGGGTAGGCCAGGGGCTGTCGCGCACCCGGTGGACCGCAAGACCGACGTGGCGACTTGGCCTACTCCATCTTGCTTGTTGTGCGCGTCCGATCCGCTCCTGTGAGGACATTCCGGACCTCCATGCGGGCCTGATGGCGCTTCCGCGGTGCTTGTGCCCAGGACCGGATGAATAGGGGATGGGGCACGATGCTGATCGCCGAGAAGCTGGCACTGGTCGCCTTCGAGCCCGAGACGGGCCATCCCGACCAACTGACCAACGCCAACTACAGCGGGGCCGGGATCGCGGTGCTGCTCACGGCCGAGCTGGCGCTGCGGGGCGCTGTCGCTGTCATGGGCTCGTCGATCACGGTTGCGGAGCAGCGGGTCGACGACCCGCTGCTCGAGAGCGTCCGCTTGGCCCTGGCACAGCACCCGGACACGGACTTGGCCCAGCAGGTGCGCCGCATGAGCCTGGCCATCGGTGGCGCGTGGCACGAGATCCTGGGCCGCTTGGAGCAGGACGGTCTCATCAGGGAGGTCGAGCCCCGACGGCCGCCGCTTCACAGGGCCCGGTACGACGTCGACCGGGCGGCACGTGACAGCGTGCTCGCCGAGATCGACCGAGCCGCCCGGCACGGCCCCGCCGACGCTGCCACCGAGTGCCTCATCTTGGATTTGGCGCGACCGGAGGGTGCCAGCCAATTCGCACATTCACGGGGGCAACGCCGCGCGGCTGATGAACGACCTCGGCGGTCACGACGAGGCCCTCGCCGCCGTGCAGGAAGCGGTGCACCTGTGCCGAGACGCCGCGACGACGCCGCGGCGTCTCACGCTCACTCCCGCCCTCGGCACCGGCACGGTTGACCCGACCGGCGAGGTGCTCTACCTCGGGAGCGCCGGGTCACCACCGGCCTCGTCGGTCGGGTAGGCCTCGCCGTGCTCCTCCAGGTCCTGGATGGTCGGCAGGTCCGCGACGGCCATCGTGAGGTGCTTCTCCCAGACACCCTGCAGCCTGCGGAGCAGGGCGGAGTCGGGCGTGATCCGGAACTCGTCCACCGTCAGCGAGTCCCCGCGGTAGACCCCGAGGTCGAACGGCGGCCCAACCGACAGGTTGGCCTGTGCGGTGCTCATCATCGAGCCAAGGGCGATCTTGGTCGCGGTGGCCAGGTCGACGTCCGCTGCCACGGCGAATTCCAGCATGAACTTGCCGTACTTGCTCTCGCCGATCTGCAGGAATGGGCGGTCGTCGGATGCGCGGATGTAGTTGCCCTCGGGGTAGACCAACAGGATGTCCGCGGCACTGCCGGTGATCTGTCCGCCGAGGATGAAGGTCGCGGTGCCGTCCGCGCCCACAGCGGACAGCGCTGCCAGGTGGCGCTGGCTGACCTCCCGGCCCAGCCGTCCGACGTAGAGCGCTGCTTCGAAGAGGTGCGTCACCGATGCCAGGGTTTCCCGGCCGTCGGAGGGGTCCTGCCTGACGGCCTGCAGGTCGGCGCCGATCCGGTCAAGCACTTCCTGCGTCGTCGCCAGGTTCCCGGCCGATTCCAGCACGAAGACGCGGTCCGGCGCGGGGCGCAGCACGTGTAGTTTGCGGTAGGTGCTGACGTTGTCGACGCCGGCGTTGGTCCGGGTGTCGGCCAGGAACACCAGGCCCTCGTGCAGTCTCAGGGCGAGGCAGTAGGTCATCGTCGGTCTCCTTGCAGGATGCGCTGTCTCGATGCACCGGCACGGAGCGTAGCGGGCGCGGGCGGCGTCAGCGTCCTGCCGGCCCGACGTCGGCGCGCCGTTGGGCTCATGATGATCGGGTGTTGGACCTCCTCCGCTCCGCTTGGGACGAACCCCGTCCCTTCACCCCGCCCCCGCGGGCGTGGCGGGACTGGGTGCTGGTGGGGGTGCTGGTGCCGCTGACGGTGCTCGAGGGTCTGCTGCGGCCCGGATCTCCCGTCACGGGTGGCCTGGGTGATCGTGGTCGCCGCGCTCGTGCCCACGCTGTTGTGGCGGCGAACCAGGCCGCTGCTGATGGTGGTCATCGTCGTGGCGGCGACCAGCCTGGCGGCGCTGCTCACTGGCAGCGCTGCGCAGCTCAACACAATGGCGTTCGTGCTGATCCTGCCGTATTCACTGTTCCGGTGGGGGTCCCGGCGCGACTGCATGATCGGTTTCGCGGTCCTGCTGGTGATGGCCGCGATCACCACTGCCACCCGGTACACCGGCACGGGCGACGCGATCGGCGGGTTCGCCGTGCTGTTCGCGTCTGTCGCCCTCGGTGAGGCGTTCCGGTACCGGGCGGGGGCAAGAATCCGCGAGCTCGACCAGATCAAGCTGCTCGAACGCGAAGGACTCGCCCGCGATCTGGATGACACGGTCGCCCATCACGTATCGGCCATCGCGATCCGGGCGCAGGCCGGTCTGGCGACCGCGGCGTCGCACCCCGATGCGGCCACCGATGCGCTCCGGGTGATCGAGGCCGAAGCATCACGCACACTCGCCGAGATGCGCAGCATGGTAAGGGTTCTGCGCCGGAACGATCCCGCGGAGCTGGCACCCGGCCCACGCATCTCCGACCTCGACCAGCTCGAGGACCTCGATCGCGGCGGTGGACCCTTCGTCGACGTCGAGTTGACCGGCGATGTCGACAGCGTTCCGGCCCCGGTCGCGACCGGGGTCTACCGCCTGGTGCAGGAATCGGTGACCAACGCGCGGCGCCATGCTCGGCTCCCCACTCGCATCGAGGTCCGCGTCGCGGCTGACGACAGCTGGGTGCGCGTGCGGGTGAGCGACGACGGCGAACCCCACCGCATCCGTTCGGGTCCACCGTCGGGCTTTGGAATCGTCGGGATGATCGAACGAGCGAAGCTGCTGGGCGGGACCTGCGAGGCCGGCCCCGGTCCCGACCGAGGCTGGACGGTGACTGCCGTGCTGCCACGAACCGGGACGCCGTGAGCATCACGGTGATCGTCGCCGACGACCAGGAGATCGTCCGCACCGGACTGCGGATGATTCTCGACGCTCAGCCTGGCATCGACGTGATCGGCGAGGCCGCCGACGGGCGCAGCGCCGTCGAACTCGCCCGCCGGCTACGGCCCGATGTCTGCCTGTTCGACATCCGGATGCCCGGTCTTGACGGCATCGAAGCCACCCGAGCCGTCGCCGGTCCGACGGTGGATCAGCCGCTCGCCGTCGTAGTCATCACCACCTTCGACCTCGACGACTACGTGTACGCGGCCCTGCGTGCCGGCGCGCGAGGCTTCCTGCTGAAGGACGCCGGTCCTGTCCTGCTGGCCGAAGCCATCCACGCCGCCGCCAACGGCGATGCGCTCATCGCCCCCAGCATCACCGCCCGGCTGCTCGGGGCCTTCGCCGACACCTGGCCCGGATCGCCGCCTGCGCAACCGATCGAGGCACTCACCGACAGGAGGAGCAGGTTCTCGTCGCGGTCGCACGCGGGCGGACGAACAGCGAGATCGCCGACGAGCTGTACATCACGCTGAGCACGGTGAAGACGCACATCGCCAGCGTGATGGCCAAGCTGGGCGCCAGGAATCGCGTCGAGATTGCCATCTGGGCCTACGAAACCCATCGCGTCGACCGTTCGGCGAGCTGAACCGCGTTTCCAGGGCGAGCGTTCTGGACGGAACATCAGCCGAAAGTACGACCCAGCGATCCGCCGTTCCACCGATGATCTGCGCGCACAGGATCGTCATGATCAAGTCATGACCGATGCGACCTGTGCGACATGACCTCTCCCCCATCACCGCGGGCACATCAACCGGTGGACGGCCCGTCGGGTGCGGGTGGCTCCAGTGTGGCCGGCGAGAGCAGGGTGCAGTGGCTGGTGCCCGCGGGGCTGGTCCTGCTCAGCCTTGTTCCGGTCGCCGCAGGGATGGTCCGGGTGACCCAACTGGCCGGCGGCGGACCCGTCACGCCGGACAATGCCCGCTTCTTCGCCTCTCCGGTACCGGTGGTGCTGCACATCGTTTGCGCCAGCGTGTTCTGCCTCCTCGGAGCGTTCCAGTTCGTGCCCTGGATCCGGCGGCGCCGACCAGGGTGGCATCGCGCGGCCGGGAGGGTGGTCGCGACGTGCGGGCTGCTGGCCGCGCTGGCCGGGTTGTGGATGACGGTTTTCTATCCGCACCCGGCCGGGGACGGCGCGCTGCTGACGTTCTTCCGGCTCGTGTTCGGCTCGGCGATGGCGGTGTCGATCGTCCTCGCTGTCGTCGCGATCCGGCGCGGTGACATTGCCCGGCACAGGGCGTGGATGATCCGGGGGTACGCGATCGGGCAGGGTGCGGGGACCCAATTGCTCACGACCGTCAGTTGGATCGTGATTTTCGGGAGCCCCGGCGAGTTCACCAGGGCGATGCTGATGGCGGCGGGATGGGTGATCAACCTGGCCATCGCGCAATGGATCATTGGTAGGGGTCGTGGCGGTCGCCCGGTCGAGGTGGGGCGCGTCGGTGTTTCGGATGCTTCGGTGAGCGGGCGGTTGGGCCGATGAGACCTCGATGTGGTCCGTCGCGGCGAATCTCCGATGAGTTTCCGGAGCATTGCCGGCTGAAATTCTGGATGCGTGGTGCGTGAAGGGTGATGGCAATTCGGGCGGCCCTGATTAGCTGGGCGTAGCGGTGTCACCGCGAAACGCGATGGCGTGCGATGGCCGGGGGAATATCGACCGCACGGCGCCGCGGCGTTGGCCGTTACCGGGCCGGTTCGGCGCCCAGCACCCGGAGGACCACGGTGAACCTCGGCGGCTTTCGGGTAGCCGGCGGGCACGGTGGTGCCGGCGCGTGATGCCCGCCCGACGTCGCGAACGACGGCATTCTTCAGGTGGCTCGTGCAGTCGCGCGTTACCGATGATCAACCCCGGGACAGGCTGTCAACAGGGGCTTCTCGTTCGGATCGGGGAGTGTCGTACCCCTGTTGTAGCGTTCTTGGTATGGGGGAATCCACGGACCGGAACACCGGTCGAGCGGCCGAGTTGATCGATGCACTCGTGCTGCACCACCGGGAGTTGGCGAAGGC
>JBBQGJ010000111.1:0-17400 GCA_038322925.1 Mycobacteriales bacterium
CGACTCTGCTCATGCGATATCTTCTTCACCACAAAGGCCTTCCCGCCAGGGCTGCGTTGGAGTCGCAAACCCAGGCAGGGTAAGGCCTTTGCCCTTCAAACCCGTCGAAACGACACGCCGACACGCTTGGTCAAGGCCTAGCGCTCTTGCGGTGCGCCCTCTCAGCGAAACGTCAGCAAGGTCAAGACGTCTGGCCACCTGACGTCGCTCCACGACCTCAAAGGGCCCGAGGACGTGATCATGCGAGGGCGCCAGCAGCGTTCGCCGCGTGCGGATACAGATACCGCGACCCTCACCGGAGCATCCGGATGACGGTCAGACCTTCCCATTGCTCGATCTGCTTGCGTGCGCCATCAGCACGGAATCCCTGCCTCCGGTAGAAGCCGATCGCCCGCGCGTTGCCCTCGGCGACCCACAACGAACACGGTCGGCCGGCCACCTCCGCGTCGAAAAGGCTTTGCCCGACGCCGGTTCCGTACTCGGTATCAAGAACGTACAGCGTGTACAACTCCAGATCCCGCACCGGAGGGTCGTCGTTGCTCGTCCCGGCGGCGGCGAACCGACAACCCGATCGCCGATCTCGCCCACGATGACAGTGGGCCTGGGCCTTTCCGACAAAGCCCGATGCCACATCTCGGCGCGCGAATTGTCGTCCGGGGCGGCGAGCAATTCCTCGGACACCAGCCCGCGGTAGGCCTGTCGCCAACACGTGTCGTGACAGGCGCCGATCGCCGGCGCATCGAGCACAGTCGCGAGCCGGATGGTGACGCGGTCAAGAGGTGAGCGCCCGTTCATTCGAGTCAGGTTCTCTCGACGGGACTTACCTGGCAAGGGGTTTGACACTGCGCTCGGATCGTGCCGCCCGGACGCTGCCGGTCTGACTATGCCGCTGGCCGACCGTGCCGTCGAGCACCCGAACCGGCCTTGACCGCGCGCCTCACCGGCCCTCGCCGTCCTCCCAGATCCGTTCCGGGTCGACGGCCACGGGATCGTGGAACTCGGTGCGCAGCTGCCCGCTGGGCTCGCCGTCGGCAGCGGTCACCGACGCAGAGCCGTTGACGCCCCCCGACGCCGCCGCGATGGTCTCCGGGACCCGTCCCGCGCCAACCGACTGTGGCACAGTGGATTTCACCGTCAGCCGGGGCAGCAGCAGATGCAGCAACGGCCCGATCGCCAGGGCGTACAGCACGGTGCCGACCCCGACCAGCCCGCCGAGCACCCACCCGATGGCCAGCACCGTCAGCTCGATGGTGGTTCGCACCACCCGGATCGAACCGACGCCGCGGGCGACCAGACCGGTCATCAGACCGTCCCGCGGCCCCGGACCGAGACCGGCACCGATGTACAGCGCACCGGCGACGGCGTTGCCAGCGATCGCCACCGTCATCAGCACGATCCGGGCCGGCAGGTTCGTGAACGCGGGCAGCACGGCCAGGGTGGCGTCGGTGGTGAAACCGATGATCGCGGCATTGGCGATGGTGCCGACGCCGGGTCGCTGGCGCAGCGGGATCCACAGCAGCAGCACGACCACCGACACCAGGGTGATCACCGCCCCGTACGACAGCGGGATCCACTGATTGACCCAGGCCGTGACGCCCTGGTGGAAGACGTCCCACGGGTCAAGGCCGAGCACGGCGCGGACCATCATGCCCATCGTCGCCCCGTACAGCAGCAGCCCTGCCAGGAGTTGGACGAACCGCCGCCGACGGCGGTCGACTGGTATAGAGGCGAGCAAGCGCATCCGTCCATACTTGGACGAACTGGTCTGGACTTCCAGTACCAATTACGAGAAAGTGGTCTGCATGAGCGAGACCACCCGCATCTCCGCCGCCACGCTGGCCAAGCGGCTCGGCCCGCCGCCCGCCGACCGCGGCCAGCCCACCTACCGGGCGCTGGCCGATCGGATCCGCGCCGCCGTGCTCGACGGGAGATTGGCGGTCGCCACCGGCCTGCCGAGTGAACGCGACCTCGCGGCGGGTCTGTCGCTGTCCCGGACGACGGTCGGGGCGGCCTACGCGCTGCTGCGCGATCAGGGCTGGGTGGACTCGCGGCGCGGGTCCGGCAGTCGGTTGCGGCTACCCTCCGGGGACGGCCGATCCTTGGCACCGCCCGGGTCGCCCGCTCGGGAGAACCCGCGTCCGTCGTTCGGCGCGGGCGGGATCTTCGGGTGGCAGGACGGCGTCGGGTGGCATCACGACGCTGTCGACGTGGTCAACGCTGCTGACTCGGCGCAGGCGATGGGCGTCATCGATCTGACCACCGCCTGCCTGCCGGCGCCGGAGGAACCGCTCGGCGCCGCGGTGGCCGCGGCCGTCGCCAACCTCCCCGGATATCTCCGCGGCGATGGTTACCTGCCCTTCGGCCTGCCGGTCTTGCGGGAGGCGATCGCCGCGCGGTACTCCGCGGCCGGAGTTCCGACCACCGCGGAACAGATCCTCGTGACGTCGGGCGCCCAGCACGCCTTCACCCTGGCGATGGGAGAGCTCTCCGCTCCCGGCGACCGGGTGCTGATCGAATGCCCGACCTACCCGGTCGCACTGGATGCCTTGCGTACCCAGCGGCGGATCCCCGCGCCGGTCGGTCTGGCCGACCCGTCCGCTCGCGCGGACAGCGGAAGTGCATGGGACACAGAACTTTTCACCGCGACCCTGCGCCAAACGGCGCCCCGCCTCGGCTATCTGATCCCCGACTTCCACAATCCCACCGGCGCGCTGATGGACGTCGACACCCGCGAGAAACTGGTCGCCGCCGCCCGCGCCGCGCGCACAATGCTGATGGTTGACGAGTCGTTCCGGGACGTGCCGTTCCCGGGAACGGCACCGATACCGCCGCCGGTTGCGGTCTTCGACACCGAATCGGGCGGGACGCGGGTGCTGTCGCTCGGCTCGGTGTCCAAATCGTTCTGGGGCGGGTTGCGGGTGGGCTGGATCCGGGCCGCAGCTCCACTGGTGCACCGGCTGGCGGCCGCCCGAGCGTTGGGTGACATGTCGGGGCCGGTGCTCGATCAGCTGGTGGTCGCCCACTTGCTGGGTGACCCCGAACCAGCCCTGACTTTGCAGCGTTCCCGGCTGGCCACCGGCGCGGCGGCGCTGCAGGCCGCCCTGGCCAGGGAGCTGCCGGACTGGGAACCGACGCATCCGCAGGGCGGGACATCGCTCTGGGTCCGGCTGCCCGGACCCTTCGCCACCGATCTGGCGCTGCTCGCACCCACGGTCGGCGTGCGGATCGCGCCGGGCCCGCGGTTCGGACCGGACGGCACGATGGCGTCCTACCTGAGGTTGCCGTTCACCGCCGCACCCGAGCGCCTCGCCGCCGGCGTCGCCAGGCTGGCAACCGTTGCCGGGCAGGCGGCACTGGGCGCGCGATCGTCGCTGCCGGGCTGGCTGGCCTGACCGACGCTGATCGAGGGGCTCCTGTCGCACGACGGGAACACTCGGGCACGCGGCTACCCTTCCAGGGTGGATTGGAGTCTGCGGGCGTGTGGCCGTCATGGTCACGAGACCTATGCGCCCGATGAACCCGACCTGCGTGCCAGGCTGACGGTCGTGACGCCGGCCGGCGAGGCGTGGCGGTGCCTACGGTGCGGTGACTTCGTGATCGGTGCGGTCCGGCGATCCGGCCCAGCAGCGGACGCGCCCGAGGTGCCGCGCGGCAAGTTGCTCCGCGACCGCACGATCATGAGGTTGCTGGCCGCTGAGCGGATGATCCGGGGGATCGTGCTGCTGTTCGTCGCCTACCTCTTGGTGCGGTTCCGCGGTTCGGAAGCGGAATTGAAGGAGGCGTTCACCACCGATCTCGCCCTGCTTCACCCGCTGGCCGATCAGATCGGCTGGAACCTGGAGAACTCTCGGATCGTCCGCGGGATCAGCAGGGTGTTCGACCTGTCCCCCACCGCGATCACCTGGATCACCGTCGGCGTTGTCGCCTACGCGTCCTTGCAGCTCGTGGAGTCGTACGGGCTGTGGAACGTGAAGCGCTGGGGCGAATACCTGACCGTGGTGGCGACCAGCGTCTTCCTGCCGTGGGAGATCTACGAGGTGACCGAGAAGATCACCGTGCTGCGGGTGGGAGCGCTGATCATCAACGTCGCCGCGGTCATCTGGTTGCTGTGGTCCAAGCGACTGTTCGGTCTGCGCGGTGGGGGCGCGGCCTACCACGCCGAACATCACGCCGAGAGCCTGCTCACCGTGGAGCGTGCCGCCCTGGTCCAAGCCGCGACGGCCGCACCCGATCAGGGTTCTGGCAAGGCGACGGGCGCGCCGGCCGGCAGATCGGCCGACAGCGGGACCTCGGTGTCCGGGACAGCCCCACTCAGGTAGACCGTGCGCCACCCACCGCGCCGGCCGCCGCCTGGGCCGCCGCCTGGGCCACCGGCTGGGACACCGGCTGGGCCGCCGGCAGGTGCGGCTCCAGCAGCGCCATGATCGCGGCTCGCGGCTTGGCGCCCATGAACCGCACGGCTACCTCGCCGTCGATGAACAGCGCGAGGGTGGGCATGCCCATCACCTGATACTTGGCGGCAGTGGCCGGGTGCACGTCGACGTCCAAGGACACCACCCGGAGGCGTTCGGCCTCGTCGGCGGCGATGCGATCGAGCACCGGTGCGATCATCACGCAGGGCGGGCACCAACTGGCGGTGAAATCCACCAGTACCGGTACCGGGCTGTCCAGCACGTCAGCGGTGAAGGTGGCATCGGTCGTGGCGGTCAGCGACATGGCTTGCTCCCTCATGGGTTTCGGCGATTGCCGGCGGATGGAGGACTGATGCAGGACTGATGGCAGTCGGCGGCAAGCCGGCTCAACGATTGACTTCGGCGATCAGCCGGCCGCGGGGGTCCGCCCGCTGGCCGCACTCGCACTGCAGGGTGGCGCTGACCCGGCCGCCGCAACCGCGATGGCGGTAAACGATCTCGGGCATCCCTCCTTGCGGGAGGTGGCGCTCGCCCCAATCCGACAGAGCCGACAACACGGGCAGCAGGTCGATGCCGGCGTCCGTCAGCGCGTACTCCAACCTGGATCGGGACCCTGGCACCTGATAGCTGCGGGTGGCGAGGATGCCGGCGCCAGTGAGCCGGCGCAGACGATCGGACAGCACAGTCCGCGGTGCACCGGTCGCGGATTGAATCTCGTCGAAGCGCCGCAGTCCCAACGAGACCTCGCGGACGACCAGCAGGGCCCACCGCTCGCCCAGCACCTCCAGCACACTGGTCACATTGTCCGCCACAGTGCTGAGTCTAGACCCTGTACTCAGGTCGTCAACAGTGATTCCGCGGGCTGCGGTGGAAAGCTGCCGCCACGATGCTCACATGCGCCGACCCGATGCTGCAGCCAGAGCAACGCACCCACAGCCAGAGCAGCGCACCAAAACCCCGAGCGACGCACCAACCGCCTGGAGTGGCGGCGGTGCGACTACCAGCCGCGCTCGGCCAGCCGGTGCGGCACCGGGATGTCGTCGACGTTGATACCGACCATGGCCTCCCCCAACCCGCGGGACACCTTGGCGATGACGTCGGGGTCGTCGTAGAACGTGGTCGCCTTGACGATCGCCTCGGCGCGAGCGGCCGGGTTACCGGATTTGAAGATGCCCGACCCGACGAACACGCCCTCGGCGCCGAGCTGCATCATCATGGCCGCGTCGGCTGGGGTGGCGATCCCGCCTGCGGTGAACATCACCACCGGCAGTTTGCCCAGTGAGGCGACCTCAGCGACCAGGTCGTACGGCGCCTGCAGCTCCTTGGCCGCTGCGTACAGCTCGTCCGGGGACAACGAGGTCAACCGGCGAATCTCGCCACCGATGGTGCGCATGTGCGTCACCGCGTTCGACACATCGCCGGTGCCGGCCTCGCCCTTGGACCGGATCATCGCCGCGCCTTCGGTGATGCGCCGCAGCGCCTCGCCCAGGTTGGTCGCCCCGCACACGAACGGCACGGTGAAGGTCCACTTGTCGATGTGGTGGGCGTAGTCCGCCGGCGTCAGCACCTCGGACTCGTCGATGTAGTCGACGCCGAGCGACTGCAGGACCTGCGCCTCGACAAAATGCCCGATCCTTGCCTTGGCCATCACCGGTATCGACACAGCGCTGATCACGGCATCAATCATGTCCGGGTCACTCATCCGGGAGACCCCGCCTTGTGCACGGATGTCGGCCGGCACCCGCTCCAGCGCCATCACCGCGACAGCGCCGGCGTCCTCGGCGAGCTTGGCCTGGTCGGCGGTGACCACGTCCATGATCACGCCGCCCTTGAGCATCTCGGCCATCCCACGCTTCACCCTTGCGGTGCCGGTGGTCGTCAGCGACTCGGTGGTGACGGGCGAGCGCTCAGGGAAAATAGGGGCGGACACGATGCGGACTCCTCATCAGGGGGATGGTCGCGCGGATAGGCACGCGACCGGGGGCCTGAACTGCAGTGCTGCGACCCCCACTCGTCACCGAATTCTACTCGGGCGGATCCGCGGGAAAATCCGTCCCCGATCCCACCACCGGTATCGGGCCCGCGCGGCCAACCGTTCAGGACACGTCGGTCGATGCCACCGGCGGCACCAGCGCAACCCAGGTCTTGCCGGGCTTGAACGGCACCGGCTGACCGGCCCCATCCAGGTACTGCGTCGGCTGGTCCGCGGCCGACCGGTTCCAGTTCCCGGAGATCGCGTGCCCGTCGCGGTACAGCGTGAAGCTGCCGGAGCCCACGGTGTGCGAGATGAAGGACGGGGAGCCGACAGAATCCCGCTCCCCGTCGGGCTGGAAGTCCACGTTCTGGAACACGACGTCGTCGGTGACGATCGGGGCGCCCGACGCGTCCGACTGCGGATCGCCGTTCCGGACGAGCCGATAGCGGCCATCCGCAAAGGAGAATCCGATCCTGGCCGCCTGGAACTGCACGGACAGCGACGTCGCCGACGGTCCGGCCTCAATCCGCGGGTCGGTCGCCGCGAACACGAACCCGGGGCTGTTGGGCTGGCTGAGCCCGCTGGCGTTGGCGGCGATCGTCTGCAGGTTGGCGTGCAGGTTGTACGGCGCGCTGGCGGCATCCGACCGGAAGAAACCGGGCGAGCCGGACTCTTCGGAAAATGCCACGACCGGCGTGGCCGCCAACGCAGCCAGTGGAATGCCGCCACCGCCGGAGAAAGCCAGCGCCGGAACGCCGAAGGTCGGCAGCAGCTCCGCGTCGGTGGTCCGCACGCTCCGCACATTGCCGACATCGGTCGGCAGGGCGGTGTGGTACACGGCCATCAGCCGGGTCAGGCCGCCCTCGACCTGCTCGACGTAGACGACGTCCGCCTCGGACACGCCGTACTGGGGTAATCCCGCCGAGGTGTTGTCGATCTTGGCCGCGATCGCAGGTCCGGCAACCACCGCACCGCCGGTCAGCGGGTCGGTGGGCGGCGGGGGTGGAGGCGGCGGAGGCGGCTGGGGAGCAGGGGCGGGAGCGGGCGGCGGAGTGGGTGACGGACTTGGCGACGGCCGCGCGGACGAGCTGGCCGTGGTGCCGGTCGGCGCGACCTCGTTGTTGCCGGACGAGCAGCCGGCCAGCAACAGCGCCGGGACAGCCAGCACGCTCAACAGCCGAGCGAGACGCATCGCTTCCTCCTGTGACAATGGTCTATCGGTGGTCCGCGCAGCGACCCGTACGGCCGTATTCGGTGCTGGCCGAACCGCGGCATGTCCCCCGACGTCCGCGCCCACGCTAGGCCAGTAGAACCGGTCGACGGGACAGACCCGCCGGTTGTTGTGGGTTCGTGACAGGCTGCTCGGGACATGCGTCGACCCACCCTTGCTTCGGCGGGAACAGCCGAAGGGTTCCGCGGGACGAAAATCCACCCGTCAGGCACGGGCCGGCGGGCGGTGCGAGGCCCAGCGGTCTCGGCAAGACCGGTCAGTGCACGTCCGGTGGTGACGCCGGCGCCAGCCGTGATCCGAGTGCCGCCCGTATCTCGTCCACCCGCTGCGCCAGCTCGACCGGGTACACGGCCTCGTCGGAGACGGACAGCTCCTGCACCTCCCACCAGCGGTGCCCGGTCAGCGTGCGGCGCTCCAGTTCGGTGTGCCGCTCGTTCGATACCGGCGCGGCTCTGGGGTCGACGCCGTCAGCCGTCGCGCCGTTCACCGCATCGGGAACTGGGGCAATACCGTTGGGGCGCATCATGTCTCGCGGTGGTCGCGCGGCGAAGTAGAACTCGGTCTGCTCATAGTCGATGCCGGTGAAGACGAACCGGGCGGTGCGCCGCCAGATCGGCCCGACGAGTTCCTCGCTCCGCAGCTGCAGACCGGTCTCCTCAGCAAGCTCCCTGACCGCGGCGTGCGGGAGGTCCTCGCCCGCCTCGACCCCCCCTCCCGGGGTGATCCACCATCGCGAGCCCACCGCCGGGTCCGTTCCGGACAACAACAGGATCCGGTTCGACTCGTCGAGCAGCACCACCCTGGCCGCGGTCCGCCGCACCGGCGGCGGTACACCCGGGGATTCGGCGATCTCGAAATAGTCGGGCAAGGCCGTCCGCCCGGCGAGCCCGAACATCCGGGTGAACCATTCGGCGCGCAGCGCACGGGTATCGCGCACGGCGTCGTTGTAGAACCGCCGCGCCAGCACGACGCGTTCGGCGGCGTCGGCCAATTCTCCGGCAAGTTCCGGTGTGGTCACCGCCGGCATGGTGCTCAGCGCGCGGGCAAGGTCGTTCTCGGCGTCGGCGCGGTGCTGACGGTCGGCGGTGTCGGCGGTGTCTGCCAGCCTTCGCAGCTCGTCGGCCTGGTCGTGCTCCAGGCCGCCCGCCGCGGCGACCGCGCGAGTGGCGACGATCCGGCGAGCAAGAGCCCCCTCGAGGGCCGCCCAGGCGGCATCGGTACGGACGTGCAGGCGGTCCATCCGATTGGCTGTGCTCCACAATCGCAAGGCGGCCACCAGCAGCAGCACGACGATGACGACGACGACGACGGTGGTCATGCACACTCCCTCGACCGCTCGCTACCGGACGCAATCCCGACGAGGTACGACACTCCCCGACGGATCAGGGTCCCACGTCGCTACGCGTGCACGGACACGCCGACGGCGGGTTCGTGGCGCGAAGCACCGCCAAAGTGGTTCCGGCACGCCGGTCAGTCCGCCTCGGCGACCAGCCTCGGATCGGCGGCGATGACGGTCTCGTAGACCTTCACGACAGTCGCCGCGACCACCGGCCAGTCGTAGGCAGCGACCACCCGCCTGCCCTGCGCCGAGAGCACGGCCCGGCGACCGGGGTTGTCGAGCACCGCACCCAGCGAGCGGGCCAGCGCCGCAGGGTCGCCGGCGGGGGCGAGCACCCCGGCGATCCCGCCGTCCAGCACCCGACGGAAGGCGTCCAGGTCGCTGGCCACCACCGGGGTGCCGGCGCTCATCGCCTCGGTGAGGATGATCCCGAAGCTCTCGCCGCCGGTGTTGGGCGCGCAGTACAGGTCGAGGGACTTCAGCATCGACGCCTTGTCCGGCTCGGACACCCTTCCCAGGAACGACAGCGTCCCGGCCAGTTCCGGACCGGCCGCGTCCCGTAGGTCCTTCTCGTCACCGCTGCCGGCCACCAGCAGCTGCAGACCGGGCCGGTCGGGCACCATCAACCGCATCGCATCCAGCAGCACGTCCATGCCCTTGCGCGGCTCGTCGAACCGGCCGATGAAGCCCACCGTGCCACCCTCGCGGGGGTAACCCGGCAACGGCGGGGCGCCGGCGAAGAACTGCACATCGACCCCGTTCGGGATGATCACCGCGTCACCGCCGAGGTGTTCGACCTGCACCTGGCGGGCCAGCTCGCTGACCGCGATCCGCCCGGTGATCTTCTCCATGAACGGCTGCAACACCCCCTGGAAGGCGTTGAGCATCCGGGACCGTGGGTTGGCGGTGTGAAAGGTGGCCACGATCGGTCCGTCGGCGACCATCAGAGCCAGGAAGGACAGGCTCGGCGCGACCGGCTCGTGCACATGCAGCACGTCGAACCGGCCGGCCCGGATCCAACGCCGGACCTTGGTGTAGGACATCGGCCCGAACGACAGGCGCGCCACCGAGCCGTTGTAGGGAATCGGCACGCTCCGGCCGGACGGGACGACGAAGTCGGGGAAATCGGTGGACCCTTCGGAGTCATCCCCGGGCGCCAGCACCGACACGTGGTGGCCGAGCGTGATGAGGGTGCGGGCCAGGTCGGCGACGTGCGCCTGGACGCCGCCGGGCACATCGAACGAGTAGGGGCAGACGAGACCGACCCTCACCGCGCACGTCCGGGTGGTAGGTCGGCCAGCCACAACGGCTGCAGCATGTGCCAGTCCTGCGGGTATCCGCGGATACCGGTGGCAAAGACGTCGGCGAGCAGTTGGGTGCCCTCGCGTACCTGCTGGGCGAGCCGGGTCCCGGGCAGTTGCAGCGGCGGGTGGATGACCTGCCGCCAGCCGTCGTCGGTGAAGCTCAGGTGCACCGGGCACAGGTCGGCGCCGGTCAGCGCCGCCAGCATGGCGGGCCCGGCGGGCATCCTGGTGGCCTCGCCGAAGAACGTCACCGGCACGCCGCCGGCGGACAGGTCGCGGTCACCGACCAGCGCGATGACCCGGCCGGCGATGAGCCGCTCCTTGAGCACGTGTGACGGCGACGCGCCGCCGGTCAGCGGCAGGATCTCCATCCCGAGCGATTCCCGGTAGGCGACGAATTTGTCGTACAGCGATTCCGGCTTCAGCCGTTCCACCACGGTGGTCAGGTTGCCCCAGCGCCGGGTCACCATCAAGCCGGCGACGTCCCAGTTCCCGGAATGCGGCAGCACCACCACCGTCCCACGCCCCGCCGCCTGCGCGGCGTCGATGTGCTCCAGACCGGCCGTGCCGCGCACCACCCGCTGGTAGACGTCGTCGTGATCCATCGCCGGCAGCCGGAAGGTCTCCTTCCAGTACCGCGCGTACGAGCGCATCCCCGCGTGCACGACCTCCGACAGCAGAGCCGGGGTAGCCCGGTCGCCCAGCACGCGGCGAATGTTCCTGGCGAACTGCACCACGGCCGGCCCGCGCCGGCGGGTGGCGGCATCGGCTCCGGCGCGGAAGGCGCTGTCCACCAAGGGCTCCGGCAGGTTCTTCACCAGCGACCAGCCGGCGGCGAATCCCCGGTCCGCGAGCCGGTCGGCCAGCTCACTCACCGCCGGCCCGCCCTTCCCCGTGCCGCGCGGGCAGGTCCGTCCGCACTGTGGCCCGATTGCCGAAGCAACCGGGCAACGGCCGCCGGTTCACAGCGCGGGCCGTCCCGTTCCCCGGTTCCTGGTGTCGTCCGCGGCGGCCGCCACCGCGGCCTGGCGCACCTGGACCAGCCGCTGCACCACGGTGGCGACGCCGGCGACGGCCAGGATCCACAGGCAGATGTCCAGCGCGTACGGCACGCCCAGGCCCGCCAGGCCGGCGCCGACCAGTCCCAACACGTTGCGCTCGGCGCGTTCGGCCAGCGCGCCGCCGATGATGAGGCCCACCGAATCAGCTCTGGCCTTGACGTAGGAGATGACCTGCCCGCTGACCAGGCAGATCAGCGCGGCGATGCCGAGCGACCGTTGATCGGAGGCGAACGCGTAGAAGGTCAGTGCGCCGAACAGCGCGCCGTCGGCGATCCGGTCGCACGACGCGTCCAGCACCACCCCGAAATCGGTGCCGTAGCCGCGGGCCCTGGCCATCGCTCCGTCCACCAGGTCGGCCAGCACGAACAGTGTGACGACCATGGTGCCGGCGAACAGGTAGCCGGGGGCCAGCAGCGCGACCGAGCCGGCGACGACCCCCACCGTGCCGATGACCGTGACCAGATCGGGGCTCAGACCGGCGTGGAGCAGGCCCTTCCCGATGGGGTCCATCACCTTGGACACCGAGGCCCGGGCCAGGGAGTTCAGCATGAAGGTCCGTTTCGTCGTCGGCGGACGGCGATCGTCCGCGCCGGCAGGGCATCGGCGGGTTCCCACGATAGCCGGGTTGGAGGGCAGGTTGGTTCGCGCCGCACCCTGGCTCGCAACACCCGGGGTTGCCGCGCGACGAGCTCCTGCAGCCGGGCTAGTGCCCGGGGGCCGTTGGCCGACCGGCGGCCCAGGCCTCCGCAAGCAGCCGTCGAGTGTCCGCGAGCAGTTGTGGCAACACCTTCGTCTGGCCGACAACGGGCATGAAATTCGAGTCACCGCCCCAACGGGGCACCAGGTGCTGATGCAGGTGCGCGGCGATGCCGGCGCCCGCCGCCGAGCCGGCGTTGATCCCGATGTTGAACCCGTGCGGGGCGCTGACCGATCGGACCACCCCGAGAGCCCGGCGGGTGAATTCACTGAACTCGGCGAGCTCGTCGGCCCGGAGCTCGGTGTAGTCGGCGATGTGCCGGTACGGGACGACCATCAGGTGGCCCGGGTTGTAGGGGAACAGGTTCAGCACCGCGTACACCTCCTTGCCGCGCGCGACGATGAGTCCCTCGGCATCGGGCAGCGTCGGGATGTGGCAGAACGGGCAGGCCGGCTCGCCGGGCTCGGCGATGCCGGCGTCGGTGCCCTCCGGCCGGGAACCGGTGCTCGAACCGCCGGTGACGTACGCCATCCGGTGCGGCGTCCACAGCCGGGCCAGGTGATCGGAAACGCCGATCCCGTCCTGCGGCACCAACTCCGGGTCAGTCACCGGGCGCCCCGCTGGCATCAGGGTCGCGGCGCGCGCCTGTCTGCGATGCCGACTCCGGGGAGGCCGTTTGCAGGTCGGCGAATTTCTCCGCGGTCGGTGAGGAGTTCTCCCGCCGGGCGATCCACTGATCGATGGTGTCGACGGCCGGCTTCGCCGGAACGCTGTTGATCTGGGTGCCGTCCCTGAAGCGGAACGACACGGCCCCGGCCTCGACGTCCTTGCCGCCGGCCAGCAGCAGGAACGGCACCTTCCCGGTGGTGTGGTTGCGGATCTTCTTCTGCATCCGGTCGTCGGAGTGGTCGGCCTCGGCGCGGATCCCGCGCCGCCGCAGCTTCTCGACGATGCCCTCCAGGTAGTCACCGAACGCGTCTGCGACCGGGATCCCGACCACCTGCACCGGCGACAACCACGCGGGGAAGGCGCCGGCGTAGTGCTCGGTGAGGACCGCGAAGAACCGCTCGATGGAGCCGAACAGCGCACGGTGGATCATCACCGGGCTATGGCGGGAACCGTCCGGTCCGGTGTAGGTGAGCTCGAACCGTTCCCCGGTGTTGAAGTCGAGCTGGATGGTCGACATCTGCCAGGTCCGGCCAAGGGCGTCCTTGGCCTGCACGGAGATCTTCGGTCCGTAGAACGCCGCGCCGCCCGCGTCCGGGACGAGATCCAGCCCGGAGGCGGTGGCCACCTCCTCGAGGGTGGCGGTGGCCTCCGACCACAGCTCGTCGGTGCCCACGTACTTGTCCTCGTTGCGGGTGGACAGCTCGAGGTAGAAGTCCTCGAGGCCGTAGTCGGCCAGCAGGTCCAGCACGAACCGGAGCAGGCTGGCCAGCTCGTCACGCATCTGTTCACGGGTGCAGAAGATGTGCGCATCGTCCTGGGTCATCCCCCGCACCCGGGTCAACCCGTGCACCACACCGGACTTCTCGTACCGGTAGACGGTGCCGAACTCGAAGAACCGCAGGGGCAGTTCGCGGTACGACCGTCCTCTGGCACGGAAGATCAAACAGTGGAACGGGCAGTTCATCGGCTTGAGGTAGTAGTCCTGGCCGGGTTTGCGAATCACCCTGTTCCCTGACTCGTCCTCGCCGTACTCCGCATCGACGTGCAGCGGGGGGAACATGCCGTCCGCGTACCAGTCCAGATGGCCGGAGGTGTGGAACAGGTCGGCCTTGGTGATGTGCGGCGAGTTCACGAAGGAGTATCCGGCCTCGGTGTGCCGCTGGCGCGAATAGTCCTCCAGCTCCTTGCGGATGATCCCGCCGCGCGGGTGGAAAACCGCAAGCCCAGAACCGATCTCCTCCGGAAACGAGAACAGGTCGAGCTCGGCGCCGATCCTGCGGTGGTCGCGCCGCTCGGCTTCGGCCAGCCACTCCAAGTGCTCCGCCAGGGCCTCCGGTGACTCCCACGCGGTGCCGTAGATGCGCTGCAGCTGCGGGTTCTTCTCACTCCCCCGCCAGTACGCGGCGGCGGTGCGGGTCAGCTGGAACGCCGAGATGTACCGGGTGGTCGGCACGTGCGGCCCGCGGCACAGGTCAGTCCAGATCCGTTCGCCGGTGTGGGCATGCAGGTTGTCGTAGAAGGTCAGCTCGCCGGCGCCGACCTCGAAGCTCGCCTCCGCGCTGTCCGCCGCCCCGCCGTCGGCGACCTCGCTCTTGATGTCGATCAATTCCAGCTTGTAGGGCTGGTCGGCCAGCTCCTCGCGGGCTGCCTCGGGCGAGGCCGCCACTCGGCGGGAGAACCGCTGTCCCGCCTTGATGATCTTGCGCATGCGCTTGTCGAGATCGACCAGATCCTCCGGGGTGAAGGGTCGGTCGACCCCGAAGTCGTAGTAGAAGCCGTCCTTGATCGGCGGGCCGATCCCGAGTTCGGCGTCGGGAAAGGCTTGCTGGACGGACTGGGCGAGCACGTGCGCCGCCGAGTGCCGGATGACCGACCGGCCGTCATCGGAGTCGGCCGGGACCGGCTCGACCTCGGTGTCCTCGCCCGGCGCCCACGCCAGGTCGCGCAACTGGCCCTGCGCATCCCGGACGACGACCACGGCCTGCACGCCGCTGGTCGGCAGGCCGGCGTCCCTGATCACCTGCCCAGCCGTCGTGCCCGCCGGAACATTCACGCTCGACGGGGGCGCGGCGGCGGGTGCGGCGGACACGGGGGTCTCCTCGATGGGTCGGATGGTGCTTCAGCACGGTCTGGCCAGCGTGCGACTGCTCCGAACACCGCCGGACGGCGCCGATGAGCGCTGTTCGGTGCGGTCGGTGCGGTCGGTGCTGTCCGGCCCGCGGAACGGCACAGGATACGGACGTCCGATGCTAGTCCGGCGCAGCGGGGGCTTCATCGCGATACCCGCGCTCGGGACCCTACGGGCATGCCCGGGGCGGGTGTGGGCAGTGCCGAGATTTCTTCGGTGAAGGGTCGAGAGCCCGTCGCGCAATCCTCGTGACGGGCGGACCCCATCACCGCAGGCATGCGGACGCGGGCCGCGGAAGGAGTCGCCTCGTGACCTACCCGGACGGCTCGTCATCAGTCGCAGCGCCTGCCCGTGCGCCGACGACCGCACCTACCAGCGAGACGAGCAGCCGCCCGACCAACAACGACACGACCAGGAACAGGAACAGGAACAGGAACAGGAACGGACGGAATAGAAGGACCCATCCGCGGCTCTGACGAAACCGCCGGATGGCGCGCATCGTGCTCTTCTGCGCAAGAGGGCGGTCATCCCGCCGACTCGGTTGAGCCGCACACAACGCAGCAGCGGGCCCCCTGGCCGTCATTGCCGCGCTATCGCGACAGACAGCCGCAGTTGCGGGTCGATGAGATGGTTGAAGTCGTCAGCCCCTTCGGACAGCTCGATGAGCACCGACTCCACCGTGCCGGTGGACTCGCTGTCCTCGGCGTGGTAGTCGTCGCTGACCGGGCAGACCTCCGTCGTGTCCCACGTCGCAGGTCTCGTCGAGCGAGAAGACGAGCGGCACGGTGCGGTCGAGCCGGCCCTCGGCCACGGTCTCACCGTCGACCAGGAGCGCTACGTCTCCGCCGCGCCCCGGTCCGCCACCGTCGTAGGAGAAGGCCATGACTACCCGGTGGGAGCCTGCGGTGAGTGGGTCGGATCCGGCGACCTTCGTGACCTGAAGGCCCATGAGGTTGTAGCAGTACACGGGAACGCCGTCATGGCGCAGGTACAGGCTCCACCCTCCGAACGCCCCGCCCTGCGCGATGATGACACCCGCGGCGCCCCCGGCCGGTACCTCGATGTCGGCGGCGACGGCGTGCGAGACGTTCTTGACGTTGATGACGGTCGCCTCGGTGAGCCTGCTCATGCCGCCGTAGAGGATCTGCTTGCGGCCCTTGATCAGCTGTGGCCGTCCGGCGATGGTGGCGTCGAACCGCTCCACCCGCCGGTCGTCCAACGGCAGCACGTTGTACTTTCGCGCCTCGACCAGGAACAGGCCCTGCAGTTCCCGCAGCTTGTCCGGCATGCGCCCGGCCAGATCGTCGGCCTGTGTCCAGTCGCTTGGTGCGTAAAGTTCCCACACGTCGTCGGCGAACGCCGGCAGCTCCGCCATCGCGATCCACGGGGTGGCGTGCTTGGTGACCGCCGTCCAGCCTTCGTGGTAGATCCCTCGGTTGCCGCCGATCTCGAAGTACTGCGTCGTGTGCCGGTCCGGCGCCTCGGCGTCGTCGAACGCGTACCGCATGCTGACGCCGTGCATGGGGATCTGCTCCGCCCCGTTGACCCGCTCGGGATGCGGGATGCCCGCCACGTCGAGAATGGTGGGGGCGAGGTCGATCACGTGGTGGAACTGGTGGCGGACGCCGGTCGACCGGATCCCGCGTGGCCAGTGGACCACCGTCGCGTTCCTGGTGCCGCCCCAGTGGGAGGCCACTTGCTTCGTCCACTGGTACGGCGTGTCCATGGCGTGCGCCCACCCGACCGAGAAGTGGTTGTAGGCCTCAGCGGTGCCGAACTGGTCGATGCGGGCGGCCATGAACTCAGGGGTCTCCAGCGCTGCCGCGCCGTTGAAGAAGAGGTACTCGTTGAAGCTGCCGTTGATGTGCCCTTCGGCCGAGGCCCCGTTGTCCCCGATGATGTAGAGGACCAGGGTGTTGTCCAGAGTGCCCAGGGCGTCGAGAGCGTCGATCAGCCGCCCGATGTGGTGGTCGGTGTGCTCCAGGAAGCCCGCATACACCTCCATCTGCCGCGCCAGCACCGGCTTGAGCTCGGCGGGCATGTCGTCCCAGGCCGGGATCTCGTCATGCCGTGCTGTCAGCTCGGCGTCATCGGGGACGACGCCTCGACGTTTCTGCTCGGCGAAGATCCGTTCCCGCAACGCGTCCCAGCCATCGTCGAACTGGCCGCGGTACCTGTCGGCCCATTCCAGCGGTACGTGGTGCGGGGCGTGCGTCGCACCGGGTGCGAAGTACATGAAGAACGGGCGATCCGGAGTCAGCGCCGACTGCTGGCGGACCCAGCCGATCGCGCGATCGGTCATGTCCTGCGTGAAGTGGTACCCCTCCGCGGCGGTCTTCTCCTGCTCGATCGGGGTCGTACCGCTGAACAACGCGGGCGCGTACTGGTTGGTCTCCCCACCGAGGAAGCCGAAGAAATGCTCGAAGCCACCACCGCCGGTGGGCCACGCCTCGAAGGGCCCGACCGGGCTGGTCTGCCACACCGGCACCTCGTGGCACTTGCCGAACTGCCCCGTCGCGTACCCGTTGAGCCGCAGCACCTCCGCCAACGGGGCCGCCGACTGCGGACGAACGGAGGTGTACCC
>JBBQGJ010000112.1:0-17400 GCA_038322925.1 Mycobacteriales bacterium
GGCCGCCGGCGACTACGCCGGGATCACCCTGAACGCCCAGCAAATGAAGATCGCCGGCACCATCACCGCCGTCACCAAGCAGATGAACCTCACCCGCCGCGCCGACGAGATCGCCCTCGCCGTCGCGATGCAGGAATCCCACTTCGACCCCAACGCGGTGAACGGGCCATGGGTCGGCCTGTTCCAACAGGCACCCGACCCCGTGAGCGGCCTGTACACCCAATACGACCGCACCGACCCGGCCGGCGCCACCAGGATGTTCCTCGACCAACTTGTGCGACGAGTACCCGGATACGACACCGACCCTCGACAGAACTACCAGCTCGGCGAAGTCGTCCAGGAATCCCACGTCGGACAGAACGTCGCCAAATGGCAGGACATGGGCAAGGCCGTCGCCGCCGTCCTCTACTCCGGCACCCCACCGCCGCAGGTCAACACCACCTGCAGCACCGACACCACCGGTGCACCCACCGAATTCGACCCCGGCAACATCATCAGCGACGCCGTCTTCTACAACGACGCCGCGTTTGCCGACGTCGCCGCCGTCCAGGCCGCGTTGGACAGAATCGGCGCCACCTGCACCGCCCCGACCTGCCTGCGCTTGGACACCTACACACCCGGCACCTACCACCTGGACTGGTGCAAGGACTGGCCCGGCCCACCGGGCCCGCAGTCCTACGCGAGCATCCTGTTCCACCTCGGCAAGTCCTGCGGCATCAACCCGCAGGTGGCGATCGTGATTGTCCAGAAGGAATCCCAGGGGCTCACCCGCGCCAACCCGCCGGCCGCGCTCACCGGGTTCGGCTGCCCGGACACCGGCCCCGGCGGGACCGCGAACTGCGACGCTGGATCAGCAGGTGTCTGGGCTCAAACCTTCGGCATGTTCCAGGCCTTCGCCCGGCTGCATGTCGACCCGTCCCGGGTCAACTACCCGGAGGGCAAGACCAGCAACATCCTGTGGAATGTCGCCGAAACCGGGTGCGGCAGCTCACCGGTGACCGTCCAGAACCGAGCCACCGCAACCCTTTACACCTACACCCCGTACCAACCCAACGCGGCCAGCCTCGCCGCCTACCCCGGCGAAGGCGACGCCTGCAGCTCCTACGGCAACCGCAACTTCTTCCGCCTGTTCACCGAATACTTCGGCAGCACCGACGGCGGCAAACCCACCGCGGTCGCCGTCTCCGCGAACGGCCCGGACGTCACCATCCCCAACAACGCCTACGTCACCCCAGCCCTGGCCGGCACGACCATCAAAGCCCCCACCCCCGCCGTCGCGAAAGGCCTCGCCGCCGGGTTCGCCGTCCTCGGCATGCCCTACGTGTGGGGCGGCGGAGGCAGCGGCGCCGGGCCCAACAACGGATGCGGCCGCGGCGGCGGCGACTACAACTCCTGCGGGACGGAAATCGGCTTCGACTGCTCCGGTCTCACCGGCTACGTCATGGCCCAAGCAGGATTCAGCGCCCCCGACAACTCCGGCACCCAACGAGCCGGGGGAGTGTCCATCCCATGGGAACAGGGCCAGCCCGGGGACATCGTCGGCTTCCCCGGCCACGTCGCGATCTACCTCGGCACCATCAACGGGCAGCGGTACATCCTCGAAGCCTCCTGGGTCGGCACACCCATCCACGTCGTCCCACTCACCCGCACCGACTACGACAACCAACTCCACCGCTACTGGACAACCACAACCTCGGCGTGAACCGGCTTCGCGGTTCCCCGAGCTCACCCGCCGGCCGGCCGGGTGGTGTCGCCACCGCACGTGTTACTGGCCCACAGCCCGGCGCCCGCGTCAGCGGCTGCGCGCTCAGCTTCCTTGAACTGCTGCTGATACCGGTAGGGAGCGTCGTAGGTGTACTCGTGGGCGAAGCCGGCTTTGATCATCGCCAGGTTGAACAGCTGCCCGTCGACCCACACATAGACCAGTTCACGACCGTATTTGTCCAACCGACCCTGAGAATCGTCGGTCTCGAGGAGCACCTGGCGGCCGGCGAGCATCGTCTCGGCGTGGGCGGCTGCGGCTTCTCCGAAGCACTGAACCGGTTTCCTCGGATCATGGGTTTCGGGGGTGTCGATCCCGATCAACCGGAGCTTCACCTGCTGGCCGTCGCGTTGAACCCAAAGCGTGTCACCGTCGACGACCTTCGTGACCAGGTAAGGCCCCGACGTCAACAGGACGGGCGACTGGACAGAAGGCCCGACCGGGATCGCAACAGAACCGGTTGACGTCGTCGTGATCTGCCCTGTCTGGGCTGTGAACCCGCAGCTGCCGGTCAAGACGACCAGGACTGCCCCGGTCACCACCGTGCCCACACGCACCCTTGCAGACGTCATCGGTCCACCTTCCATTCGATGGGTTCAGCGTGAACCAGGGGACTACGCCAACTACAACCGGAAAACCGTATTACCGGTAATAACCGGTCTTCGTCGAGGCTGTTGAGTGAGGCAGAACCCAGATCGGCCCGCTCCGGTCGGGAAGAGAGGCGGGAGGGAAACATCATCATGAACCAACCACGTCAGTTCCACCTGATACCCGGTGAGGTCCTCGCGATCCAGCGCAACGGAACACCGCACAGAGACCTGGAGATCGCCGAATGGATGGAGCGATCCCAGCCCTACGGCGAATACCGCGCCACCACCGGCGCTTTCGTTGTCATCACCCCGACCGTGACCGTGGACCTACCGGCTGGACCTGATGATTGGATCGTCCGCTTCGCGGACGGTCGCTTCATGCCCTGCCCGGACCGGGTCTTCACCGCATTCACTGTCGCTGCAGCCGAGGCGGCACCGCAGCCGTCCCTGTGCTCAGAGTGCTGCGACCCTGTCCCACTCGCCGAGCTCTATCCCATCCCTTCAGGTGCCCAGCTCTGCACGGATTGCCTGCTCGAGTACCACCTTCTCCTCGAGGTCCCAGGTCTGTCAGCGGAATTGGACAGAAACCCTGTTCGCCGATCGACGGAGGCACGGCCATGACCACCACCCTCGTGTACCCCCCGCTGCACGAGAACATGACAGCCGGCGAGCACCGGCAGGCGACGGTCCGCTGGGCCCGCCGCGCCCTACGCCCAGACGCCGCTGTGATCATCGGGCTGGGGACGACCGCACCGGGCAGCGGGTCGCTGATCGAGATAGCCGTCATAGAAGCAGATCGCACGATCAGGTTGAACACGCTGGTGAACCCGAGGACACCGATTAGTCCGGTCACCCGACGCCACCCTCACTTCACCGACGACATGCTCGCCGGCGCACCCTCCTTCGGTCAGATCCTGACGGAACTGCTCACCATCAGACCGACGGCCGCAGCATCGCCGCGTATAACAGCGGATCTGCATTCGCCACAGTGATCGGGGAGTCGCACCGCGCCGGCCTTGATCCCGAACACCTGGACGATCCCGCCGCTTGGCGGAGCATCGCCCAGGCCCGGTCGAACTGGCTCGGACACCCCGACCACTACTTTCCGCTCCCACCGACGGCCAGCGCTCTGGACCAATGCCACGCCGCCCTGAGCGTCTTGCGGGACATCGCAGCGGACTGAACTCCGCTTTTCTACGGTCACTTGGAGCAGAAGATGACTCGTGAACTCACCCTGAGATCGATCATTGACAGGCAGGACCGCGGCTGCGTCGGCGTCGACGCCGCGGTGTTCTACCCACGCCAGCGAACTCGCGGCGCTATCGACTACGCCAAGCGGTTCTGCGACCGATGCCCGATCACCAATGACTGCCGAGCCTACGCATCAACCCACGGTCTCGAAGGGATCTGGGGCGGCACCACCGAGGCCGAACGCAGGGCCGCGTCACATGACGAACAGCGACGGGCGCCCTTCCCGCCGTAGCCAACTGGGGACGATGCGGATCGGGTTCCGACAACCACGCGCACTACTTCCGGACCCTCGGCCCCCGCCCTCTTCCACTTCGCTGCTCGTCCACCCCACCGCGCGACGCTCCACAACCCACAACAGGAGGAATTCAGCCATGGGCGACATCGGTCAGCCACTCCGCAAGATCGAAATACTTCCCATCGAGATACCAGTCCTACCAACCAATCCCACCCGAGGCCGATCGCACCGGCGATCCCCGCGAGAGAGCCTGCGAGGAGCAAGGCATGACCGATCCAACTCCTCCGAGCCTCGAGCCCATCGTCGGTGTTCACGGTTTGCGTACCTTCCGGGTCGCCTTGGACGGAAACCTCCTGCCGCTGACCCAACTGTCCAACGACTGGGCCGGCGGCCGCTGCGTCGCCCGGTGCGCGGTGCGCGGTCGGAGGCGACCACAAAGCCCCCGAAACCGCCTGCACCTGCGGGATCCACAGCTTCCGTGACCGCGCACATCTCGCGAAGCAATTCGCGGCCGCCGATTCTCTTGTCGCTGTCGTCGCACTCGAAGGCGCCACCGTCGAGGGCGACCGCGGCTGGCGATCCCAAGCCGCTCAAGTCGTCGCGGTCTGGATCGCCGACGATGCACTGGCCAGTCATCTCAGAACCGCACTTCTCGACCGCCTGCCGGGCGTGCGTGAGTACAGCAGCCCGAAGAGATGGTCGCGGCCCACCCGGGGCTGACCTGCCCCGGCGGGTACCCGTCCGCACAGTCGCCGCCGCGCGGGGCATCCACGATGGTCTCTGGGCTGGTTTGTCGATGGGGCTTGATCCAGGCGGCGACTCCCCGCCTACGTTCGCCGTCGTTGGATGGTGGTGCCGAGGGTAAGTACGATGCTCGAGCTAACGGTGACGAACAGTAGTGCTGCGACGCCCCACTCATGCGGCCGCATCCAATCCGTGACGCCGTCGCCGACGGCGAACTCGCCGTTGGCGTTCGGCGGAGCATACGGAGCAGTGACCGGAGGCAGGCTGGTGGTGACGGTCACCCGGTAGTCGCCGGTGCGATTCGCGTCGAAGGTGACGGCAGCGACCGCGGTTCTGAAGTTGCGGAGGTAACTCGCGCTCGGTGAAAGGGCATGCACCGCCGCGGCTTGGCCGGTCGGGTCGGTCACCTGCACCCGTGCGAACTGCATATCGGTGGCCAGGTCCTCGACGGCGCGGCCGTCGTTGACCTCGGCATAGACGTAGTAGGTACCGGGGTGGTCGACCGCGAGCGTGACCATGCCGGGGATGCCTGCCCGGGGGAAACCGTCGGCGTGGCTGGACAAGGCCGATTGGGCGGCGAAGAGCCACCCGAAGGCACCCGCGATTCCCACGATCATCAGCACGGCGGCGGTGCGGTAGCCGGCCCGGAAGGGCGCGTGATCAGTGGAGTCAGCGGTCCGTTTGTCCTGCGACCGCCTGCGGGTGGCAAACAGGCACAGCGCCAGCGTTGCGATGGCAGCCCCGACGCTGATGGCCCACTCGGCGAGGTTGTCGTTGCCGCCGACGACAAACACCGTCATCAGGACGAACACCGCGAACGACTGCAGGCAGATCGCCACGTAACCCCGTCGGGACCCGAGCCGGGCCGAGCGGACGCCGAGCGCGAGGCCGACCACGATCGGCATGACAATCAGCAGCCCGGCCGGCAGGAGCCGTATTACCGCACTCCAGCCGCTCACGCCGGGCGGGGCCCGCCAGACGTCTGAGGCGATCTGCATGAATCTCGACCAGAAGAAGATGTCCACCGCGGCGGAGACCGGGACGACGAGGAAGAGCAGCAGCGCAACGCTTCCGGGCCGATCGCCCGGGCGGTCCGGGGGTGGTGTGGGCCCATGGCGTGTGTCGCTAGGGCCAGGCGGGCCAAGGTCGGTGCCGTCGGGTGTGCTGACTGAAGACATGGCTGAGTCCTTCCCGCACGTTCATGATGATCGGGACCCGATGGTCAGGGATAGGGCCCTCGGTCACGCCGCGAGAGGTCAAACATCCCGAGCTGTGGCGCCGCCGGGTTACAGAATCGCGGGCGACCCTTGACCAGCATCCAGCCAACACCGCCAGACCAATCTGCTCAGGCGCAACCATGTCCCCTTCCCGGCTGGATCAGCGAGCAGGTCAGCCTGGAGGACATCGTGCTGCTGGCGGGCTCCGCGCATCCGCCGAGGACCGCATTCTTGCATCTCGGCAGGGAGGAGTTGGCACCGTTCGTTCTGGCTCCTGGAGGACCAGGGCGTTGAACACATTGAGGTTGCCCGAGTGATCGAGAAGCCTTGGGCGTACGAGGATTGGCTGGCGATCTATCGGTGTGGTGGGTCGCTGTCCGACCTCGACGACGACGACGCCGCCGCCGCGAAGAAGTAGTAGTCGAGTCGGATGACATCGCCAACTGTTCGGGTCGGGGAAACAGTTCTCCCGGGATCGCCACCTTGTGCAACCATGCGTGGCGCCCATGTCCAACGGGTGCTCTTCACCCACTTCCAGGTGCCTGCAGTCGAGATGCTGTTCGACGAACCCCTTTGCTGCCCGATATACGGCGCTCTGACTTTTGATGGGTTGGCCGCCGACAGTCAGGGTCGGTTCCATCTTGTGGTCCGTACGGCGACTGCGCGGGCGTATCTGGGTCCTGAAGCTGCAACCGTTGCCCGACGCGCTCACATCTTGGTAACGGCTCTCGTTGATGGTGGGCTGATCGGCGTTGATCGGGTCTCCGGCGTCGCGGCATGGTTGGGGGAGTGTTGGTCGGCCGCTGCCGAAGAAAGTCTGAGCGACACCGACTGATCGAGCTTTCAGCTTTTCCGGGGCAGCCAGGTGCGGCGTTCCCATCCATGGAATCAGGTGTCGAACCTGACCAACGCTCAGCGGCTCCCTCGGAGAAGTTTCGGGTGAAGCCGGGTGGATCCCGCCAGTTGTCGGCAACTCCGCTTCGACGTCGCAACCGACCGGGGAAGTTTGACATGGTCGCGCCGCCGGGCTTATCCAACTTTCGCAGCGCACTGCTGCAAAATTGCCCAGCCATGGCAAGGGCTGTGACCTCCCGTCATGACGCCGAGTTCAGTTCTGGGTGTTCGTTGTTTCGATGCTCAGCAGGTGGACGCAGCGCCGATGGGTGACGGGGTTCTCGCCGGGTCGGGGTGGTCCTAAGACTTCGGCGAGGAGGTTGTCGGTGAGTGGCAGTTGGGCTCCGGCGGCAACCACCCGCCGTATGCGGTGCTTGACCGCTTGCGGGGTGACGAAGTAGCGGCGGGCCACTGCTTCGATCGTGGCGGGTGGTTCACCTCGCAGGCCGGCCCAGTCCAGCACCGATTTGGCGCGGCCCTTCAGCGGCCCGAGGACACGCCAGCTCAGTTGGGATACCAACTCGTGGACGGTCAATCCCGGAAGCGGTGGGCCGTTCCGGGCGCGGGTCATGTGCCGGATGAAGACTTCGCAAGCGTGCACGTCCTCGACTGTCAGCTGCGGGTACAGCTCCAGCACTGCCTCGATGGTGACGTTCTCCGCGAGCAGGCCGGCGACAGTCGCCACTGGCACCCGGGTGTCGCGCACACACGGCACACCGCCCATGACCGCGGGATCAACCACGATGCGGCCCATGGCTCATCACGGTAAAGGGACAGGTCCGCCTTGACCGCACCGGTGAGCGCGAACCGGTCGCCGACGACGTAGCGGGTGGGTCAGTGCGCCTCCTGGTTGTGCGCGACGCCGATGCAACCGGTAGGTGCTGGCGGCCCCCGACCGGCTCCACCACATCAGTGATCGGATCTGGACCGTCAGCGCCGCATCGTCGCCGACCTCCAAGGCGGTGGCGGCGAACCTGTCGGCGGTAGGCCTCGTTGTTGGCGTCGTCGTGGGCAACCAGCGGGGTGACCCAGGACCTGCCCGCCCTGACTCGGATCGTGGGTGGGCGGCCGGCGAGACGACCCGTACCGCGGGTCGTCCTGGCAATCGTGGTGCTCCTGTGGTTGGCGCTGGTCGCCTGGGACCTGTCTCGGCACTACTGGTCGACCCGCTGCTGGCCTGCAGACGTTCGCGTCGGCATGGCCCGAACCAATCGCGCAACAGCCTGCTGCGCGACTGCCGTGGGGATACATCACCGTGCTGTTGGAGAGCTGGCACGGCAACGATCGAGTCGTCTCCGGGCCTGTCGGTGCCGCCCAGTAGACTTGCCAAGGTTTCGCCGTCGGGGTGAGACCAGTGCCTGTCCAATCGGAGGACATCATTGTTGAGCCGTATCGCCACCGCGTTCGCAGACGAGATCAGTAACCATGACTGGTCGGATGCACCGTATCGCCTGGATCGGGCGGGTCACCATCGCGAAGACGATTCAAACCGAGGCAAGACGTACTCGAGCCAGCACAAACCGCTTGTGTGCAAGGCAATGTCGTCTTTGTGACCGCCGCCCAGGTACTCAAGTATCTGGATCCCAACCTAGATCTGCACGAATTCGCTGAGGCTTGCGGGCTTCCGCGGACCATGACACACAACAGGGATGGCCGCCGCTCAGGTGGGATGACCGCTGGCCTCCGCCTGATCGACGGTGCAGTCGCCGCTCCTGGTGTTTGCGGTACCCGGGCCTGACCTTCACTCCGATCAAATTCCGTCAGGTGCACCGGATAATAGCCATGGGGCACGTGGGTTAAACGGAAGGTCGATGTGGCAGATCTTCATTACTTGCCCGAGTCAGGGTTTGTTGCGAGTGGTGATTCCGATCCCCAGCGGGACTCGCCCCAGAACTGGGTCATCTGGCATTTCACGCACAAGGACAACCTTCAGAGAATTGTCGATAACGATGCTCTATACCCGTCGACGATGAAAACGCCGCCGGTGAATGTTGCCAACAGCGATATCAAAGAGCGCCGAGCGGCAATCAGGGTGCGTCCCGATGACACCTACCCGGCAGCGACTGTCGCCGATCATGTGCCGTTCGACATCGCGGCCAAGTCACCGATGCTGTTCGCTGTCTCCATGGGACACGCAGAGTACCGGGGCGGCACTGGGGACCTGGTGTTCCTGGGAGCGGTACTCGGCGACATCGCCTCCTCGGGGCTCACCTGGTGCGTGAGCAACGGCAACGCCGCAGCATCGTTCACCGAGTTCAGCAGGCAACTCCCGGCACTGGGGTCGTTCGTCGACTTCCCGCTCCTGCAGCAGCGTTACTGGAACAACATTCCCGAGGACATGAACCGGAAGAGCCGGCGAGCAGCTGAGTTGCTGGTACTGGGCCCGGTGCCGCTAAGGCTGATCAGTGTCGTGGCCGCGAAGACCCAACCCGTACTGACACGCGCTCAGGCTCAGATGGGCACTGTCGGGGGTGTGCGACAGTATTGCGAGTTCCCACAGATCTACTACTGATGCGGAGGTACCCGACGTGATCGTCCACGGGGAAGGCGACCTCCTGGCCAGCGACGTCGATGCCCTGGTCAACACCGTGAACTGTGTCGGCGTCATGGGCAAGGGCATCGCGCTCCAGTTCAAGCGCCGCTACCCCCAGGTATTCAAGAGCTACGCCGCCGCATGCCGCGCGGGCGAGGTGCAGATCGGACGCATGTACGTGGTGCCAACCGCCGAACTGACCGGCCCCCGGTACGTGATCAACTTCCCGACCAAGAAGCACTGGCGATCGCCTTCGCAGATCGGCTACATCGAGGCAGGTCTGGACGACCTGCGTCGCGTGATCGAGGCGCTGGACCTGCGATCCCTGGCGGTCCCGCCGTTGGGCGCCGGCAATGGCGGCCTGGACTGGGCGAAAGTGGAGCCGCTGATCACCGATCGGCTCGGCAACATCCCGGGAGTGGACATCCACCTCTACGCGCCGGTGACCGCCCACCGGGAGCTCACCCCGGTCAGTGGGCAGCGCCTCACCTGGGGCAGAGCGATGATGCTGCAATTACTGATCAACTACGTGAATCAACGGCAGCAGGCTGAACCGTGGGAGGATCCGCAGGGCGCTTCACACCTGGAAATCCAGAAACTCATGTACTTCGCGAACCACCTACAACCCGAACTGAAATTGGACTTCGTCCAGGGCCGGTACGGGCCGTACAGCGAAAGGGTCAGGCATCTCATTCAAGGAATGGAAGGGAGCTTCCTGACGGGCTTCGGCGACGGTGATGACAAAGCGCTCGCACTTGAGCCGATCGCACCCACCACTGAAGCCAGACGACAGCTCGAGGAATTCGTTCTACCGGCCAACCATTCCGACTCGACCAAAGTGATTGAGCGGGTAGGGGCAATCACCGAGGGCTTCGAAGGCCCCTATGGGATCGAACTCCTTGCCAGCACACACTGGGTCGCGGCCCATCAAGGAGCCGTCCAACCGGAACGAGCCGCCGAAGCCGTACGGAACTGGACCCAACGTAAAGGCCGGATCTTTACCGACCACCACGTCGACGTCGCGCTGACCCACCTCCGAGAATCTGGCGCACTCGACCAGCACGATCTGGTCTCCTGATTAAATCAAAGGCACGTCGAGCTGCCTGCGACCGCCGACGTGATGTGCGCGGCCGCGCTCACCCAAGTCGGGGTTACCCCCGCACTACCCGACGACGTCCGGCCGGCGCTACCCAGCGCGGCGGACCTGGCCGCGGTTGTCCGCGACGTCCGCCGCCAGTCTGCTGACTGACCGAAGGTTCGACATGCCGGTCGGTTTCCACGGGTCGAGCAGCGCTGAGAGTTCTGGCCATCAGGCGAGGTCAGATGACACCCGTTTCCACGGCTGCGCGGTTTTTCAGCACGCAGCGGTCGCAGCGAAATACGACAGTCATGCTGGACGTGCCACATCAGGGAATGATGATCGGCGTCTCGGTGAACGCTTTCGGGCCGTTCAGAACACGAAGATCATCTCGTCGACTCACCGGCTTGACGCCGGTACGCGGCTCTTGGTCAGACGGCGGCGACGTCCGATGCCTGCGGTCCCTTGGCGCCCTGGCTGACGGTGTAGGTGACCTTCTGGTTCTCCTCGAGGGAGCGGTAGCCGGTGCCGGTGATCGCCGAGAAGTGGACGAACACGTCGGGGCCGCCGCCGTCCGGGGTGATGAAGCCGAAGCCTTTCTCGGCGTTGAACCATTTGACGGTGCCTTGAGCCATGTTTTCTCCCGGTGTCGACCCGCTCACCGGGCGGTGCGCGGGCGGTGATCAGGGTAATCGGCAGGTGTCGTTGGACGACCGTCAGCCCGCCGACCCGGTGTCGGTCGCGGCTACCCTGCCCGCGAGCACGCCCCGACCGCCGGCTCGTAGTCCAGGGGTGCGGTTCAGGTGCGGCCGAAGCAGATGGTGCGGCCGGGGTGGACGTGGCCGGCGGTGTAGGTGACGGTGTCGATGGTGACGCCGCTAGCGTCGGACAGGATGAGGGTGTCACCCTTGTTGCCCAGGGCCAGTCCGCTGCCGAGGGTGACTTGACTGACAGCCCCGCCCGCCAGGGTGCCGGTGAGGGCATGTTTGCCGGCGGCGGCGTCGGACAGGTGCCATCCGGTCAGCACGATCTCGCTGCCGGTGGTGTTGATCAGAGTGACGGTTTCGTGGCCGCGGTCGACCCCGGCCGGGTCGGGCAGCGCGGCCAGGATGACGACATCGCCGGCGGCGTGCGGGCGGGGACCGGTGGTCGTGCCCGGTGGCGCCGGGTCCGGGGCGATGACGAACTCTTCGGGTCACACGGTGAGCTGAATAGTGTGGCCGGCGGCCGTGATGACGTCGTGCAGGTTCCCTGCCCGGGGTGGGTCGGCCAGCAGCAGCAGGGAGTCGTCGCGGTTGACCGGGTCCGCGCGGAGCCACGTGTCGAAGCCGTCGAAGTCGGTGAACCCGGCCGCGAGGTAGGGGATGATGCGGCGGAACAGTTTAGGCCAGATCACCAACTCCTCCAGCGCCGCGAGATCCGGGATCGTCGCGGCACTCTTGGGGTCGGCGGTGGACCGGGCCCGGATCCCGGCGCCGGCAGTACGGGCCGCCCGAGATACGTCCGCCAGGTGGGCGCGCAGGTCGGCGGGCAGGGTGTCGTAGAACGCCGGGTAGGTCAGCCCGACTGTCAGCAGGGTGGCGTTGACGGAGGTGTCTACCCGCGGGTTGTCCAGGAACACCTGCGCGCCGTCGGGTTCGGCCGGGTCACCGGGGTAGATGAACCCGATCATCCGGCCGTTGGCGTCGATGCCGTTGGACAGCACGTGGCCGCGGACCGAGTCCTGGTCGGCGTGGTCGACGTTGTTCGGGGCGTCGAGGAAGAACGTGACGCCGGTGAACCCGAGCTGGGTGAGCAGCGCATCCCTCGCGGCGGTGGCGCCGGCGAGTTCCTGGTGGTCGTTGTCGAAGTGGGTTTCCAACGCGTCGATCGCTTCCAGCCGGACCGAGATTCCGCGGGAGTTGATCTGCGCCGGACGGCCGGAACGCCGCGGCAGCGTGTCGACCAGGGCGGGGGTATCCGGTTGGAACTTCACCGTGTCCCCGTCGGGTTGGGGGCCCTGCCGGGGCAGGTCCGGGTATCGGATGACGAACGACCCGCGCAGCACCGTGTACCCCATTGCCCGCACCCCCAGAAACGAAACGACCCGACCCGCGGCTGATTGTCCGGCGCCGCGGTGTTTCTCTCACCCGAATTACCCAAGGGGCGAAAAGCCGGTGTCCTCGGCAATCGACACACCGATCGATATCCCACGGGTGGGACGAGCGCGGGAGTTCGCTGTCGGGTGAGAGTCGATGACACCCGTTCCATGCCGGGGCGGTGCTCCAGCACCTGGCCGGGACCGCAACCCGGCCGTGCTGGGGACGTCGGGACCCCGGACGGCGTCGATCACAGGGGAGTGTCCCCGATCACATCTCGGGCAGAACGTTGGCCGGAGGGCACAAATCGGGGGGTGCCTGCGTTGCTAGTCCAAGCGTCACGAGGCTTGGCAGCTGAGCCGAAGCCACGGACGCTGGAGAACCTCTGGGAGTCCAATTATGGCAACAACAACCGATTACGACGCGCCCCGGCGCAGCACCGTCGAGGACGCCGACGCCGAGTCGTTGGACGCGCTCACCACGACCAGGAAGGACGCGCAGTCCCCGGACGTCGACCTCGACGAGACCGACACCGCCGAAGGCGTGGAACTGCCCGGCGCGGACCTGTCCGGTGAGGAACTGACAATGCCGGTGATCCCGAAACAGGCCGACGAGTTCACCTGCGCGTCCTGTTTCCTGGTCCAGCACCGCAGCCGAATCGCCTCCGCAGCTGGCGGACAAACGATCTGCATTGATTGCGCCTGACCCCAGCGTCGTTTCCATCGTGTCGGCGGCCGGGTGGGGTCTCGCGTGTCGTCCGTACAGTGGTCGAGACGAGTGCGGGCCAGGCCCGCGCATGGTCGGTCCGTTCACCCCCAGACCCCGGGTGACCGTGTACGGGATTGCATCTCGGTGGCGGGGCGCCACCAGTCGCATGACATCGGATCGTCAGCCGCCAGAGAGCACATCACCTGTGTCCGTTCACCGGCCGACGGGATCGATGTCCGGCCGCGTGATCCACGTACGTGCAAGAGGGTGTCAACCGGTGCGGCCAGGTAGAGGGGTCAGCCGTCTCGAGGAGGAAACCATTGATCGAGCCCGTTGTGTTCACGTGCCAGTTCTGCTCGGAGCGTCAGGAGTGGGATACTCGCGAGGCCGCGGATGCGGCCGCCGTCTGGCACCTGTTCGAGGTTCATCCGCTGCGCTGGCGCGCGACCGCGAGGGACCGGTGCCCCACGGATCTCCCGCCGACGCGGCTGGGCCACCGGCTGACACGCATCGGATCCGTTTGAGCAAAGAGCGGCGACGATTGGCCCACGCGGTTTTGTACTCCTCGCCGGTGACCTCTGATGCCGTTACCGACAGAGTCCCGGGCCCGCACGGCGTCCCTTCGTTCGTCGATAAATCCACACCTGGGTCGCGAGAGCACCACGGATCAGTAGCATCCCAGCCTTCCGCGGTACCGACATGGCATACGGCGGTCGCACCATCACCGAGTAGAACTTGCCGGCGCGTGATGAACGCCTTCTTTCGTGCATCCAGCAGGGACCCCCTCCCGCAGAGGTCTTTACGGACAGACAGCGGGAGGGCCGCCCGGCGATCGTGCCAGCAAACGGAAATGTCGCCTGGCCCCGCTTTCAACCCTGCGAATTTGCGGGTTTCCTGTGTGTTGACTATGAGTCGCGCGATTGTCGGTGGCGACTCATTCCGTTCACATCGGAAAAGGGTTGGCCAGTGGCCGGGAATGACGATAAAACAGCAACCATGCCGGGGCAGGTCAACGAGCTTGTCGAAGGACGAACATATGGGTGCCCGCTGGGCGCCCGGCGTACCGGCAGTGACCGTCCGGTCTTTGCTCAATCCCCTCACTGACGCAATGGAGCCGCATCATGACCGCAGCCGGATCGGACGCCATCGAGGCACCGAACTTGTTCACCCTTACCGGGCATCTGCTGTCGATCACCTTGGCGTTGACCGGGATCGACGGCCAACCGCGCTTCACCTACCACGACACCCAGCGGGCGCTGAATTTCACCGGTGACGAGATCACCGTGGAGGACACCGCGTTGGGACGGCAGGCAACGGTCACGATCGTGAGGACCGTCGACGTCGGGAACACCACTTTCACGTTGCTGATCCCGTTCGTGAATCTGATTTCCGGCAGCCATGCGATCACCACGCTGGGGATCACCACGATGCACCGGACCAGCATCGGCGGCATCGGCCACGGGCAACTCAACACCTACCACCCCACCGTGCTGCACGGCACCGCCGACCAAGTCCAATCCTGACCAGCGGCGTCCGTCATCTCCACTCGGTGACCGGGGTCGAGCGTATGCCTCGTTGCATTCCTCCAATGAATTCCGATAGCCGTTCTGCCGCAAGGGGTGTTGATGATGTCTGGTGCTCCGTCACCGGTGCAGCCGGTGGGCCCGTTCCTCGCGGCAGCGCCGAAGGATGCGGTGACCACGTCGCTGGGTGCAGCCCGGGTGTGGGCCACGCTCGGGCAGGGCATCGTGTCGGAGGTGTACTGGCCCTCGACCGGTGAACCGCAGATCCGTGACCTCGGGTTCATCGTCGCCGGCGACGGCTGGTGGGTCGAGGTGAAGGCCCACGGCCGGTACACCGTGACCGCGCCGGATCCGGATGCTCCGCTGGCCACCATCACTCACACCGGCCCCGCCGAGCATCCGTTCCAGCTTGTCCTGGAGGTGGTTCCCGACCCGGCGCGGGATGTCCTGCTGATCCGCTACGACGTGTCGGGTGTCGCCGCGAAGGTGTATCCGTTGCTGGCCAGTCATCTGCAGCGGCACCCGCAAACCAACCCCGACCAGGACTATGGGGGCGGCGGGGACAACACCGCATGGACCGCGGACGGCGGCCCGCTGTTCGCGCAAGGCGCCGGCCGGTACCTGTGCCTGGCCGCCGGCGGCGGGTTCGCCCGCACCAGCGTCGGCTATTTCGGCACGTCCGACCTGTGGCAGGACTTCGACCGCAACGGCGCGATGACGTGGACGTTCACCGACGCCGGCCCCGGGTTCGTGGTGTTGTCCGGTGAACTCCCCGACCCCGCTGGTCTGCTGGCGTTGGCGTTCGCCGACGACGCCGCCGCCGCTCAGACCATGGCCGAGGCCAGCCTGAACACCGGGATCACCGCCGCCCGCGACGCTCTCACGCAGTCCTGGCACGACTGGGCCGCCGCCACCGAACTCCCTGCGGTGCAGCCCGGCGACCCCGCGGACCTGACCGGCGCGTTGCGCCGCTCGGTCACTGTGCTGCGGGTTCACGAGGACCGTGGCTACCCCGGCGCGATCGTCGCCGGTCTGACCATCCCGTGGGGCGACACCACCAACAACCCCGGCGGCTACCACCTGGTGTGGCCCCGCGACGCCGTGGAAACCGGGTTCGCGCTCCTCGCATCCGGTCACGTCGAGGACGCCGCCCGGTTGCTGACCTACCTCGCCGGGCAACAACAAGCCGACGGGCACTGGGTGCAGAACTTCTTCCCGGACGGCACCCCGTTCTGGCAGGGCACTCAGCTCGACGAAACCGCGCTGCCGGTCATGCTCGCCGCGAAGCTCGCCGACCTGGGCCGGCCCGCCGACCAGAACACCGTCGCGATGATCACCGCGGCGGTCGGCTACCTGGTCCGCACGGGCCCGCTCACCGAGCAGGACCGCTGGGAAGAAGACCCCGGCGGCAGTCCCTACACGTTGGGCGTCGTCGTCGCTGCCCTGGTCGCCGGCGCCGCGTACCTGTCCGGCGCCGACCGGCAGTACGTGCTGGACCTGGCCGACGACTGGAACCACCGCATCGAGGAATGGACGTACGTCAACGGCAGCTGGTTGGACACCGTCTTCGGCCTGGGCGGGCATTACGTGCGGGTCGGCCCCGACCCGCAGACCGGGGTCACCCGCATCGCGAACCAAGCCGACACCACCTTCGCGCCACCGAGTTCCGGGGTCATCGGCCTGGAATACCTGTACCTGCCGCGGCTGGGCCTGCGCGACCCGCAAGACACGCGGAGCACCGACACCACAGCCCTGGTCGATGTCATGCTCGCCCGGAACGTCGGCACCGGAACCGCCTACTACCGGTACAACTACGACGGCTACGGCGAACAGGTCGACGGCGCCAACTGGACAGGCGTCGGCGTCGGACGGGTCTGGCCGCTGCTGGCCGGGGAACGCGGCCACGGCGCGGTCCTGGCCGGACAGGACGGGCTGACCCAACTCACCGCGATGCTGGCCATGCGCTCACCCGCCGGGCTCGTCCCGGAACAGGTATGGGACCAGCCGCCGCTGCTGCCCCGCAACGGAATCCCGTCCCTGCCGCTGCTGACCGGGCAACGCACTCTCAGCGCGATGCCACTGGTCTGGGGGCACAGCGAACTGATCAAACTGGCCTGGCTCCGCGCCACCGGACAACCCGTCGAACAACTCCAAGCGGTCACCACCCGCTATCACGGGCAGACACCCACCCCGACCGTGACGTTCTGGCGGACCGCGGTACCAATCGTCGAGTTACCACCGAACCTTGACCTCGTCATCGAGGACACCCAACCGTTCGTGCTGCACTACGGCCACGACGGCTGGCAAGACGTCCAGGACGGATCGTCCACACCGTTGGGGTTCGGCATGCACGGCGTCAGGTTCACCGCCGCCGAACTCGACGGATGGTCCAGCCTGCAGTTCCGCCGCCGCTACCCCGACAACTGGGACCCGCACGGCGACCAGGACGTCCGCATCGTGCCGGAACCGGCACTCCAGCTCCGCCAACACAGCGGCCAACCCTCAACCTGATCACCCCAACAAGTACGGCCTCGACCACAGAACGGACGCGGCGAGTTCGTCGCTGACAAAAAGCGAGCTGCCAAATCTGCGAGCTTCCCGAGTGGCCGGCCGCCGCTATTTCGCTGCGGGTTATCTCGCCGCTGCACGTTATCGGCACGTGAACAGGTAGTCACAGCAATCCCACTCGAAGCATTCCCCAGAGAACAGTCACGGAAACGCTGGCCGTTCTCCTTTCGGCCCGCTGCCCGGGGCCAAGAACGGGGCCCGAAGTCGCCGCGCGCCCTC
>JBBQGJ010000113.1:0-17380 GCA_038322925.1 Mycobacteriales bacterium
TCCGAACGACGATGGGACCGGCGATGGGACCGACGATGGAACCGACGATGGAACCGACGATGGAACCGACGATGGAACCGACGATGGAACCGACGATGGAACCGACGATGGAACCGACGATGGAACCGACGATGGAACCGACGATGGAACTCGCACTGGGGCTGGCGACGGGACGGCCGATGAGACCTGTCCCAGGGCTGGACGACGACGGGGTGCAAAGGGTCCGTTCACTGGTGCGGTGAGCGTCTGCGTTCCCATATCTTGACCTCGGTTGATCCGACCGGAGGGACCCGGCCCGCTCTCGTGGTGACCGATCCGGGGAGGGCCCTCGAATCGAACGGGCGTTCTATCGAACGCTTGACCGAGTTGTACACCGGGCCACCGACAGTGGGAAGATCGATCGGCGTGTCAATCGAACGCCTGTTTGAATTGTGACCCTATCGTCACCTAGTCTGAGAGGGCCGTCGCACCTGATCCCGCCGATTCGCGGCCGTGGATGGGGTCTGGCGGCCGAACAGCAGCGGAATACACATGGGAGGGACAGCGACGTGGCAACGGAGCACGACCCTGGCGATCGAACAGGCAATGGACCGACCCGAGACTCTGCCGGCGAGCACCCCGGGGAGCCCGACCTGGATCTCGCCGGCGCAGCGGAGGACGCCGAGATGGCCCCGGCCGGCGACGTCGTGCCGTTCCCCGATCCGCCGCCGGTCGGCCGGGTGCTGACCATGCGCCAGCACAAGATCCTCCAGGTCATTCGCGACTCCGTCGAGCGGCGCGGATACCCGCCCAGCGTTCGGGAGATCGGGCAGGCCGCCGGACTGAAATCGCCGTCCTCGGTGGCGCATCAGCTCAAGGTGCTGGAGAAGCGCGGACTGCTGCGCCGGGATCCGAACCGTCCCCGTGCCGTCGACATCCGCCCGCTGGACCAGATCCAGGAGGAGGCTCCCGACCATCCGACGCCGACCTACGTGCCGGTGGTGGGACGGATCGCGGCCGGCGGCCCGATCCTGGCCGAGCAGGCGGTCGAGGATGTGTTCCCGCTGCCCAAGGACCTGGTGGGCGAGGGCACGCTGTTCCTGCTGCGCGTTGTCGGCGATTCGATGGTGGACGCGGCGATCACCGACGGCGACTGGGTCGTGGTGCGTCAGCAGCCGGTCGCGGACAACGGCGACATCGTGGCGGCCATGATCGACGGGGAGGCAACCGTCAAGACCTTCAAGCGGCGCGACGGGCACCTCTGGCTGTTGCCGCACAACGACGCCTACCAGCCGATCCCGGGAGATGACGCGGTGATCCTCGGTCGCGTGGTTGCCGTCCTCCGCAAGCTCTGACAGTCAATCCTGTGCCTGCTGACACTGCGGCCTGCTGACACTGCGGCCTGTCACCGTGCAGCAACCCGCACCACGCGACGGTGCCCCAGCTCGATGAGCCGGGGCACCTCAGCCTGTGACCAGTCTGAGTAGGACTGACCGCATTGTGGTCAGGCCTTGCGTTCCTCCACGGGGACCGACGTCGTCGTGACAGGAGGGGTCGGTGGCGGCGTGACCGGGACGACCGGGCTCGGGTTGATCTGTGGCGCCGGGGGGGGAACCGCGGCGGTGGCATCGGACTCGGCGGGCCTGTTGGCCTTGTCGTCGTCCTGCATCGCGGACACCTCGGACTTCAGGATGCGCAGGGACCGACCGACACCGCGCGCCGCATCGGGCAGCCTCTTGTATCCGAACAGGATGACGAAGGCCGCAATGATGATCATCCAGTGCCACCAGGACAAACCGCCCATGTTGATTTCCTCCTCGACCGCTGATGCCGCTGACTGGCCGCTCGTTCTCACCTGACAGCTCTTCGTGGCCGATGGACTGCGCGATTGGGTCAGCTGTCCTCCGGCACCGGGTTTCAGGCTACCCGGACAAGTTGGCCCGAAGCATTCCTTCGTTGCAGTGAGGCGACTGAGCGACGCGTCAGCCGACCGCGGCGAACGGGGCCAACAGTCCGGCGAGATCCGGGTAGACCCGCGCGTGCAAGCGAGTGCCGTCCGCCGTGTGTTCCTCGGTCAGCACGGTCCCTTCGGCGTGCACGCGGGAAACCAATGCACCTTCGGTGAACGGCACCAGGACCGAGACGGACACCGCCGGGTTCGGCAACGCACCGGCAATGATCAACCTGAGCTGTTCGATCCCGGCACCGGTTCGCGCCGAGACGAAGGCCGCATCCGGCAACAGGTGGCGCAATCGCGTCAACGTCATCTCGTCCGCGGTGTCCACCTTGTTCACCACGATGATCTCGCGGACCGAGGACGCGTTGATCTCGCCGAGAACCTCGCGGACGGCCGAGACCTGCTCCTCCGGGTTCTCGTCGGAGCCGTCCACGACGTGCAGCAACAGGTCCGCCTCGCCGATCTCCTCCAACGTGGACCGGAACGACTCGACCAACTGGTGCGGCAGATGCCGGACGAATCCCACCGTGTCGGTCAATGTGTAGATCCGGCCGTCGGCGGTCCGCGACCGGCGGGTGGTGGGATCCAGGGTGGCGAACAACGCATCCTCGACCAGCACGCCGGCATCGGTGAGCCGGTTGAGCAGTGACGACTTGCCCGCGTTGGTGTATCCGGCGATCGCGACCGCCGGGACGGCGTTGGCCTGCCGCCGGGATCGCTTGGTGTCGCGGACCCGGCGCATGCCCGCCAGGTCGGAGCGTAGCTGCGCGATCCGCTTGTGAATCCGGCGCCGGTCGATCTCGAGTTTCGTCTCGCCGGGACCGCGGGAACCGATGCCGGCGCCGGCCGCGACCCGGCCGCCACGCTGCCGGGACAGCGCCGCGCCCCACCCACGGAGCCGGGGAACCAGGTAGTTGAGCTGGGCCAGCTCGACCTGAGCCTTGCCCTCCCGGGAGCGCGCGTGCTGAGCGAAGATGTCCAGGATCAGCGCGGTCCGATCGACCACCTTGACCTTGAGCCGCTCCTCCAGGTTGCGCAGCTGGCCGGGCGCCAGTTCGCCGTCGCAGATCACGGTGTCCGCACCGGTGGCCTCGACGATGCCGATCAGCTCGGTGACCTTGCCCGATCCGACGTAGGTGGCGGCGTCGGGATGGCTGCGTCGTTGCATCACCGCGTCCAGCACCACCGACCCCGCCGTCTCGGCGAGCCGGGCCAGCTCGGTCATCGACGACTCGGCTTCGGCCGCGGTGCCGCCGGCCCAGACCCCGACGAGGACGACTCGCTCGAGTTGCAGCTTGCGGTACTCGACCTCGGTGATGTCGGTGAGCTCGGTGGACAGACCGGCCACCCGGCGCAATGCCGCGCGGTCGGCAAGATCCCGGTCGCCCTGGGTACTCTCCAGCTCATCCAGGTCGATGGGTAGTTCTCGACTGGGTGCGGTAGGCACGGGGGCAACCTCGAATTCGTCGGCAGTGGCGGAATTGGGGGGTAGTGGCGCTGGAATTGCTGTGCTGCTGGGAAGGGGGAGGGAGGTACGGATTGTCCTGGCGGTGCTCGACGCGGCGGACATCGGAGCGCTGGTCGCAGCGCGGGCGGCGGCGTCGTCGGTGTAATCAACAGTCATCTTGGTGTCCAGCCTGCCACGACTGGCCAACCTTTTTCTGTTTTCCGCATTTTCCGTGCACAGCGCGCGGAATACCTGACCGGGCTGAGTCGCACTCAGCGGTGGCGCTCCCAGAAAGCGCCGTCGATGATTCCGGAGGCCACCACTACCGCCGGGCCGGTGAGCGTGGAGCCCTCGTCGGTGATGGTGACGCACACCGCGCCACCCGGCACAGCAACCTCAACTGTGCCTGTCGATCGGTTGCTCGCCTGCAGGTATGCCGCAACCGCAGCCACCGTTCCCGTTCCGCAGGAACGGGTTTCGCCGACCCCACGTTCATGCACGCGCATGCGGATCTGGTCCGGCCCGATGCTGGCGATGATCTCGATGTTCACCCCTTCGGGAAAGTCTGCCCTCGAGTACGACGGGGGGGCGCTGAGGTCGATGCCGGCCAGGTCGACGTCCGTCAGGCAGGCCAGGTGCGGATTCCCGACATCCACAGCGACACCGACGATCTCCAGGTCACCGATACGGGCGGACGAGGGGTTGCCCACGCTCACCCGACCCATGCCGATGGTGACGTCACCCGTGCGCGGGACGTCGGCCGTGCGCAGTCCACCGCGGGTGGAAAACAACAGCCGGCCAGGCGCCGCCCACCCTTCGTCGATGAGAAACCGGGCGAACACCCGTGCCCCGTTCCCGCACATCTGGGCGAAGGAGCCGTCGGCATTCCGGTAGTCCATGACGAACGCGGCATCGCTCCCGGACGGCCCCGGCGCGACCCGGATGATCCCGTCGGCGCCCAGACCCGCGTGCCGGTCGCAGATCGCGCGGACCTGACCGGCCGTCACCTCGAGGGTGCCGTCCGGGTCCGGCAGCAGGACGAAGTCGTTCTCGGTGCCGTGGCCCTTGACGAACGGCACACCGGATGGTGCGCGAGTGCCGGTCATGGTTCCAGATTACGGGCGCACACCCGGCCTGCCGGCGATCGGCGGTGCCCGGCGACCATCTGTCTCTATCCGCCACTGAGCAGGTCGAGCACCCGGTCCGCCGTCCCGGGCTCCGCGGCGTCGATATCCACCATCCGGGAGTCCCGGCGGAACCAGCTGCGCTGCCGCCGGACAAAGCGCCGGGTCGCGGCCGCCGTGTCCAGGATGGCCCGCTCCAGTGCGAGCGTGCCGTCCAGCACGGCCAGCATCTGCCGGTAGCCGAGGGCCCTGGACGCGGTCAGTCCATGCCGGATCCCCGCGGCGTCCAATGCGCGGACCTCGTCGAGGAATCCGCCGTCCACCATCGCCCGCACGCGCCGTTCCAGCCGGCCGTCCAGTTCCGCGGTCTCCCGGTCCAGCCTGACCAGCAACGCCCCGTAACGGGCCGGTCCGGTGAGCGGCAGGGACGCGGCGAACGGCCGGCCGGTGATCTCGATGACCTCCAGCGCCCGGACGATCCGACGCCCGTCGGCGGGTTCGATGACCGCCGCGGCCGCCGGGTCGGCTCCGCGCAAGCGGCGGAAGAGGGCGTCGGTCCCCAGCGTGTCCAGTTCTGCCTGCAGCCGGGCCCGCACCTGCGGGTCGGTGTCCGGGAAATCGATGTCGTCGACGATGGCCTGGACGTACAGTCCGGAGCCGCCGACCACGATGGCGGTTTTCCCCCGTGACCGGATGTCGTCGACGACGGCGCGAGCCTGACGCTGGTAGGCCGCGACACTCGCCGTCTGCGTGACGTCAAGGACGTCCAGCAGATGATGCGGAAGGCCTCGCCGCTGGTCGACAGGCACTTTGGCGGTGCCGACGTCCATCCCGCGGTACAGCTGCATGGAGTCCGCGTTCACCACCTCGCCACCCAGGCGCTCGGCGAGATCCATGGCGAGGTCGGACTTGCCGGTTCCGGTCGGCCCGGCGACCACGATCACCCTGCCGGTGTGCGCGGGCGCGCCGGGAGCTGTGATCAGCGGCCGGACTGTCGCTCCGTCGCCGTGGTGGGTCATGCCTGGTTCCATCGCCACGATGCGACGAAGTACCCGACGCCGAACGGAGCACCGGAGTACAGCAGATCCGCGGCGTCCGGCGGCGCGGAGCGGGTGAGATCGGCCAGCAACGCCAACGGGTTCACCGAGGCCATCACTGCATCTGCCGGCAGCTCGGGATTGCAGCAGGCATCCCCCAACGCCGCAGGGTCACCGGCCGCGAGCGCGCGCGCCAGGGCGGCGTCGAAAGCGTCAGATCGATCGTCGCGCCGGCCCGGGGCGTCGTCTCCGTGACAGGCGGCCCCGTCCGCGATCACCAGCACGGTGACCCGGTCGAGACCGCCGGTGTTCAGTGCCGGCGGGATGTCGGCGGAGACAGGGGCCGAACCTCCCGCGCTCACCTCAAGGGCAGTGGTAGGCGTCGCATGGCGCGCCGCGCGCAACAGGTGTGCTCCGACCAGGGTCGCCACCGACGGCCCTGGAGCTGTGCTGGCCGCTGCGTCGTCGCCGGCTGCGCCGCCACCGCAGGCGTCACCGGGGAGCCTGACTGCGCCGTTACCGGCGCCGTTTTCCTCGCCGGACCCCGCGTCCATTCTCGCGCCCTTTTTCGCGCCCCTTGCAAGAATGTCGCCGCGAGTCACCGAGGTCCGAACCACGGTGCCCGGCGGGAATGCCCGCGACGTCGGCATCGAACTGGCATCCGATCCGTCAGCCGGCCAGTCATCGCCGTCCACCCGACGCGACCCGATCAACAGGGTGCGGTCGGCAGCGGGCAGTCGATCAACCGCCTCGCCGCAGGCCGCCAGCAGATGGGGAACGGCGCGCGCGATCGCCGTCGCGGTGCCGTGGACGAGAAATGGCGCGCCCGGGCACACGGCGACTCCGACGATCACAACGTCAGGCTAATCGGCGTGTTGGGCGGCACCGCCCTCCCGCACCCGTTCATGATCATCGATCGGCGTCGACCCGGTCTCGCCACGGAGCGGGTCGGCGGGCACACTGGACGTGACGTCGGCCCGGCCGGCGGGCAAGCAAAGGGGGCGCCGCAGGGCGCCCGGGAGCGTGAGTGCTCCCACGCCGAGCAGTAGGAAGGTCCGCCGCCGATGTCGCAAGACGCGAATTCCCGATTCGAATCCGAGCCTGACGCCGCGGAGGCGACCAGCGAGTCCACAGCGGCGCGGCTCCCATCGGATGGCGCCCCCGCAGGCATCACGACTGTGGGGCCGGATCCGACGGCGGCTGCGGTCGAGGCGGTCAGGGTGATCGAAGGCGGCGTCATTCCGCCAGCTCCCGCCGAGGTCGCGGAAACACCAACCGAGGTCGCGGAAACGGTCGACATCGAACCACCAATTCCGGCAGTGCCGGCCACCCTGACGGTGCCGGAGCCGCCGAATTCTCCCGACATCCCCACCCCGCACCCCGACGGCCCCGAGCCGACGACCGACGTGCCGGGGCTGCCGGATGCACCGGACATTCCCGGGGTGGCCGCGCCGCCGCACGTTCCGGACGCGCCTGTTCCGGACGCGCCCGACCTGGCGACAGCGGTCAGTGGCGAACCCGAGTCCGAGCCCTCGGGCAGCACGCCGGCACCTGTTCCGATGCCGACGGTGGCACCGGTGCGGCCAGCTGTCCCGATGCCGGATCCGGGCCCGATTCACCCCCCGGTACCGATGCCGCGGGTCTCGCCGTCGGAGCCCGGCGGCCCGGACACGGCCGAGCCGGCCGATGATCGGCCTGCTCCTGCGACGACGGTCGTCGACGACGGCGCGACACCGCCAGAGGCCGTCGAACCGGCTGCCGCCGCTGAGCCCGAGCCCGGGCAGGGACAGACGACTCCCGACGACGAGCCGGCAGTCGTCGCCGAACCAGCGTCTGTCGTGGATCCGGCGCCCGCCGTGGATCCGGCGCCCGCCGTGGAGCCGACGCCCGCCGTGGAGCCGGCTACTGCCGTGGAGCCGGCTACTGCCGTGGAGTCGGCCGAGGTACCCGGAGCGGCATCACCGGAAGAACCGTCCTCGGCTCCGGATGTCGCGACGTCACCCGAGTCCATTGATGCCGCGCCCAGGCTCGAGGAGAGAACCGAGCGCACGCCAGGCGCGGAACCGGTCAGTCCCGAAACAGCCAGCACCGCGCCGGATGTCGACGAAGCACCCACTGAAACAGCCGACACCCACACTCCCAGGACGGAACCGACTGTCGCTGAGGAACCCCCCGCAACTCCGGACACCGCAACTCCCGACACCGCAACACCCGACACCGCAACACCCGACGTCGCAGATCCCGCCACGGAAACACCCGCCTCCGCAGGCCCGCCGTCCGACCCACGCTCCCGCTCGGCAACCTCACCCGGCAAGCCCCGCCCGGCGGGTCAGCGACCGGGCGGCCGGCCGAACGTGAAACCCGGAGGACGCCAGGCCGGGCGCCCCAGCCCGGTGTCGTCGTCCCCACAATTCGGGACGATGGTGGAACCGGTCGTCGAACCCGTGAACCCACACCAGTGGGGCCGGATCGACGATGACGGCGTCGTGTATGTCACCACGGCTTCCGGTGAGCGGACCATCGGTAACTGGCAAGCCGGCGACGTCGAGGCCGGGCTTGCCCATTTCGGCCGCCGCTACGACGACTTCGCCACCGAGATCGCTTTGCTGGAAGCACGTCTCGCGTCCGGCACCGGGGACCCGAAGGCCACCAAGCACCACGCGATCGCGTTGCGCGAATCGGTGGACACGCTGCCGGCCATCGGCGACCTGGACGGCGCCGCGGCACGGCTGGAGATCGTCATCGGCGCCGCCGACGCGGCCATCGCCGGAGCCTCGCATGCGCGGACGGCCGCCCGTGCAGCGGCCGTCAAGGCCAAGGAGGCGCTGTGCGTAGAGGCCGAGGAACTGGCCGAATCCACGCAGTGGAAGGCGACCGGCGACCGGCTGAAGGCGATCGTCGAGGAGTGGCGCGGCATCCGCGGGATCGACCGGAAGACCGATGACGCGCTGTGGAAGCGGTTCGCCAAGGCGCGCGACACCTTCACCCGCCACCGCGGCTCGCATTTCGCCGAACTGGACAAGCAGCGGGGCGCCGCCAAGGAGGCGAAGGAGGCGCTGATCGCGAAGGCGGAAGCGCTCTCCGACGCCACCGACTGGGGCGAGACGGCAGCGGCCTACCGGGAATTGATGACGGAGTGGAAAGCGGCCGGCCGCGCGCCGCGGGACGTCGAGGACGCTCTGTGGGCGCGATTCCGTGCTGCCCAGGAGAAATTCTTCTCCCGCCGGAACAAGACTTTCTCCGATCGTGACGCCGAATTCGAGGCGAACGCACGAGTCAAGGAGAAGCTGCTGGCGGAAGCCGAGAAAATTGATCCTGCAGCGGGTATCGATCAGGCCAAAGCGGCGCTGCGGTCGATCCAGGAACGGTGGGAGGCGGCCGGAAAGGTGCCACGCGAGCGCATTCGGGAATTCGATGCCCGACTGCGTGCAGTCGAGGACAAGGTCAAATCGGCTGACGAACGGCACTGGCGGCGGACCGACCCGGAGGCCGAGGCGCGGGTGCAGCAGTTCCAGAGCCGGGCGGAGTCCTACCGCGCGCAGGCCACCAAGGCCAGAGCAGCCGGCGACGAGCGCAAGGCCAGGCAGGCCGAGGCACAGGCGGAGCAATGGGAGGAATGGCTCAAGACCGCCCGCGGCGCGGTCGACCACTGACCGGCACCTGACCCCGGATCGATCGGGAACCTCCGCTGACGTCTAACCGACCGGGGCAACCGAGCACACTGTCCCCGGTGCGGCCCCGGATCGCGCCGGCCGGCCGAACCCGGGCAGACCGAGTCCGACGCCCGGGGTGCGGACCGCTACCCCGGCCTCGTACCGATCACCGGCCAGGGTGCGCCGGTGCGACAAAACGTCGCCGTCGGCGAGCAGGTGGTGCGGCGCGCCGTAGGTCACCCGGGTCGTCACCACGTCGCCCGGCCGGATCGCCCGGTCGATCGCCGGCCCGACCGGAGCGAAGTGCACCAGCCGGCCATCCCTTGCCCGACCGCTCATCCGGCCGCTGTCACCGTCCTTGTGACCTTCCCCGGAGGCCACCAGCACCTCGACAACCGAACCCAGCTGTACTCGGTTGCCGTTCAACGCCGACGCATCGACGACCGCCATCAGCCGACGGAACCGCTCGGTGACCACCTCCCGGGGTACCTGATCGGCCATCGAGGCGGCGGGGGTGCCCGGCCGCGGCGAGTACTGGAAGGTGAAGGCACCGGCGAAGTCCGCCTGCGCCACCACGTCGAGAGTCTGCTGGAAGTCCGCTTCGGTCTCGCCGGGGAAGCCGACGATGATGTCCGTGGTGATCGCCGCATCCGGCATCGCGGCGCGCACTTCGGCCAGGATCGCCAGGTACCGCTCACTGCGGTAGGACCGGCGCATCGCCCGGAGCACTCGATCCGACCCCGACTGCAACGGCATGTGCAGCTGGCGGCAGACGTTGGGCGTGGCCGCCATCGCGTCGATGACATCGGTGGTGAAGTCTTTCGGATGCGGCGAGGTGAACCGCACCCGCTCCAGCCCGTCGATGCCGCCGCAGGAACGGAGCAGCTTGCCGAACGCCGAACGGTCACCGAACTCGACGCCGTAGGAATTCACGTTCTGCCCGAGCAGGGTGACTTCGAGAACGCCGTCGGCGGCCAGCATCCGCACCTCGGCGAGGACGTCGCCGGGCCGGCGGTCGGCCTCCTTGCCGCGCAGCGACGGCACGATGCAGAACGTGCAGGTGTTGTTGCAGCCCACCGAGATGGACACCCAGCCGGCGTAGGCCGATTCCCGCTTGGCGGGCAGCGTGGAAGGGAACACCTCGAGCGCGTCCAGGATCTCCATCTCCGCCCGGGCGTTGTGCCGGGACCGTTCCAACAGCGTGGGCAGCGAGCCGACGTTGTGCGTTCCGAACACCACGTCGACCCATGGGGCGCGGCGCAGGATCTCGCCGCGGTCCTTCTGCGCGAGGCAGCCGCCGACGGCAATCTGCATGCCGGGCCGGCCGGCCTTGACCGAGGCCAGATGCCCGAGGTTGCCGTACAGCTTGTTGTCGGCGTTCTCCCTGACCGCGCAGGTGTTGAAGACCACCACGTCGGCCGTCTCACCCCGCTCGGTCGGCGTGTAACCGGCCCGCTCGAGCAGTCCGGACAACCGCTCGGAGTCGTGCACGTTCATCTGGCAGCCGTAGGTCCGGACCAGGTAGGTGCGCGGCCGGCCGATCGGCTTGTTGATCGACTGGGTGATCGGCGGGTTGATCGGTTCGGCACCCGCGACGAGGGGTGCCTGGGTCCCCGAAACGGGCGCGTCGCGGCGGTCGAAGACAGCGGAACTCACGCGCTTCAGGGTACGTGGCCGGCCGGCCGCCGCCGGACCAGGAACGGATCGCGCGAACCGTTCGGCGCCGGCGGCCGTATACCCGGTTGAGCCGACCCCGGTCCGGCGGCCATCGCCGCGTCGGTCACGCTGCCCGATCGGGTAAAGGTTCGATGACCAAACGCGCTCTTTCGGGCAATAGCACCGCCAAATATGGCACGCTCGACAACCTGGGTGCCTGCCGTGTGGGCCCCGCCGCTACAGGAGGCCATGTGACTGCAGCCGGTCCGTCGAACGGCGCACGCCCACCGATGATCATGATGCACGACGTGGAAAAGCACTTCGGGACACTGCACGTGCTCAAGAACATCCAGCTCGACGTCCCGGCCGGCCAGGTGGTGATCGTCATCGGGCCGTCGGGATCGGGGAAATCGACCCTGTGCCGGACCATCAACCGGCTGGAATCGATCGACTCCGGCGCGATCGCGATCGACGGCGTCCCGCTGCCGGCGGAGGGCAAGGGTCTGGCGCAATTGCGCGCCGACGTCGGCATGGTTTTCCAGTCGTTCAACCTCTTCGCACACAAGACGATCCTGCAGAACGTCACGCTCGGACCGATCAAGGTCCGCAAGATGAGGAAGAAGGACGCCGACGAACTCGCCGACTCGCTGCTGAAGCGGGTCGGCATCGCCGAGCAGCGGGACAAGCTGCCCGCGCAGCTGTCCGGCGGCCAGCAGCAGCGCGTCGCGATCGCCCGGGCACTGGCGATGAAGCCGAAGGTCATGCTCTTCGACGAGCCCACCAGCGCCCTGGATCCCGAGATGGTCAACGAGGTCCTTGATGTCATGGTCTCGCTGGCCAGGGAGGGCATGACGATGGTGGTCGTCACCCATGAGATGGGCTTCGCCCGCAAGGCCGGGGATCGGGTTCTGTTCATGGCCGACGGGGAGATCGTCGAGGACGGCGCCCCGCAGGAGTTCTTCACCAACCCGACCAGCAATCGGGCCAAGGACTTTCTGAGCAAGATCTTGACTCACTGAACGAGTCATCAACCCGCGCGGGATCCGCCCGCGTTGGACGAACCCGGGAGGGTGCAACAATGAGGTTCCGCACAATCGCATCAGTCGCAGCGGGGGCGGCAGCGCTCACGCTGGCGGTCGCCGGCTGTAGTAGTTCGAGCACGCCGTCGGCCAGTTCCGTCGCGAGCGCGGCGCAGAGCGTGGCCAGCCAGGCGCAGAGCGCCGCTAGCTCGGTGGCGAGCCGGGCGAGCAGCGCGGTCAGCTCGGTGCAGAGCGCCGTCTCCGGCGCGGTGGCCGATTCGCAGGTGCTGGCCAGCGCCAAGAACGGCAAGGTCGTCGTCGGGATCAAGTTCACCCAGCCGGGGCTGGGCGTCAAGAACGCGGACGGCACCTTCTCCGGCTTCGACGTCGAGGTCGCCAAGTATGTGGCGAAAGAGCTCGGCGTCGACCCGACCAAGATCGAGTTCGTCGAAGCCAACTCGGCGCAACGCGAAGACCTGATCGCAAAGGGGCAGGTCGACTACATCGTGGCCACCTACTCGATCACCGACGCCCGCAAGGAAAAGGTCAACTTCGCCGGTCCGTATTTCATCGCTCATCAGGACCTGCTGGTCAAGTCGGACAACACCGACATCACCGGTCCCGAGGCGATGTCGGGAAAGATCCTGTGTTCGGTGACCGGATCGACCTCGGCGCAGAAGATCAAGGACAAGTACGCGACCGACGTGGCACTGCAGGAATACCCCACCTACAGTGACTGCGTTGATGCCCTACTGACCGGAAGTATCGACGCGGTCACCACAGACGACGTCATCCTTGCCGGCTTCGCCGCCCAGCACCCCGGTGAGCTGAAGGTCGTCGGGAAGGGATTCTCCGACGAGAACTACGGCATCGGCCTGGCGAAGGGTGACGCCGCCGGAACCGCCGCGGTCAACGCGGCGATCGCGAAGATGATCGCCGACGGCAGTTGGAAGCAGGCACTGGAGGACACCGTGGGTCCGTCCGGTTACACCATCCCGGCAGCTCCGACGCCCAGTAGCTGATCGCCGCGGATGCGACCCCCGGGATCCCCCTGGGGTCGCATCTGGTGATGGGTGAGCAGAACGGGCCCAGGAGATCCGATGGCCGCGGACGCCGATCGAGCCGGGCATCAGCAGTGAACCGGGCCAAGGAGGAGCGGCGTGGACTTCAGCTTCCTATCCGACCCGCGGTACAACGTGATCGGTGCGTTCTGGATGACTGTCCAGCTGACCTTCTGGTCAGCAATCGGAGCATTCATCCTCGGCGTCATCTTGGCAGCCATGCGGGTGTGTCCGGTCCCGCTGATGCGCGGGTTCGCCGGCGGCGTGGTGAATATCGTCCGCAACATCCCGTTGACGTTGATCATCATCATGATGTCGCAGGTCATCGCCAACCAGCTTGGGCTGAAGCTGGCCGTCAGGGAAGCCGGCGTCAACCCCCAGGGCTATTTGGACACCCAGAACTTCCGCCTTGCGGTGCTGGGCTTCATCATCTACACCTCGACATTCGTCTGCGAGGCCATCCGGTCCGGTATCAACACGGTCCCGCCCGGCCAGGCCGAAGCAGCCAGAGCCATCGGCCTGACTTTCACCCAGGTGCTCGGCATCGTCGTGCTGCCGCAGGCGATCCGGGCCGTGGTAGCGCCACTGGGCTCGGTGCTCATCGCACTGACCAAGAACACCACCGTTGCGTCCGCCATCGGCGTTTCCGAAGCAGCGCTGTTGATGAACACGCTGATCGAGAACGAAGCGGACAAGTTCACCGCTGTGTTCATCGTCATCGCCGCCGGATTCATTGTGCTCACGCTGCCGACGGGCCTGATCTTCGGATCGTTGGCCAAGCGGGCCTCGGTGAAACGGTGAGCGAGCGAGCGTCGGTGCTCTACGACATCCCGGGGCCGCGCGCCCGACGGGTGAACCTGATCGTCAGCATCATCTTCGGCCTCGGGCTGGCCGCGCTGGCGTGGTGGGTGCTGTCCGTGCTGGCATCCAAGAACCAGCTCACCGGTGAGAAGTGGTCGCCGTTCCTGGAAGCGCAGAACTGGACGACCTACCTGCTGCCCGGCTTGTGGGCGACCCTGGAGGCGGCCGCGCTGAGCGTGGTGATCGCCCTTCCGGTCGGCGCATCACTTGGCATCGCCAGGTTGTCCGATCATGGCTGGATTCGGTGGCCGGCCGGCATCGTGGTCGAGTTCTTCAGGTCGATCCCGGTCATCATCCTGATGCTGTTCGCATTCGAGCTGTGGTTTTTCGCCTTCGACGCCGCGAGTCCCTTCGCAGCCGTGGTGATCGGCCTGGTGCTGTACAACGGGTCGGTGCTGGCGGAGGTGTTCCGCGCCGGGATCCTCGCGGTCCCCAACGGCCAAACCGAGGCGGCCTTCGCCATCGGGCTGCGCAAGTCTCAGGTCATGACGATCATCCTGCTGCCCCAGGCCATCACGTCGATGCTGCCGGCCGTCGTCAGCCAGCTCGTCGTCGTCGTCAAGGACACCGCGCTGGGCGGCATCCTTGTCGGCTACTCGGAGCTGCGTCGAGCCGGCAGCATCTCGGCGAGCAACTACGGCAACCTGCTACCCACCTACTTCGTGATCGCGGTGATCTACATCGTGATCAACCTGCTGCTGGGAAACCTATCCACCCTGGTGGAACGCAAGTTGCGCACGAGGCGTGGCGGCCCGGTCGTGGAGATCGAAGCCGGCGCCCAAACCGATCTGATGGCAGCCCGGCAGGAGATCCTGGTGCTCGACGAGCCTGGCTCCGCGTCCGTGATGCCGCAGCAGGAACGCGGCTTCGACACCAGACCCTGATGTAGCGCCCGGCGGCGACCCGGACCCCGATTTCGAGACGGGCGCGCCAGGCCATGACTGCGCGCCCCGCGGCACAACGGGCGATGACGTGGACCGCTGGCGAGCGGGCCGTGCAGCGGTTCTCGACGCGCTGGCCGGCGTGCCCTCGGGCACCCGCCTGACGTGGCTCGGGCCACCGATGGGCGCCGGCACGATGGCGTCCGCGCGGATCATGAAGACCTGGGCGCACGGACTGGACGTCGCCGACGTCGGGTTCGGCGCCGCTTGGGCTGGGCACCGCTCGGGCTGGGCACGGTTCGGGCAGAACTGCGTACGCCGGGCGACACCCGGATCGACACGGATCGTCAGCGGGCGATTTCGGTCGCCCGTGACTCCCGGATCACCGTCACCCGAACCTGACCTGGGTAGGTCAGTTCCTCTTCGATCTGCTTGGCGACCTCACGGGCCAGCACGTGCGCTTCCAGGTCGTCGACGACGTCGGGTTTGACCATCACCCTCAGCTCGCGACCGGCCTGCATGGCGAACACCTTCTCCACACCGCGCTTGGCGATAGCGATGGCTTCGATCCGTTCCAGGCGCTGCACGTAGGACTCCAGCGACTCGCGCCGGGCTCCAGGTCGACCACCGGAACAGGCGTCGGCAGCCTGGGTGAGCACGGCTTCCACGGTGGAAGGCGGAACCTCGTCGTGGTGGGCCTCGATGCAGTGCACCACGTCGTCCGATTCGCCGTACTTGCGGGCCAGCTCGGCGCCGACGATGGCGTGCGAGCCCTGCGCCTCATGGGTGAGGGCCTTGCCGATGTCGTGCAGGAAGGCGCCGCGGTTGACCACGGTGGGATCGATCCCGAGTTCGTTGGCCATGCCGCGCGCAATGTGCGCGGTCTCGATGAGATGACCGAGCACGTTCTGGCCGTACGAGGTCCGGTACTTCAGCCTGCCGACGAGCGTGACCAGTTCCGGATGCAGGTCGGTGATGCGCACCGCGAGCAGCGCGTCCTCGGCCGCCCGCTGGCACAGCACCTCGACCTCGTCACGGGCGCGCTCGAAGGCCTCCTCGATACGGTGCGGATGGATCCGGCCGTCCTCGATCAGCATTTCCAGCGTGATCCTGCCGATTTCCCTGCGGACAGGATCGAAGCAGGACAGCAGCACGGCCTCGGGAGTGTCGTCGATGATCACGTTGACGCCGGTGACCGTTTCGAAGGCGCGGATATTGCGACCCTCGCGACCGATGATTCGGCCCTTGACCTCGTCGGCAGGCAGATGAACGACCGCAACGACAGTCTGAGCCGTCTGATCCGACGCAACGCGCTGGATTGCTTCGGCAACGATCGCCCTGGCCCGTTGCTTGGCTGAGGTCTGGGCCTCCGTCTCGATCCGCCTGATCATCATCGCGGCATCCCGGCGAACGGCTTCTTCCTGGCCGGACAGCAGTTCCGCCCGGGCGGCTTCAACGCTCAATCCGGAGATCCGGGTCAGCTCGGCCAGCTGGGCCGCCGCGGACGCGGCAATCTCGTGCCGTCGGTCGTCGAGCTCCTTCGCCTGGCGGGCGAGCTCGGCTGCCGTTGCCTCAAGCTCGTCGGCGCGGGAATGCAGTGCCTTCTTGGTGGCCGACAATTCGCCCTGGTCGGCCCCGATCCGGCGCCGATCGGCGACCAAGGCCTGCTGCTCGTCGGCCAGCGCCTGGGTGGCCGCACGCAGCTTCTGCTCGGCCTCCTGGAGTTCCCTGCGGTCCTCGGAGAGCGCGGCGGTGGCCTCGACGGTGACCCGGTTGCGTTCCGTATCCAACCCGGCCCGTAGGTCGGCGGCCTGCGCGCGGGCGGCAGCGACGGTGCGCTCCGCCTCCGCCAGAGCGTCCGAGCGCAATTGCTCTGCTTCTCGGCGGGAGCGGGCGGTCAGTTCGTCGGCGGCCTCGGACGCCGTCCGGCGGACAGCGTCCGCCGCCTCGGCGGCAGCGGTCGCCTCATGGCTCAGCAGAGCGAAATGCGACAGGTCGGGCTCGTGTTCGGCGCGATCACCCTGTTGGGAGGTTCGCGCGGTGGACGACACGGCGCCCTCCACGAGCCGGCGCAGGGCTTCCTCGTCGAACGGCGCGGGCGGCGGTGATGGGCGACGGCGCACCACCATCAGCAACGCCACCAGTGCAACCAACAAAGCTCCGACCAACACGATGACGAGAGCGTCGGACATCGAACCTCCCTCATCGGTGCCGTGCGGGTACAGCAGCCGTAAGGCGCTGTCCAGGGTACGGCAGGAGGGGTCGCGGACGCGTCGACGCAAAGCCCAGCGGGCCATCACCGCGACCGTACTGAACGCCTATCGGCGCCGATCGCGTACTTCCCGGCCAGGGGCCGGGTAGGTGCGGCAAACATCGCCGCTATCGGCCGCGCAGCCCTGCGGCGCGCGTTTCGTGACTCTCCTGTTACGTCCGAGGTTAAGGAGCGCCACACCAAGGGTCAAGCCGACCCGCGTTTGGCGGACCGACGGCTCACCGAGCGAAGGCGTCCCGCGGCCGGGGCGGCATGCCCCCATCGGCGCAACGGACGGCCGGTGCAGCTGTCGGGGCGATGACACCCCCTGTGTCAACCTTTCGGGTTGAGCGGCCGTGTGGTCGCCTTTGGCGCCGCGCACGCTACGGGTCCGCCCCTCCGGCCTCAAGGGTCGCTGACGCGATCGCTGCGCGGCGGCCTGCGGCCGCCCTTG
>JBBQGJ010000114.1:0-17196 GCA_038322925.1 Mycobacteriales bacterium
GGTGCTTGCTGCCGATTCTGTGTGTTCGGTGAGTGCGGACATTACGCACAGCCTTTCGCAAGGTCGAGCATTTCGGTAGGTCGTTCGGGATCAGCGGTCGCGCTTGCCGGGCGCCCCGCCCCACCCGCGGCGCGCCAGAGATGCAGTCCGGCATACGAGCGGAACGGCCGCCAGGCCGACGCGCGGGCGGTCAGACCCGCCGGATCGTCCGGCAATCCGAGTGCCGCGGCGCCCTGCCGCAGCGCCAGGTCCCCGGTGAGCAGGACATCGGGGTCACCGATCACCCGCATCGCCACGTACCCGGCGGTCCACGGGCCGATCCCGACGCGGGCGGTGAGATCGGCCTCGAGCTCGGCGGTGCGCCGGCCCGGATCGATGATCAACGAGCCGTCGGCGATGGCCGCACTGGTGTCCTGGATCGTCTGCGCGCGGCGGCGCGGTCCGGCCATGGACGGCAATGCCGCGACGGCGGCGGAGGCGGGGAACAGGTGGGTCAGTTCACCGTCGGGTTCGGGCAATCGGTCGCCGACCTCCCGGGTCAGCCGTGACGCGGCGCTCAGGGCGGCGGCGACCGAGACCTGCTGGCCGAGCAGGGCGCGCAGCAAGAGTTCCGGCCCGTCGACCGCTCCGGGCACCCGCAGGCCGGGTGCCGCCCGCACCGACTGGGCCAGCACCGGGTCGTCGGCCAGCGCCTGGTCGATGCCAACCGGGTCGGCGTCGGCGTCGAGCAGGCGCCGGCAGCGGTCGACGGCCGGCGCGAGGTCGGACAATTGTTGGAGCAGCAGCACCGCGGTGACCACGGGGTGGTCGCGGTCGTCCCGCTCCGGCAGGGTGAGCCTGACGGTCCCGGTTCCCGCTGGCAGCCGCAGGGTCCGCGAGTACGTCCGGCCCTGTACCTCCTCGACGCCCGGAACGGCCCGCGCGGCGAGGAAAGCCAGCAGGGGGTCGGCCGCGAACGGCGCCCGGACCGGCAGCCGCAGACTGAGTCGGCCGGGTGGAGCGGGCAGCGGGCGGTGCCGGGCTCGCAGCGCGCTCGGGTCGGTGGCGAACACCTCCCGGACCGTGTCGTTGAACTGCCGGACGCTGGAAAAGCCTGCGGCAAAGGCGATGTCGGCGATCGGCAGGCTCGTGGCGGTGAGCAGCACCCGGGCCGTGTGGGCCCGGCGGGCGCGGGCCAACGCGAGCGGCGACGCGCCGATCTCGGCGGTCATCATCCGGCCGAGGTGGCGCGCTGTGTACCCGAGCCGGCGGGCCAGGCCCGGCACGCCCTCGCGGTCGACGACGCCGTCCCCGATCAACCGCATGGCGGCGCCGACGGTGTCCGCGCGCAGGTTCCATTCCGGGGATCCCGGCGCGGCGTCGGGCAGGCATCGGCGGCAGGCGCGGAAGCCGGCGGCCTGGGCCGCGGCCGCGGTGGGGTAGAAGTCGACGTTCTTGCGCATCGGGGTGCGGGCGGGGCAGGCCGGTCGGCAGTAGATGCCGGTGGTACGGACGGCGGTGACGAATTGGCCGTCGAACCGTGCGTCCCGGGTTACCACCGCTCGGTACTGGTATTCCGGATCTGCTATCACGCCAACCACTCTGCCATCGGACCGGCGCGAAGACTGGCGGGAATCGGACACGGCAGCGGCGGGGTTGCCGAAACGTGCTCTCGTGCCATCATGCTCTCGTGACGCCTTCCGCTGACCCGCCGCCGACCCGGTGGGAGACCACGGTGACCGGCGAACGCTGGGACTTCTACACCGACCGTTTCGCCCGGGAGTACGCGGAGGGCGCCGATCTGGAGGGCGAGGCCAGGTTCGTCGACGTGCTGGCCCCGCGGGCTGCCCGGGTGCTGGACGCCGGGTGCGGGACCGGCCGGACCGCGGCGGCCCTACACCGGAAGGGCCACACCGCTGTCGGGGCGGACCGGGACGCCGGGCTGATCGACATCGCCCGAGACCGCTACCCCGGTCCGCTGTTCCTGACCTCCGATCTGCTCGCGCTGACCCCCGACGCGCTGGTCGCCGTGGGTGGTCCGGCATCGTTCGACGTCATCGTGCTGGCCGGCAACGTCATGGTGTACCTGGCACCCGGCACCGAGCGGGACGTGCTGCGCGCGCTGGGCGGGCTGGTGGTGCCCGGCGGCGCGATCGTCACCGGATTCCACACCGACCGCGAGTACACGGTGCCGGCGCTGGACGAGGATGCCGCTGCGGTCGGGTTGGTCCTGGAGCACCGGTTCGCCACCTGGCACCTGGCGCCGTGGGTGACGGAGGCCGACTGGGCGGTGACGGTCCTTCGGCGGCCTGACGACACCTAGACTGAGGCCTCGTGAGCCTGACCCTCGGCATCGTCGGACTGCCCAACGTGGGCAAGTCGACCGTGTTCAACGCCCTGACCCGCGCCAACGTGCTGGCCGCGAACTACCCGTTCGCCACCATCGAGCCGAACATCGGTGTCGTCCCCATTCCGGACGGCCGGCTGGACGAGTTGGCGACGCTGTTCCATTCGGTGAAGACCGTGCCCGCGACGGTGTCGTTCGTGGACATCGCGGGCATCGTGAAGGGTGCCAGCGAGGGTGCCGGCCTGGGCAACAAGTTCCTGGCCAACATCCGCGAGGCCGACGCGATCTGCCAGGTGGTCCGGGTGTTCTCCGACGACGATGTGGTGCACGTCGACGGCCGGGTCGATCCGCTGGCCGACATCGAGATCGTCAACACCGAGCTGATCCTTGCCGACCTGCAGACCCTGGAGAAGGCGATCCCGCGACTGGAGAAAGAGGCCAGGAACGCCAAGGACCGCAAGCCGGTGCTGGAGGCGGCGCAGGCCGCGAATACCCTGCTCGACCAGGGCACGACCTTGTTCTCGGCCAGGGACAAGCTCGATCTCGCTGTGCTGAAAGAACTCTCGCTGCTCACCGCGAAACCCTTCCTATATGTCTACAACTCCGACGAGGCCGTCCTCACCGACGAGGCGCGCCGAGCGGAGCTGACCGCGGCCGTCGCACCGGCCGATGCGGTGTTCCTGGACGCCAAGGTCGAATCGGAATTGCTGGAACTCGACGAGGAATCGTCGCGGGAGTTGCTGGAGTCTGTGGGTCAGTCCGAGCCTGGGCTGTATGCGTTGGCGCGGGCCGGGTTTCACACGCTGGGGCTGCAGACCTATTTGACCGCAGGCCCCAAGGAGGCCCGGGCTTGGACCATCAAGCAGGGTGCCACCGCGCCACAGGCCGCCGGGGTCATCCACACGGATTTCGAGCGCGGGTTCATCAAAGCGGAGGTCGTGTCGTACGCCGACCTGATGGCCGGCGGGTCCATGGCAGCGGCCAAGGCCGCCGGGCGGGTGCGGATGGAGGGCAAGGACTACGTGATGGCCGACGGGGACGTGGTGGAGTTCAGGTTCAATGTCTGACCGGGCTCATCCTGGCTCTCGGCCACGGTCCGTTGTGACGACCGACCGGCGTGCTCGGTTCCACGACCTGGCTGACCTGCACAGCACTCTGATTCCCTGACGTCGGCCGGGATAGTGTAGGTACGTACCTACAAGAAGGCGCCGATGCCGACAGTCTCTGCGCGCGAATCAATCAGGACGTCAGTGCTGCCAAGCGGGCTGCCGCCGATGGCCCGGTCATCACCACGGACCGCGGGCGACCCTCCCACGTCCTGCTGACCTTGATGACTACAACCGCTTGACCGGACGGAGGGTCGATCTGGTCGACTGGCTGGAGACCATCGAGTTCGATCCGGAGCCGATGCGCCTCGGGCTGCTGGATCCGGACCTGTGAGCCACCTCCTGGACACCACTGGCGTCAGCGAAATGCGAAAGCCGAGAAATCAAGCGAACAAGGGTGTTCAGAACTGGGCGCGGTCGGAGGCCGCCGAGACGCTGTTCCTGAGCGTTTCCACCTTTCTGGAGCTGGAAATCGGCGTCGCGAGAATGGACGAGACGATCCGCAGCAGGGACACCGACTGCGTTCTTGTTTCTCCGAAAGGGTTCTCGTCGCTTTCGCCGATCGAATCCTGCCCCATCGATCTCGCAGTCGCGCAGCGGGCGGCGGCACTGCATACCCCCGGACCGCGCCCGGCGCGCGACGCATTGATCGCGGCAACGGCCAAGGTTCACGGGCTGACCCGGGTGGTCGATCTCCGTGCAGGCCGGGAAGGCTTTGATTTCTTGGGGTGTCATTTCAGAGCCCGCATGTCGGGTCGGTTGTGGGAACGGAAGCGGATCATCCGCTACTACCTGCATGCCCGGCAGACACGGCCCTATCGTCGATGCATGATCACGAACATTTCACTGACCACCGTCTACTGCCTCGATCAGGACCTCGCCCGCGACTTCTACGTCGACGTGCTGGGTTTCCAGCCGAAAACCGACATCTCCATGGGGGAGGGCTTTCGCTGGGTCACCGTGGTCCATCCCAACCAGCCCGAACTCGAGGTCACCCTGATGACCCCGGGGCCGCCGTTGGACAAGGAGGGCGCGGCGTTCGTCCGGCGCCAACTCGAGAAGGGCCAGATGGGTGGGCTGGGCCTCCGGGTCGACGACTGTCGCGAGACCCATCAGGAGCTGGTCGAGAAGGGGGTGACGTTCCTGCAGGAGCCCGCGGACCGGCCGTACGGAGTGGAGGCCGTCATGCGCGACAACTCTGGCAGCTGGCTGGTGCTGGTCGAACCGAAGGAATTCACCGCATCCGACTTCGACTGAACGGTCGGATCACGCCCCGCCGAGCTTGGCCACCGTCAGCAGCACCACGACGTCCTCCACCGCAACCAGAGAATGCCGGGCCGGTGGCACGAACAACAGGTCGCCCTGGCGGGCCTCCCAGTGATTGTCGCCGGAGACCAGCCTGACCCGTCCGCTGATCACCTGCAGGGTGGCCTCGCCGGGGTTCTCGTGCTCGGACATCGAGCTTCCCGCGGTGAGCGCGATCAGCGTCTGCCTCAGCACGTGTTCGTGCCCACCCCACACCGTCCGAGCGCTTCTGCCGCTGGTGGAGGACACCGCGCGTTCTTCTTGCTCCCGCGCCAGTGCCGTCAACGACATCTTCTGCATCGCATCAGTGTGACCGCGATGCCCGGTCAGCGCAGCGCCAGGTCCCGGCCCTGGGCGAAGAACGCGGCGATGGCCGCGGCATCGCCGAGCTCCGACAGCCGCCGTGCGGCGCCGAAGGGCGCGTTGAAGAACCCGCCTTCGTGGGATTCCCACGGACCGACGTAGGCATAGGGCCACGGGTCGTAGGAGTCGCCGGGGGACACCCCGTAGTTGACCCGCTCGGCCTCAACGGAGATCCCGATGTCGAAATGCTCGGGCCAGAGCACTCGTTCCGCGTCCGGCGCGAACAGCTCCAGCGCCCGATCGCCGTCGGCGAGGGCTGCGGCCAGGAGTTCGGCCGCCGCCGGATCGACCTCGATCACGTCGGCGAGGCCGACGCCTGCGCCGTCGGCGTAGACATCATTGAGCGGGCGGGGCGCTACGCCCGCTGCGTCGGCCAACGACTGCACCGTGCCGCCGAGCGGGATCCGTCGGGTGCCGGCCACCAGTTCGACGCGGTCGATGCGGGGACCGGGCTGCGCCCAGACGCCGAACCCGCCGGGAGTGGGCCGCAGTCGGATGTCACCATCACGTGCATAGGCGGGCCCAGCCAGGATTAGCTCGGCCACCCCGTGGAGCGCCCGTCGGCTCGCTCGGAAGGTGTTGACATCCATTGCGGCATCTCCTCGTTCCGTTCCTTGCTGACTCGCTGGCGTCACGGCGACGGCGCCATCGTGCCACAGCCTGACATCAGATCGGTGTCTGCGGGACGGGGAAGCGCGACGTTGCGGCCAGTGAAATGGCGGTCGATGATTGGCGGTCGGTGTGTGGCGGTCGGTGTGGCGGGCGGTGTGTGGCGGTCGGTGTGTGGCGGTCGGTGAATGGCACAGGGCGTTCCCGGCGCCGCCGACGGCCCAGCGCCCGCACTCGGCGCCGGTTTCGTGACCTCGACGCCGCCATATGTCGGCGCCGACACCACAAAACCGGAGCCGAGTGGGGTGCGGAGCCCGGGAAGCGGAGCCGAGTGTGATAACCGCGAAACCGAGCCCTTGGTCAACCCATCACACCACATCGACGTCGAGCCGGCGCACCGCTGCCGCACCGACGCCTCGCCCAAGCGCGGCCCGGGCCAATCACGTGTTGATCTCGAGATCCGCATCGAAGCGGCTATTTGATCAGCGCGATGACACCCGAGCTGGCGCGATGCTCTGTTCCGGAAGCTGTTGCCTTCGCCCGAATCTCGCGTCAAGGGCCACTGTCGGTGTGGTGTTGTAGCTTCTGTTCATGGGGAAATCGACGGACCAGGGCACCGTGCGAGCGGCCGAACTGGTCGATGAGTTGGCGGCTCAGCAGAAGGTGCTTGCCCGTGCGCAAGCGCGTCGCGCCGAGTTGATGATGGAGTTCTCCGACCGTCGCTCTCGCTGCGATCGGCAGGTCATTGCCGAGGCGCAGGCAACTGGACACGATGCTCGATACAAGGCCGGCGAGTTCGGTGCGATAGAGATCGGTTTGGCATTGCGGGAATCGAAATAATCGGTCCAGAAAGTGCTGGGCATGGCGCGCCGGTTGCGCGCGGAGGCGCCGGATTCCTGGGATGCGTGGCTGGTCGGAGACATCAACCACGACAGGGCCATCCGGATCAACCGCGCGCTGCGGCTGCTGGTTCGGGACGAGTCGAAACAACTGCTCGACCACGTTGTCGTGGACGTCGCGGTCTGTAAGACTCCGGAATTGCTGGGCAGATGGTTGAACCAGTTCATCGCCCGGGTCGAACCCGATCAAACGGACGAACGGATGCGCCGGTCGCTGACCGACAGGTACGTCTCGGTGCGGCCGGACGTGGACGGGGTCAGTTTCATGCACGCCATGGTGTCTTCGGTGGACGCTGTTGCGATCGACCAGGTGCTCACGGCCGTCGCGGAGCTTGCGGGACCCGGCGATTCCCGGAACCTGCAGCAGCGACGGGCAGATGCCTTGGTGGACATGCTGCTCGGCCGGATCAGCAACGGGTGCGCGACCCGTTGGGACACGAACAGCGATGCCGCGGACGACGACGAACCCGTCGACGAGGAGGCCTCGGACGTGCTCGACGTTGGTGGCCGGACAGATGTGACAGCCGATATCTGCCATGACGTCTCGAGTCAGGCAGACGGTCCTGGAAGCGACTCCGCCGGCAACGGAGAACTCGGTGCGGACCCGAACCCGAACCCGAACCGAAATCCAGAGATCGGCAACTCCGATGACGGTGACTCCGATGACGGTGATCCCGACGACGGTGACCCCGACGACCGTGACCCCGACGACGGTGACCCCGACGACGGTGACCCCGACGACCGTGACAACGAAGCATCCGTGGCTCCGGAAATCGACGACTGGGAGTTGCCGGCGTCCGCCTTTCGACCCGACCCACCGCTCGCTGCAGTCAGTGCACCCGGTACGGGGGCGGCGCGTCCGACGGCGGGTGTGGGCTCCGTCGGCGGGTCACCCGCAAAGGGCATCACCATCCGGCCGGTGCAGGTGAACATCGGCATTGTCGTGTCGGCAGCGTCGCTGTTCGGGTTCACGGATACTCCGGGCCAGCTGATGGATCGCTCCTCCCTCGTCGCCGCGGACACGATCCGGGATCTCGCAGCGCAGCCGGGCACGCTGTTCCACCGGCTGATCACCGACGAATGCGGGAACCTGCTCGATGTCACCGAACTCGGCCGGTTTCCCTCCCGCAAGCTGGGTCTCGCGATCAGTTACCGCGACGGCGCGTGCACCAACCCTGTCTGCGCGGTGCCGGCGTGGCGGTGCGACCAGGACCACGTCATCCCGGTACCCGAGGGAGCAACCACCGCAGGCAATCTTGACGAAAAGTGCCGACCTGACCACCGAGCGAAAACGCACGCTGGGCACCGGACTCGGCGTACCGGCCCGCATTCCGGTGAATGGATCACGCCCACGGGCCATCGGTATGAAACGCATGACGATCCTTTGCCTTTCGAGCGATTTCCCGACACGGGATGATGATCCAGGTGTAACCCGAGTCGACCACGATCGCGATGCTGTCCAGGCCATTGTCGACGATGGAATTGTCCTGGGCATTGACTGACCAATACGGCAGGGCGCCGCTATTGTCGCACTGCCAACTGCCGGTTCGTCCCGAGCACATTGCCGCCCTGGTCACGGTCGACCGAGAGGCATTCGTCCGCCTTCCCGAGCCGGCCCGGCCTGGCTGGGCGAAGTCGCAAGAGCCAACGCGGTTGTCGCTGCGAAAATGTGATGCACTGCTGCCATGTCCTCGTCCGCCGGTCCGTCGGTCCCTGGCCGGATCGCGCTGTTCGGTGACGTGGGAGGGCAGGCGGCAGAACTGCGATCGGCACTGGTGCGGCTCGGGGCCGATCCCGAGACACTGGCCCTGCCCGCCGACCTGACGGTCGTACAGGTCGGCGACCTGATCCACCGGGGGCCGGATTCCCCGGGTGCCGTGGACATCGCCCGCACGGTGATGAATGCGCAACCCAGGCAATGGATTCAGCTCGTCGGCAACCACGAGGCGCAATACCTTGCGCCGCCTCGGTTCCACTGGCCCGAGCGGCTGCCGTCGGAGGTCACGGAGATGGTGTTCGAATGGTGGCGGACCCGCCGGATGCGGGTCGCCGTCGCCATCGGGACAGATGACGGGCACGACTACCTGGTGACCCACGCAGGACTCACCGAGGGCTATTGGCGACACTTCGTCGGTGAGCCGGCCACCGCGGCGTTGGCCGCTAGGTCACTGAATTCAATGATCGGCAGGCTGCACGAATCCTGGCTGTTCCGCGGCGGAGTGATGGTCACCGGGGAGGTCGACCTCTCCGCCGGCCCGCTGTGGGCCTCGGCTCCGGACGAACTGCTGCCGTCCTGGCTGGCGTCGACGGAGCCGGCGCCGTTCGACCAGGTGCACGGGCACAGCAGCACGGTGGACTGGGCGACCGGCCGTGAATACGGCCGGCCCCTACTCAGGTGATTGATATCCGAGGTCACGGTGCGCCGGCACGCCACGGCGATCGTCGAGGGCCGCCGGATCATCGGGATCGACCCCGGTCACGGGCGCCGGCCCGCCAAGGCGTGGGCGCCGCTGGTGCTTCACGGCGCTCACGTCCTGTAGCGGTCAGGCGGGTTGCCGAGAACCCTGCACAGCCCCCACCGCAGCTGCGATCACCGGCCCGTGTCGGCTGACGTAACTCCGGACGAGGTCCGGCAGCCCGGGCAGCTCCGACTCCTCCAGGAGCAGAGTGGGCGCCGGAACGACCGCGCCCAGTTCCGAGAGCACCGGCCGCAGTTGCAGGTCGGCCAGCTGGCGGTGCGCGGGGCCGCCCGACACGGTCACCGGCACCACCACCGTAGAGGCAAGCGAGCCGGCCGGCAGCACGTCGAGGAAGAGTCTGAGCAGCCCGGTGAAGCTCGCCTTGTAGGTCGGCGTCGCGATGACGAGCAGGTCGGCGACCTTGACGTCGGCCGCCGCCTGCGCGGCCGCTTCCGAGAGCCGCCAGGGTGCCAGGAGGCCGTCGGCGATGTCCGCCAGATCGATGATCGTCCGGCGGGCACCGTCGAACCGTTCGGCCAGTCCATCGGCCAGAGTGCTTGCTGCGGAGAGGGTTCGGGAACCCGATTTGGGATTGCCGACCAGGGTGACCAGTGAGCTCATCGTGCAGTTGGCCCGGTGACCCGGACCGGCGCCAGCTCGCCGGCCGTCACCGCGAGCGGCAGGTCGTTGCCCGGCACCGGTGCCGGGCAGGTGCCGAACTCGGTGAAGGCGAACGGCAGGTTGACCGCGCGGTTGAAGTCGATGATCACCGTGCCATCGTCCGGTACGGCTGCGCCGGCTGGAACGGATGCGGTCACCACGCGCCACGGCGCCGTCTTCGTCCCGTTCGTGAGATCCCGGAACGACACATACAGCCGGTCGTCGGGTCCGCGCGTCGCGGTCAGGGTGTGCTGCCGCCCGTCGAGTGGGAAACTCACCGTCCCGACGGCCGTGACGTTCTGCCGCAGATCGTCGCGAGCGGTGTCCACGGTGACAGCCCGCGGAGCGTCGAAAGCGGTGAACGTCGCTGGCACAACCATCGATCCGTCGGACCAGTACCAGTCGACGGCGGCACAGAAGGCCAGGGACGGCTTGATCGGCGATGCCCTGACAGCGTTCCGTGGCACGCAATTCAGTCAGTTCAGCGATCGGGCATCTTTGCCGACCTGACCGGCGCGAGTTACACGGGGAATTACGTCGCCAACCTGATCACCCCCGGTGCCGCGGGCGACAAACAACTGGGCCTTCCGTATCAGCTGATCTTCAACATGCCGCTGCTGAACACCGAGATCGCCGACACGGCAGGCATTTCCGAGGTCCCGGCGGACTGGGACGCGTACATCGCCGCGATGGAGAAGTTCAAGGCGGCGAGCGTGGACCCGATCGCGTGGCCCGGTAGCGACCCGGCGAACGCGTTCCAGATCATCAATTCTTTGGTGATGAACAACGGCCCGACACCGGACATGTTCGCCGGGATCCAGGACGGGCGGTACAGGGCGACCGACGATTGGTGGGTGAAGTCGCTGACCCAGTTCCAGCAGCTTTCCCAGTACTTCCAGCAGAACTTCGCCGGTGCCAGCAATGACGGTGTGCTGGCCCTGTTCAGCCAGGGCAAGGCGGCGATCCTGCCGACTGGTACCTACCAGATCGCTCAGGTGCGCAAGGCCGGCGGCGCCTTCCCGATCGAGCTCGCGCCGTTGGTCACCACTCCGGCCGGAACCACCGCGACGTTCGAGGGCATCTTCAATGCCACGTTCACTCTCGGGGTGAATTCCCAGGCGAAGAACCCCGACGCCGCCCGTGCCTGGGTGGAGTTCCTCTCGCAGCCGGAGAATGGCGCGGCGTACGCGAATGGCACCTCCCAGCACGTCACGGTGTCCGGGGTCGAGTACGAGAACGCGGACCTCAAGGCCCTCGCGCCGTGGGTGGAGAAGAAGACGCTGCTGGCGCCGCGATTCCAGTTCACCAATGCCGATGTGCGCAGCGCGATCGAGAACTCGCCGGTGGCCGTCGCCACCGGTTCGACTCCCGAGCAGGCGGCGGAGGCAGCACAGCAGATCGTCGACCAGAAGCGCGGCGGCGGATGACCAGCGACACGGTGCAGGGCGAGTCGGCCGTCGCGTCCGCCCCGCCAAGGTCGCTCACCTTCACCGAGCCTGAGCCGGAGCCGCGCCGCAAACGTCGGAGGCGACAGTCCAGTCGCCGCAACGATCCTCGGCTCTTCCTGTTCCTGATACCCGCGGCGGTGATCTACCTGTGGCTGGTGCTGTGGCCGACGGTGCAGGCGTTCCGGTTCTCGCTCACCGATTGGGATGGCCTGTCGGCCACCTTCAACGAGGTGGGGCTGGGGAACTACCGACGGCTCTTCGGCGGCGACAGCGTTTTCACCCAGGCCGTCGGGAACTCGTTCAAGTTCATGCTGGCCGTGGTGATCGGGCAGACGACGTTGTCGCTGGTGCTGGCCCTTGCCCTGCAACGCAATACCCGCACGAACATCGCGTTGCGGGCGCTGTACTTCTTCGCGACGGTGCTGTCGTCGGTGTCGGTGGCCTTCGTCTGGTCGTTCGTCTACGACCCGACTTTCGGCCTGGCGAACACCCTGCTGTCGGCGGTCGGCTTGGGCAGCTGGCAGCAGCCGTGGCTGGGTGATCAGTCGTTGGCGATCTACTACCTGGCCATCGTGCAGATCTGGTTCCACGCCGGGCAGATGATGGTGGTCTACATCGCCGGGCTGCAGACGATTCCGCCGGAGTTGTTCGAGGCCGTGGATCTGGAAGGCGCGAATCGCTGGCAGCGCTTCCGCTATCTGACCTGGCCGCTGGTGGCGCCGGCGACCGCGATCGTGGTGGCCTACACGACGATTCAGTCGTTCAAGGCGTTCGACCTGATCTATGCCAGCACCGGCGGCGGACCCAATCACGCCACCGATCCTGTCGACGCTGATCTACAACTCTGCCTTCCGCACCTTCGAATTCGGTTGCGCCGCCGCGCAATCGGTCATCTTCGTGCTGGTGGTCGCGCTGGTGACGGTCGTGCAACGGCGTGCGGTCGCGCTGTCGTCGAGAGGTGGGTGAGCGGCATGGCGCTGGCTGCGCCCAGTGTGCGCGGAGTGGCCTGGACGGTCGGGTTGACGGTGTACTCGCTGATCATCCTGGTGCCGCTGACGGTCGCGCTGTTTACCGCCCTCAAGACGTCGCCGCAGATGTATGCCAGCCCGTTCGGGCTGCCGACGACGCCAACCCTGGACAATTTCGGTGAATTGCTCGAGGGCGGTCGACTCGGCACCAGCCTGCTGAACTCGGTGGTGGTGACGCTCAGTTCGGTGGTGCTGACCCTGCTCGTGTCCAGCTGGGCGGCCTACGGAATCGCCCGGATCCTCGGTTGGACCGGGATTGTCGTGTTCGGGGTGTTCGCGCTCGGCCTGGCGGTGCCGGCGCAGGTCGCGATGATCCCGCAGTACGTGATCTTCAAGCAGATCGGTCTGACGAACTCGCTGCTTGGCCTCATCCTGATCAATATCGCGGTGACCTGCCCGGTCGCGATCTTCATCCTGACCGGGTTTCTCAAGACGCTGCCCAACGAACTGTTCGAGGCAGCGGAGATCGACGGTGCCGGCCAGTGGCGGACCTATTGGTCGATCGCGCTGCCGCTGGCCAAACCGTCGTTTGCGGCGGTCGCCATCTTCCTGTTCGTCATGCACTGGAACGACCTGCTGTACCCCTTGCTGTTCATCACCGACCCGGCCAAGGCGACGCTGCCCAAGGCGCTGCTGGACTTCAAGGGCGAGTACACGACGAACTATCCGGTGCTGTTCGCCGGCGTGCTGGTGGCCAGCGCGCCGATGGTGATCGCGTAAGTCTCTCTGCAACGGTATTTCGTCGCCGGGATCACCGCTGGGGCCACCAAGGGGTGACCATCCGCGGCACGACGATGCTCGCGTCCGAGGCCAAAGCTGCAGGTAGGGAAGGCTTCGCTGGCTGGAATCCCGGAGTCAATTGGATCAAGCTGGGTCGGTGAGCGCCACCGAGGACAAGGCCGGCAGTTCCGAACGCGGTCAGCCGCCGACACCCAAGCCTTCCGACGGGCCCGACCACCATGAGCCCCACGACACCGGACTGGCCAGCAGACTGAACTGGCTCAGGGCCGGGGTGCTCGGCGCGAACGACGGCATCGTCTCGACGGCCGCGATTGTGCTGGGTGTTGCCGGTGCCACCGACGAGCGCGGCCCGATCATCCTGGCCGGGTTGGTAGGCCTGATGGCCGGCGCCATGTCGATGGCCGCGGGCGAGTACGTGTCGGTGTCGACCCAGCGGGACACCGAACGGGCGGTGCTGGACATCGAGCGCCGCGAGCTCGCCGAGACCCCCGACGAGGAACTGGAGGAACTGACGCAGATCTACGCGGCCAAGGGTCTTGACGAGGACCTCGCGCGCAAGGTTGCCGTGCAGCTGACCGCGAAGGACGCCCTCGGCGCGCACGCCGAGGCCGAACTCGGCCTCGACCCCGACGGGCTGACCAACCCCTGGCACGCCGCACTGGCCAGCTTCGTGTCGTTCGTGGTCGGCGCGCTGATCCCGCTGCTCGGCGTGGTGGTCAGCTCGCAGGCGTGGGTGACGGTCGTCGCGGTCGTCATCGCGCTGGCGGTCACCGGTTCGGTCAGCGCCCGGCTCGGTAAGGCCCCGGTGGCCAGGGCCGTCGTCCGGAACATCGCCGGTGGCATGCTCGCGATGGCGGTGACCTACCTGCTCGGCGGGCTCGTCGGCGGCTTGATTCCGTGATCCGGTCCTAGGATCAGCGAGCGGCCCGTCCCCCTACTGCGCTCCGCGCACGGACCGGTCGTGAGCGGAGGGTGCGCGTCGTGCTCGGTGCGCTGCAGCGGCTGGTGGCGTCGTCGTGGGCCCCGTGGGCGTTGCTCGCCGTCACCGGAGTGCTGCACGTGCTGGCCACGCTGGCCGGCTCCGACCCCTTCCTGATGGTCGACCTCGCCGTCTACGTCGACGGCGCACGGCATCTCACCGACGGCACGCTGTATGACTTCTTCTCCGAGCCGTTGCACCTGCCGTTCACCTATCCGCCGTTCTCGGCCATGATCTTCCTGCCGCTGACCTGGCTGCCGTGGACGCTGCTGCGGATCCTGTGGCAGATCGCCTCGTTCGGCGCGATCGGCGTGATGGCGTACTCGACCCTGCGACTGCTCGGCAGGGCGGGACCGAAGGCGCCGAGCCCGCTGCGGCACGTCCGCGGCATCGTCGTCACCATCACCGCGCTCGGGCTGTGGCTCGAGCCGGTGCGCACCACCTTCAACTACGGCCAGATCAACCTGTTCCTGGCGGCGCTGCTGCTGGCCGGCGCGGTCGCCGGCAAGGAATGGATGGCCGGATTCTCGGTGGGCATCGCGGCCGGGGTGAAGCTCACACCGGCGATCACCGGGCTGTACTACCTGTTGCAGCGCAGGTGGTCGGCGGTGATCTGGTCGGTGGTGTTCTTCGTGGCCACCATCGGGGTCGCCCTGGTCGTGCTGCCCGACGAGACCGTCCGCTACTTCACGAAGCTGATCTTCGACCCGGGCCGGACCGGGCCGGTGTGGTCGGCGATCAACCAATCCCTGCGCGGTGCGATCGCCAGGCTCGCCGGACAGGACCTCACGTCACTGTGGCTGGTCGCGGCCGCGGCGGCCGGGCTGCTCGGGCTGTGGGTGACCCGGGTCTGTCTCAAGGCGGGCGACCGGGCCGCCGCGTTCCTGGCCGTGCAGTTCACCGGCCTGCTGATCTCGCCGATCTCCTGGTCGCACCACTGGGTCTGGGTGCTGCCGTTGCTGCTGTGGTGCCTGTTCGGTCCGCAGCAACGGCTGACCCCGGTGCGGGTGCTGACAGTGGCCTGGTTGGTGGCCACCTGCAGTTACGTGGTCAGCATCCTGATCTCGTTCCAGTACATCGACCAGCCCGCGTCCCGGCCGGGGTGGCAATCCGGGCTCGGGGTGATCTACCCGCTGCTGGGGATCGTCACGCTGGTGATCATCGGGGTGATCAGTCGCCGGGCGACCGCGGGTGCATCCGGCGAACCTCCGGCCTGGCCGGAGTCCGCGCCCTCGTCCTAGAAACCCCGGTCCGCTGTCGGTGCCGGTGACCCGTGGTTCCGGGGTGGGCTGGTCCACGGCCGTGGCCGTCAATGGCCAGGGTGAGAGTTCGTCGTCGAGGGTCCGGATTTCAAGCATCAACAACTCTGCGGTGCGTCGTCTGGATGTAGCCGACCACGGTGCGCACGACCGCCCACTTCTTCTGATCCATCTGTCGGCGCGCACAACGTCAGCTCCGTCGTCCGGGCCTGAAGGTTTGGCCGGAGCCAGCCGCGGAAGAGCACCCCGACAGGATGCCATGAGGCACCGAACTGATCTGGCCCACCTTCCAATGATTCGACACAAGGGGTTGTATCACCCCAGTCAGAGATGCTAAAATCGAACAGGTATCCAAGACGGGACTTGATCAGGTGATGTGATGCGGGGGTGGTTTCAGTGACTGCATGCGATGACGCTGCCAGCTGCGCTGACGCGTCGCAGACCGCCTGTGGCTCGCCGTCCTTCGGGACGGGGTCCTGGTCGGAGCTCGCCGCCAACTCGGGCTGCGCCGAGTCGATGGGCGCGGTCGCGCAGGTGGACCCCGGTGCCCTGTCCGGTGCGGAACTGGTCGATGCGATCGTCGCGTCGGAGAAGGCCCTGTCCCTCCTCGCTGCCAGGCAGATGGGCCTGCTCAGCGAGTTCGCTCGCCCCGGGCGAGCCGGCGACGTCTCCGAACTCGTCGCGGAGTTGATGGACAAGGGCGGTCAGGGCCGACGGCCGGATGGCGACATCGATCTGGACACCGTGGAAACACTCGTTCAGGAGCGGGCTGCGTCGCTGGCCGCGGCGGAAGTTGCTGCGGCGTTGCAGATCTCGCCCATCACTGCCGGTTCCCGGGTCCGAAAGGCGCAGGACCTGTGCGAAGGTTTGCCGGCGACCGTGCGGGCGCTGGCCGCGGGCCGGATCGATCGAGGTCGGGCGTGGCTGATCGCCGAACGGACAGCTCCGCTGAGACCGTCCCTGCGCGAAGCGGTTCAGGATCGGATCCTGCCCATCGCAGAGGACCGCTCCGCTGGCAATCTGCGCGGTCTGCTCGACCGAGCGGTGATCGCAGCGGACCCGCAAGCTGCGGAAAACCGGGAGAGTAAGGCCAAGCGTGAACGGGAACTGGTGCTGCGCTCGTTGCCCGATGGCATGGCCTCGGTGCGGGCTTTCGCTCCTGCGGATGCCGCCATGTCCATCTTCACCCTTGCCGATCTCCTCGCTGACAAGACCGGCACCGACGATGACCGACCCGTCGCGGCCCGCCGGGTCGACGCTTGGCACGACATCGCAGAACAACTGCTCACCCACGGATACGTCGACCTCACCGATCTCCTCGACGACGCCGAGGGCGCCCCGGGTTCAGCTGGAGGCGCCCCGGGTGAACCCGATCAGAACTCGTCCACGGCAGGCGTCGGTGCGGCAATGCAGGCGACCTCCAACCCTGATCCCGATCCGGAGCCGACACCGTCCGATCACGGCGATCACGCTGCCGCTCCGGTCATCCCGAGCCACGGATCGCTGTCCGGCGTGTCCCTCGACACGGACACGGACACGGACACCGGCACGGACACCGACACCGACACCGCCGACGCCGACACGGACACCGACACCGACACGGACACCGCCGACGCCGACACGGACACGGACACCGACACCGACACGGGCATCAGCGCGGCGGGCGCCGCCAGCGCCGGCGCGATATCCCTGTACGCGGCTGGAAACGGGACAACCCAAGCGGCGACGAGACAAGCATCAACAACACAGACGGCGAGAACTCAAGCGCCACAACGCTCGCAATGCCTGACCTGCGGGCACCAACCAGACCTCCCGTCCGCCGATACCATCGGCAACCGTGAACGTCGACGCGCATCGCGGCGCGCGAGCCGGCAAGGACGCCGTCCCCACCTGAGCGTCACACTGTCGGCCTCCACCCTCGCCGGGCTCGACCGCCTACCCGGCCACCTCGAGGGATACGGCGCCATCACAGCGGAGACCGCACTCATGATCGCCAGGTCCGCGGCGTCGATCA
>JBBQGJ010000115.1:0-17186 GCA_038322925.1 Mycobacteriales bacterium
TCGGGCAAGTGGCGAAATGGCAGACGCGCACGGTTCAGGTCCGTGTGTCCGAAAGGACGTGGGGGTTCAACTCCCCCCTTGCCCACTCTGGTTGAGACAGACGATGAAGGGCCCTGGTCGCGGTGACGCGGACCGGGGCCCCTTGTCGTGGACGGGTCGTCGACCGTTCATGGACTGCATCGGACCAGGTGGATAACTCCACTTGTCGTGGATGCCACTCCAGTTGTAGTTCACCTGCGTGGCCGATCGCTGCGAGCAGTTGCTGGACGCGATCTCGCTGCTCGGAGATCGGGGCGTTCGGGCGGTGACCCATCGCGCGGTGGACGCGCAAGCCGGGCTCCCGGTGGGCTCCACGTCCAACCACTTCCGTACCAGGGACGCGCTTTTCGACGGCATCGCGGAGCGCTTCTCCGCCCGGGAGCGCGCCAACTGGGAGCACCTGGCCGGCCGGCCGGCCGTCGCCGACGACGCCGGCGGAGTTGGCTACGGCGGCGTCGGCCTTCGCCGTGGACGCCACGAGGACTCACCGGACCCTCAACCCTGGCCAGGTACACGCTGCTGATCGAGAGTGCGCGCCTGCCCTCGCTGCGTCAGCAACTGGGCTCGACGGGTGCCCGGGTGAACGCGTGGTTCGCGACCTGGCTGCGGGTCGTCGGCTCCACCGACGTGGAGCGGGACGCGAACCTGATCATGAACTATTGGACCGGCCTGGTCCTGCATGAGCTGGCCATCCCCGATCCGGAGTTCGACCCGCGCCGTCGTCTGGCGGCCCTGCCGGACACCCTCATTCCTGCCGGAAGTAGCCGGGAAGCGTTGTCCAGCAATCTTTCTCACTAGCACAGCTGGGGCAATCATGAACCTCAACGACGCGTGGCACGCGATCGATGAAAGGCGCCCGGCCGTCGCTGCGCTGCTCGAGAACCTGAGGGACCAGGAGTGGACGCAGCCCTCCTTGTGCGGCTGGACGGTGCGTGACGTCGCTGCGCACCTGACCCTGCAACAGATCGGCCCCGGGCAGGCATTGGCCCAGATCGTCAGGCACCCCGGAGGAATGAACCGGATGATCCACAACGCCGCGTGCCGGCGTGCCGGCCGACGAACTGATCGCCGCGACGTCGAAGGTCGGATCGAGGCCGTCCTGCTGCTGCTGACCGGGCGGCTGGTGGTGCTGCCGCGGCTCTCCGGTGACGGCATCGCCGCTTCGGGCTCGGCTGGCGCGCCCGCGTCACGGTGACCTCGGGGGTGTCGGGGACGCCGCCGGAACAGTTTCCGCGGCTGCTCGGTACCTGCGAGCCAGACGCGCTGCGGCAGAGCGTAATTCGGCCGGACCGACGATCTCCATGTCGACGTCGAACAGACCGGCCCAGACGGCCAGCCGATCCCACGACCATGACCCGGCGATCACCCGGCATCGGTCCGGTCCGAGCGCTTCCACCACCGCCTGCCCGTTCACCCAGGCGTCGATCTGCGCGGCCGGTGCGTGCAGGATGAACTCCCCGCGACACGGCCACTCGCCGCCGCGGAACGCCGCGTCGATGTAACCGGCGACGTCGCCGCCGGGCAGCTCGCGCGGCGAGAAGCGCGGACCGGTGGGGCTTTTCGGAGTCATCCGGTCCACCCGGAAGGTGCGCCAGTCGTTGCGGTCCAGATCCCAGCAGATCAGGTACCAGCGCGATCCCCAGGTCACCAGGTGGTGCGGCTCGGCGCGGCGCGGCGGTCGCCAGGCCCGCTCGGCGCCCGTCGAATTGGGGGTCTCGTAGTCGAACCGGAGCACCTCGTGGGCGCGAACCGCGGCGCCGATGGCGATGAGGTGTTCGGTGTTCACCCTCGGCCGGCCGGCCCCGTCACGGGCCACCGCGGTCACCTGCAGGGCGTCGATCCGCTGGCGCAGCCTGGCCGGCATCACCTGCCGCACGGTGGCCAAGGCCCGCAGCGCACCCTCCTCGATGCCGACGACGCTGCCGGTGGCGGTCTGCAGTGCGACCGCGACCGCGACGGCCTGCTCGTCGTCGAACAGCAGCGGCGGCAGGTCCGCGCCGGCGTCGAGCCGGTAACCGCCGTCGGGGCCCTTCGCGGCCCGCACCGGATAGCCCAGCTCGCGCAACCGGTCGACGTCCCGGCGCACCGTGCGGGCGCTGACCTCCAGTCGCTCGGCCAGCGCGTCACCTGGCCAGTCACGACGGGCCTGGAGCAGCGACAGCAGCCGAAGCAGCCGCGCCGAGGTGTCCGACATGGGCCCAGCCTGCCGGATGAAGCGGACAGATTGTGACCGCTACTGGCCCACCGCGCTGAGCCGGGCGGAGCGGGCGCCCATCGAGTCACCACTTTCGGCCCTTCGCGAGCCGGGGAAAGGGCCGAAAGTGGCGACTCGGGTGCGGAGCCAGCCATGCCCACGCCCGGCGCCCATCGGCAGTCCCCCGCTGCTCCCGTGTGACCCGCCGGGACAACCGTGGGGCTCACCTACGATCGAAGACATGAGCACCCAGATGAACTCCGAGAGCACCACCGAGACCAGCCGGCCGCCGGCCGGACCGTCCTTCCCCGCCACGGCGCTCGATCGGCTGCTGGACGTGCTCGTCGTTCCGGGATACAGCGCGATCGGACCCTGGCTGCGCAAGGCGTGGTGGCCGGCGGATCCGGCGCCGTTCTCTCGTCAGGTCGACATCGTGGTGACCGGCGGCAGTTCCGGTCTGGGCGCGGCCACGGCGGCGGGCCTGGCGGCCCTCGGCGCGCGGGTGCACCTGGTCGGCCGGAGCAGAGACCGGCTGGGCACGGCCGCCGCAGAGATCCGACTGCAGGTCAGGGACGCCGAACTGGTCGAGCACGAGGCCGATATCAGCGACCTCGACGCGGTCCGCGCCCTGGTCGACACCATCGGTGAGGACGTCGGCTCGCTGCACGGCCTGGTGCACTGCGCCGGGGTACTGCCTCCGGAAAGGTCCGTCACCGCACAGGGCCACGAGGTGACCTTCGCCACCCACGTGCTCGGGCCGTTCCTGCTCACCGCCGGGCTGCGACCGCTGCTGCAGGCCGACGGCGACGGGCGGGTGATCTGGGTGTCCTCCGGCGGCATGTACACGGCTCCGCTGCCCGCCGACGACCTGGAGTACGAGTCCGGTGAGTACAGGGGCGCCACCGCGTATGCCCGGACGAAGCGGATGCAGGTCGTGCTGACCGAACAGCTCGCCGCCGCTTTCATCCAGCCCGGCGACCCTGTCGTGCACAGCATGCATCCGGGATGGGCCGCGACACCCGGGGTCAGCGGTTCGCTGCCGACGTTCGAAAAAGTCACCCGGCCGATTCTGCGCTCCGCAGAGCAGGGCGCCGACACGATCGTCTGGCTGGCCGCGGCCGGCGAACCGGGGCTCAGCACCGGCCAGTTCTGGCACGACCGGCGCGTGCGGCCGACCCACCACCTGCCGTGGCAGAAGGATGATCCCTACGCGCGCCGCCGGCTGTGGAACTTCTGTCTGAAGGCCACCGGGGCTGAGCTGAACTGAACTGTGCGCAGGTGGGCCGGTCGGCGCCCAACACGGGCTGTCGGTGGTCGTTGGCATGCTCTCGTCCAGGAAGGATGGTCCTGGCGGGGACACCGAACTCGCAGGGCCGCTCATGCCACAGACACCATCACCATCTGACTGCGGGGGCCGCACATGGCTGACAAGGACCTGACTCGGATCGCGGCGCTGCTGCGCAAGGCCGAGAGCACCGACAACGAACACGAGGCGGACGCCTACCTGCAGGCAGCGCAGCGGCTGGCCACGCTGTCCGCGGTCGATATCGCGGTGGCCAGGGCGCACAGCGAACACCGCGATGGGCGGGTCCGGCCCACCCAGCGGACCGTCATCATCGGCGAGTCCGGCAAGCGCGGCCTGCGCACCTACGTCCAGCTGTTCCTTGCCATCGGCCGGGCCAACAACCTGACCTGCGATATCGCCAGGGACTCCAGCCGGGTCTACGCGTACGGATTCGACACCGACATCGACACCGTGCAGGCGCTGTACGCATCCCTGGTCGTGCAGATGGTGCGGGCCTCCGACGCGTACATCAAGTCCGGCGACTACGCCAGGGAGAAGGTCACCAAACAGGTCAAGATCCCCGGTTCGGAGCGGTACAACCGGTGGCGGCGGGAGGTCAGTTACGACTACGGGCTGGTCGAGCGGCCGGTGCACGCCACCACGGCCAGAATCAACTTCCAGCAGGCGTTCGCGGCGCGGATCGGGGCCAGGCTGACGGAGGCGCGCGAGCAGGTCGAACGGGGTGCGACGCGGACGACCGGAGTTTCCGACCGCGGCGACGTGGACAGCGTGCGCAACGGGACCGACGGTGCGAGCGTGGCCCTGGTGCTGCGGGAACGGGAGATCGAACTCGCGGAGCACTACCGGGCGAACTCCACGGCGCGCGGGAGCTGGACCGGTACCCGAGCGACCAGCGGCTACTCCGCTCGATCGCAGCAAGCGGGCGACCAGGCCGGCCGGCGCGCCCGGCTCGGCGCAGAACGATCGATCGGCGGCACACGGCCCGAGATCGCAGGTGGTTCGTGACGGATCCGCCATGACGACCCAGTGACGAAGGCCGAGCGAATGACGGCCACCCGGGACGCCCAGCGCTCGAGGGTCTACGACGCCGAACATCTGGTCCACCGGCTCTTCGACCGATCCGCCGTGTACCCGCTGATCGAGGTCGCCGGTTCCCGGATCGCGCTGCCGGTGGAACGGAGGTTCGCCTCGATCGACTCGGTGCAGTCCTATGTCGACCAGGTTCTTGCGCTCGGCTGGGTGCGGGCCAGCTGGGCGCGGGCGGCCGTGCCGGTGGTCGTGCGCGGACGCGCCGGCGACGCGCAGGCCCACTACGAGCGCGCGGGTGCCGTGATGGCGGTACCGGCCCACCGGGGCAACCGCGGCAATGCTCCATGGGCGATGCGGGAACTGGTGGTGCTGCACGAACTGTCGCATCATCTCGCCGATGGACCAGAGGTCGCTCACGGGCCGGAGTTCGTCGGCCGGATGCTGACGGTGGTCGACGGGATCATCGGCCCCGAAGCCGCCCTGCTGCTGCGCGTCACCCTGCTGGACAACGGCGTGCGGATGGCCTGAACGATCTCCACCCGCTACCGCGCGCCCCCTTGATGGCGCGGATCATCGTCTCCACCGCGCATGAAGGTCGCGGTTGTGGGACTGGAGGGACGGAAGTCGCCAATTCCGTCCGCGCAAGCTCGGGCGGGGCGGCGCACGACCAGCGGAGGGTTCGAAGACGACCCAGTTCGTCCCGCCGAGAATGGACAGCGGGACCTCATGCCGACGCGCACCCCACTGCCCTGCAGTCAATTCTCGCGGGGAGTGCCCCGTCATTTCCCCGCCAGCAGTGTCGACAGGAGCGCGTCAGCGGGTGGCATTCGTTCGACCTCGCTCTGAAGCCGCGTGGCCGCGGAGGCGAAGGACGGATCCTGCAGGACCGAAAGCAGCGCGGCCCTTACCGCTTGGGGTGTGCGGGCATCAGGAGACAGAACGATGCCGGCCCCATACCGAGCGATCCGTTCGGCGTTGACGAACTGATCCGCCCCGACCGGGACGCAGACCTGGGGTAGCCGCTGGGCCAGGGCCCCAACACCGTTCCTGAACCGGCGTGCGACACGACCGCGCTGCATCTTGGCAGCAGCAGGGACTGCGGGAGGAATGGCACTGCAACCACGTGCGCCGGCAGCGACCCCGAGCGAGTTCGGATCGACGCCGTGGCCAGTGGTCACGACGAGGTTCACGTCGAGGTCCTGCACAGCGTGGATCATGGTCCTCAGGACGCCGGCATCGGCGAAAACGGTGCCGAAGGTGGCGTAAACCGTTGTGGTGTGCGGCAAGTCGAGCACCGACTGAGGGAACCTGTCGTTCGGCGACACGGGTTCGGGTTCGGGACGGACATGGGTGACCCTTCGGTAGATGACCTCTCACCCGATTGCAGGCTCGCGGGCCAGGGATCGACGTACATGACCTCCTCGATCCGCGACGAGCGATCGGGTGTGCCGAGCCGCGCAGCGCCCTCCGCGAAGATCACTCTCGACCAGCTGCCGGGTGAAGGCCAGGTGCGGTCCGTACCCGTGTGCGATACCGACGACGTCGAGGGCGGCCGCGACCTCCCATCCGGCGAAGTCGCTCTGCTCGTGGATCACGACATCGGGCGGTGCAACAGCTGCCAGCGGCAGCAATTCCTGCGCCCGGGCGATACCAGGCTCACCGAAGTAGGCGATGGCATCCCGGCGCAGAGCCTCCACCCGATCGGCGCCGGAATCCGACGGCCAACGTGCAATGCCGGCCAGGACGTCGGTCATGCTCGGGCCGACCTGCCAGTACGTCAGGTCGCGGCGCCGTACCTCGGCCGCAAGATCGGGACCGGTGGCCACCACGACCTCGTGGCCAGCGGCCCGCGCGGCCCGGATCAGTGGCAGCATCGGGAGGAAATGCCCGTACAACGGCGACGTGGTCACCAGAATCCGCACCCCGCTCCTTCCGATGGCCGAGAGAATATCGGTGTCGCACATGATCTTCCCTCAGCGCGTCCGCCGAGTCCGTGACAACGACGCGCAGTCGTCCGCCTGGCGTTAGTTTGGCGTCAATCGCCCTCCGCATCTATCGCTGTGGTGACCGGCATGCCGCTCGTGGCCACCTCTCGATCTGGAATCCGTGCCGGTCCGGATCGCGGCGTCGGCGGTCGGGCCCTACCCCATCGGCGGATGACCGGGGTCTTTGCCCCTGGGCAAACCTGCTGAGGTGACGTTGAGTCCCTTTCGGGCGAGGAGGGCGATCACCGCGAGACTGTGTCGAATAAAAGCGATCCTTACGGCGGGAACGTCGCACCCGCGAAATCGGCAGCGATTTCCGTATGACTGTGGCGTCGGCGGCGGGTTCCTGAGCGGCCTCGTGCCGCTGCGCTTCTCCGAAGCATGGGAGCTATTCGGGCTCGACAACGGCGTGGCGAGCCTGGAACAGATGCGACTGTTCGTCGGCGGCTATCGAGGATCCTTCACTGTCAACGAGGATCCGATGGTCGGGTGCGTGCTGACCCGGGACACGGTGTGTGGTGTCGCACAGGAATCAGGTACTCCAGGGGCTCACCGGGCGCGGAGTGCTACCGGCGGCCGGACCCATTTTCGCCGCAGGCTCGTGCAGGAACAAACCGGCGCCCGGTCGCGACGACCCTGGCCGCCAGGCAGCAACCGCGCTCGACGCGCCGGCCATAGGGCCGCGCGGTCTTGGATGGTCAAGTGCGGGGTTCGCCGTGCTGCTCCTCGGCGCGGCCGGGCCACCCCCCGGCAAGTCCTTCCCGGCCTACCCTTCCAGTATGACGAACATCGAGCTGAATCCCGCCGAGATCGTCTGCACCGGCACAGCACTCGGCGGTGTCGGCGGTCGACCCGAGAACGCTGGGCTGGAAGTGCTGGAGCCGCGGGAAGTCCCGCTCGGCGGACCACGGGCGATGACAGTCCGCCGGACCTTGCCGCAGAAGTCCCGCTCGTTGATCGGTCCGTGGTGCTTCGCCGATCACTACGGACCGCAGGACGTCGCAGTGAGCGGCGGGATGGCGGTGCCGCCGCACCCGCACACCGGGTTGCAGACGGCGAGCTGGCTGTTCACCGGCGAGATCGAGCACCGGGACAGCGTCGGCTCACACGCAATGGTCCGGCCCGGCGAGCTCAACCTCATGACGGCCGGGCGCGGCATCGCTCACTCCGAGGTGTCCACTCCTGGCACCTCGGTGCTGCACGGTGTGCAGCTGTGGATCGCGCTGCCCGATGCGGACCGCTTCACTCCGCCCGCCTTCGAACACGTCATTCCGCCGACCGCCACCGACACCGGCATCGCCGTGCGGGTGTTCCTCGGCTCATGGCTGGGCACCACCTCTCCGGCCACCGCGTTCTCGCCGATCCTCGGTGCGGAACTGACCGTCCAGCCGGGCTTTTCGGCCGAGCTGCCGTTGGAAATCGACTTCGAGCACGGTCTCTTGGTCGACTCGGGCGACGCCACGGTCTGCGAGGTTCCGGTCCCGGCCGCGTCGATGGGCTACCTGCCGCCCGGCACCACGACCTTGCAAATTAGCGCCGGGCCGGACGCGCCCGTGCGCGCGCTGCTGCTCGGCGGGCTGCCGCTGGGTGAACGAATCGTCATGTGGTGGAACTTCATCGGGCGGACGCACGAGGAGATCGTCGAGTTCCGCAGGCAGTGGATGACTGGGATCGGGATGACTGGGATCGGGATGGCCGAAATCGACGCCCCGGGAGCGAAATCCGACTTCTCGCAGGGTGAAAAGCTTTTCGGCCCGGTCGCCGGCTACCCTGGGCGCCCGCTGCCGGCCCCGGAGATGCCGGGCCTGCGGCTCAAACCCCGCCCCTGACAGCCCCGCACCTGACAGCCCCGCACCTGAGAGCCCCCACCTCGGAGCCCCGCCCGTGACCAGCGAACTGGCGGCTCAGGCCGCCGCGCCCTTCAGCCGGTGCAACACCACGGGCAACGGCCCGGTGTGCAGCACCCCGAGTTGCTGGGTCGCCCTGGTCAGCGCGACGTATAGATCATTGAGCCCGCGGTCCGATTCGGTCAGGATGCCGTTCGGATCTGCCACGATCACCCGGTCGAACTCCAGACCTTTCGCGTCCCGCACGGTGAGCACCGAGACCCCGTCCCGCAGATCCTCGCCCGCTTGATAAGCGCTGTCGCCGGGCGTGGCGGTGGCCGTGGCGGTCGCCGTCGCCCGGTGCACCGCCGCCGCCACCACGTCCCGCACGGCGTGCGGGACGATGATCGCCAGCGTCCCCTCGCCAGCTTCGGCGTGGTCCTGCGCGGCCAGCGTTGCGGCTACGTTCGCCAACTCCGCGGCGTCGACCTGGCGGTGCCAGGGCGGCATACCGGATTCGCGCACCGACCGCGGCGGCTTTGCCCCCGGGTCGATCCGGGCCAACGTCGGCTCGGCGACATCCATGATCTCGGCGGGGGTGCGATAGTTGACGGTCAGCTCCTCGATCCGCAGCTGTTGTCGTGCATAGGGTTTCAGCACCCGATCCCAGGAAGAGGCGCCTGCCGCGTCCGAGGTTTGGGCCAGGTCGCCGACCAGGGTCATCGAGCGCACCGGGCAGCGGCGCATCACCATCCGCCACGCCATCGGCGACAGCTCCTGCGCCTCGTCCACGATGACGTGCCCGAAAGCCCACTCGCGGTCCGCGGCCGCGCGCTCGGCCGTCGACGTCATCGTCACCACGTCGTTGTGCAGCGACGCCAGGTTCGCCGCGGACACCATGGACACCAAAGGTGCCTCGTCGCCGTAGGTTTCCTGCTCATCCGACGACACACCCATCAGGTCGAGCACCTCCCCGGCGTACTCCAGGTCGGCGGCGGCGTCGGCGGCCAGTCGCTCCTGGCCGACCGGGCCGAGTAGTTCGGCCGCCTCGTCCAGCAGCGGCACGTCGGCGGGCGTCCAGCCGCCCGCAGTGCTCTGCCGTTCCAGCAGTCTCCGGTCGGCGGGGCTGAAATGGCTTGCCGCAAAGGCGATCCGCTCCGGGGAAGCGAACAGGTCCGCCAACAGCCGTTGGGCGGTGAGCGCCGGCCAGATGCCGCGCAGGGCAACGGCCAGACCCTCGTGCTCCAGCAGATCACGCCGGATTGCGTCGAGATCGTCAGGGGTGGCAAGACTCTCGCCGTCCGGCCCGCGGCCGAGGCGGTCGGCAACCTGGGGCACCAGGGCGTCCATGATCCGCCTGATGAAGACGGACCTTGCCTGGTTGTGTGGACGCCTGGACTGCCAGGCGCGGTCCTGCGCGGCTTTCAACAGACCGCGATGCAGGTGCAGCACCCCGTCCGGAGCACCGTCGAACTTCACTCGCACCGCACGGCCGGGCATCGATTCCCGGTGCAACACGGCGTTCGCTATCACCGTCGTCATCGCGGTGCGGCCCTTGATGCGGCCGGCCCCGGCGTCCTCTTCGGCGCGCGCCGACACCCCGGGGAACAAATCCCCGATGGTGGACAGCACGACCGCGTTCTCGCCGAGGGAGGGCAGTACCTGACCGATGTAGCGCAGGAACGTCGGGTTCGGCCCGATGATCAGCACCCCGCGCTGACCCAGTTGCTCGCGGTGGGTGTACAGCAGGTACGCGGCGCGGTGCAGCGCCACGGCGGTCTTGCCGGTGCCGGGTCCGCCCTGCACGACCAGGATGCCGTTCCGGTCGGCCCTGATGATCCGGTCCTGCTCGGCCTGGATGGTGGCGACGATGTCGCTCATCCGGCCGGTGCGCGGGGCCTGGATCGCGGACAGAAGGGCGGCCTCGCCGGCCAGCCCGGCCGTGGACGAGCCGCCCTCGGTGCCGCCGGCCAGCACCAGGTAGTCGTCGGTCACCGACTCCACCCGGCGGCGCCTGGTCTGGATGTAGCGCCGCCGGCGGATGCCCAGCGGGTTGGCCGCGGTGGCCACGTAGAACGGCCGCGCCGATGGCGCGCGCCAGTCCATCAGTAGTTGCCGGTGGTCGCCGGTGTCGTCGAAGATGCCCATCCGGCCGATGTGCATGCTCTCGCCATCGGTGTGGTCGATCCGACCGAAGCAGAGCCTGTCCTCGGCCGCGTTGAGGGTCAGCACCGCTGCCGCGTGCCGGGCATACGCCACGTCCCGCTCCACCCGGCCACCGGGAGTGCCGTCGCTGTGCCGCACGTACCGGTCCCGCAGTTCCACCCGCTCCCGGCGCAGTGCGTCCAGCCGCCGGTACAGCAGGGTCAGGTGAGCCTGCTCCTCGGCGACCCGCTCGGCGGCGAGATCGGGGTCGGCGTTGTTGTGGCCGGTCCTGCCAGGGTCGGCGGCGGGGGGTTCTGTGCTGGTGAGGTCGGTGGTCTGCCGCCCTGGCTCGTCGACGGGGTGATCACCGCCGGACCGGGCGGTGGCAGGGGAGAGGCTGGATTCGGACACGCACACCCTTCTGCTGGCTGACGGCGTCGGCGCGCGGCGCGGCGCACACGAACCGGACAACCAGGGTACTCGCGCAGCCGGGTACGCGATTTCTTGCCGTTGTGCGGAACATCCGGACCGCTTCGTCGGTTGCGGACGGGCATGACAACTTCCTCTGCTCCTCACACGGCAAGGACCATCGGGCTCATCGGCAGCGGGAACATCGGGAGCACCGTCGCGAGGTTGGCCATCGCGGCCGGACACGACGTGGTGCTGAGCAACTCCCGCGGACCCGAGACGCTGAGCGATCTGGTCGCCGAACTGGGACCGCAGGCGTCGGCGGGAACCGCGAGGCAGGCGGCGGAACGCGGCGACATCGTGGTGGTGACGATCCCGCTGAAGAACTACCGCGAGGTACCGGCCGCGCCGTTGGCCGGCAGGATCGTGATCGACACCGACAACTACTACCCGCGGCGCGACGGCAACATCGCAGAGCTGGACAGCGAACAGACCACCGTCAGCGAGCTGCTGCAGGCCCAACTGCCGAACTCGCACGTGGTCAAGGCGTTCAACCACATTCGTGCGGGCGACCTGGCCTCGCAGGGTCAGTCGGGCACGCAAGGGCGTAGGGCACTGGCCATCGCCGGTGATGACGACGCCGCCAAGGCCGCCGTCACGGAGCTGATCGACAGCTTCGGGTACGACGTCGTCGACGCCGGTCCGCTCTCCGAGGGCTGGCGGTTCCAGCGCGACACGCCCGCGTACCTGCCCCGGCTGGACACCGCAGGCCTCATCGCGGCCCTCGCGGAGGCCAAGCGGTACGCCGAGATGGGTTGACCGCGCCACTGTCTGGCGATGTCTGGCGATGCATGCGTCCGTATGGGCATCGTAACCGTTGTGTCGCAAGGGGTTTTGCCGCCTTCCCGCAGGTTGGCAGGGCAGCGCCCACGGCCAAGGCTCAGGTGCGGACCAAGGAGCCTTCCTGGGTGATCTCATGCGCATCGGGGTCGTCGAACCAGGTTCCCCCGTCGCCGAGGTAACGGAAGCGAACCTCCTGTCCGCGCGGAACACTCACGGTGATGCTGCGAGTGCCGTTGCTGCGGCGGACAAGTCGGTGAGTACCCGGTTGCCAGTCGTTGAACGAGCCAACCGCCGACACCGGCCCCTCATGGATCTCGTCGGGCAGCACGAACTGGATCTTGGTCGTCGTCGGGGTCTGTTGCTGTATACGAATCGTCACTGGGCTTCCATCTGGTCGTCGGGCGGTGTGCTGGTAGAGCAGTCGGCCGAATACTAATCGGATCGACCGAGGCTCCCGACCAGCCGCGCCGGGATCAATGTTGACGACTTGCATCACAATCGGCGGATGACGTGTGACCCCTGGGGGAACGATGTGACACGCAGCACTCACGCCTTGCTGGTGACGGCTCAAACCCACACCGGAGGTCACCATGCCGAACACCCGCACCGACTTGTCCCCCGAGCTGCGTTACCCGGTCATGACCGACGAGCGCACCGCCCGCGACCTGGCGGACAAGGTCATCACTTTCCTGGAAACCGGGATCGTCCCGGACGGACTCTTCGCCCCCGACGTCTTCCTGGATTTCACCATGCCGCTGTGGCGGGTGCAGGCGCAGGGCATCAAGGACGCCGTTGCCGTGCGCAAGGCCGGTCACCCCAGCCCCGGCCTGGTCCCGCGAGCCCGTTTCGATTCCACGCCAACGGGTTTCGTCATCGAGGTCGAGGAGTCGTGGGACCAGGACGGCGAATCCTGGTACTGCCGCGAGTTGATTCGGGCCGACATCGCCCGGGGCTCGATCTCGGAGCTCTCGGTCTACTGCACCGGGGACTGGGACAGCGCGCGCGTCGCCCGCCACGCCGGCGAGGTGGCGCTGATCCGCCGATGACAGCGGTCTCGGAACCGGCACGGCACGTCGTACCATCTGGACATGGAGCCCGCGCCCGGCAAGGTCGCCGACGCTCGGATGGCACTCGTCGGCGCGTTCAACGAGGCCCGCGCGGCCGGTGACCTCGAGCAGATGACAGCGCTGGCACTGACCATGCCCTCCGAGCAACGGTTCGGCGCGCACCCCGGACAGCTGCCGGCGCTGATCCACGAGGCGTACCTGGCCGCGGTCGAACCGGGGATGCGTTGTCGGCTGGCGGCAGCGCTCTCGCGGGCGTGGGTCTACGGCGGCGACGCCGCACGAGGGGTGGAGTTCGCCGTCGAGGCAGTGGATCTCGGCGATCGCCTCGGCGATTCCGAGATTCTCGCCGATGCTCTGGACTCGGCGCTGGTGGCGCGTTGGGGTCCAGACGACTTCTCCGAACGACTGCAGTTGTCCGCCAAGCTTGCGGACACAACGGCACACCTGAGCGGAGTCGAGCCCCGGTTGGCCGCTCACCTGTGGGGGCTGACCACCGCCTGGGAATGCTTCGATGTTGTTGCCGTGCAACGACAGTTGCGCGCCCTCGACATCTTGGCCGAGGAGTCCGGATCGGCCCGGGTGGCGTTCTTCGCGGCCTCGAGGCGCGCCATGCACGCCCTGGTGGTTGCCGATCTCCAGGTAGCCGACCGGCTTATCGACTTGACGTCAAGGCTCGGTGGACAAGTAGGTGAACCCGATGTGGCGGCTGTGATGCACAGCCTTTCTGCGAGCCGGGCCCAGCGAGTTGGCGACCTCGACCTGCTCGTGTGCGAGGCGGAGTCTTTCGAAGGCTACGGTGCGAGCGAGGGAATACCGTCCGTTTCCGCAGAGGCCGCGGTGTTCTGGCTGCAATCCGGCCGTCGTGACCGTGCGCGGGAACTCGCGCTCGAACTCACCGGCTCGGGATTGGACGGCGTTCGGCGGGACGTCGATTTCCTGCTGACCGTCACGTCGATCGTCGAGGTCGCCGCCGCGGTGGGGCTCGATGAGATCAGCGCCGACGGAGCGCGACTGCTGGAGCCGTACGCCGGACGCGGCGTGCTGAACGCGGGTGCGGTCAGTTTCCACGGCGTCGTGGACGACTACCTCTATCGCGCCCATCGGGCGCTCGACGACCCCGACGCGACGCGCTGGCGGCAGGCGACCGTCATCGGCTACACCCGGATCGGTGCCACCTGGTGGCGCGAACGGGTCGGTGAACCAGCGGCTACCGGGCGCGCACGGATTCACTTCTATCGAAACGCCGAGGGCCGGTGGATCATCGGCCGCGACGGGGAGCAAGCCGAGACAGCGGACGTCAAGGGTCTGCAGTATCTGTCCCACCTGCTGCGCCGTCCCGGCGTCGACGTGAGCGCGCTCGACCTCGCCGCGGCGGCGACCGGCCATCCGGCGGTCACCGTGCACGACACGGACGCGGGCGACCTCGTCGACCCCCAGGCGCTGGCCGCCTACCGAGCGCGGCTGCACGATATCGACGCCGAGCTGACCGAGGCGCAATCCTGGGCGGACGAGAACCGGCACGCACGACTGCGTCTGGAACGCGAGGCGCTGCTCGACCAGGTGGGCGCGGCGACCGGCCTCGCCGGACGCCGGCGTCGGTTCAGCTCATCGCAGGAACGGGCCAGGGTCGCCGTGCGCAAGGCGATCGCGGCTGCGCTCGACCGCATCAACGCCCACGATGTCGCCCTTGCCCGGCTGCTCCGCGACACCGTGCACACCGGCGCGCAGTGCCGCTACGACCCCGATCCGGGCCGCCCGGCAACCTGGCTGCTCGACGCACCCCGACAGACGGCGGCGACCGACGATTAGCCTGCCCTCATGGTGCACTCCGAGAGCGCAACGACCTGGGACGTGATCGTCATCGGCGGGGCCCCGCCCGGCGAGATCGCCGCTCAATACGCGATCCAGGGAAGCGACCGCACGGCCGTCATCGTCGAGCACGAACTGATGGGCGGCGAGTGTTCGTACTGGGCGTGCATGCCGAGCAAGGCGCTGCTCCGGCCGATTGAGGTGCGTGACGCGGCCAGGCACATGCTTGGTGTGGCAAGCATTGTCGGCGACCGCGGGCTCGACGTTCCGGCGGTGCTGGCCCGGCGGGATTCGTTCACCAGCAACCACGACGACACCTCGCAGGTGAATTGGGCGAACGACACCGGCATCGACGTCGTCCGTGGGCACGGCAGGTTGGTCGGCGAGAGGCTGGTCGAGGTCACCGAGCCCGGCGGTGCGACCAGGCTGCTGCGCGCGCGGATGCCGTCGTACTGGCCACCGGGACGACGGCGACGGTGCCCGACCTGCCCGGGTTGCGCGACGCGCTGCCCTGGACCTCCCGTGACGTCACCAATCTGCACGAGGTGCCCCGGCGGGTGGCGGTGATCGGCGGCGGGGTCGTTGCCTGCGAATCCGCCTGCTGGCTGCGCGGTCTCGGGGTGCAGGAGCTGACGGTCATCGGATCGGCGCCCGGCCTGCTCGGCAAGAACGAGCCGTTCGCCGGCGAGTTGGTTCGGCAGGCATTCGCCGGGCGAGGCGTCCGAGTCGTGCCCCGCAGCACGGTGAATCGGGTCGAGCGCGTGGCACCGAAGGACACCGGCGAGGGCCATGTGCACGGCGGCGAGGTGACCGTGGTCTTCGGCGACGAGCAGATCACCGTCGACGAGGTCGTGGCCGCCACCGGCCGCACCCCCTCCAGCGCCGACATCGGGCTGGCCAGCCTGGGTCTGGATGCCGCCACCAACCGCGGGTACGTGACGACCGACGAACATCTCGAGGTGGTCGGCGTTCCCGGCCAGTGGCTCTACGCGGTGGGCGACATCAACGGTCGGGCCCTTCTCACCCACATGGGCAAGTACCAGGGCCGGATCTGCGGCGCGGTGATCGGTCCTCGCGCCCAGGGCCGGCCACTGAACGGCACGCGGTTCCGGGACATCGCGGATGAGCAGAAAATCCCACAGGTCACCTTCACCGACCCGCAGGTCGCCTCTGTCGGGCTGACCGAGAAGGCCGCCACCGCAGCGGGTCTGGACGTGGAGATCATCGAACACGACATGGCCGGGTTCGCCGGCACCTCGCTGCTGCGGGACGGCTACGTGGGCAGGGCCAAGCTGGTCGTGGACCGCGCCTCGGACACCTTGGTGGGCGCCACCTTCGTCGGTGCCGACGTCGCCGAACTCGTGCACGCCGCTACTGTCGCGGTGGTCGGCGAACGAGCGGGTGGGGTCGGCATGGCACGATCATGCCCCCGACCTACCATCCGACCCGGGTCAGCCGAAGTCGTCCTCGAAGGCTCGACCGTCGGGACCGTTCGTCGGGTACGGCAGCCGGTGCTGCCGGAAGAACGACGTCATGATCTCGGTCGCCTCCGGCCCGTTCGGGTCCATGTAGGACCCCGACGTCCGGCCACCCGACCACGCGTGCGCGAGGCCGTCGACCCGCCAATACTCGAGAACCCGCCGACCGCGCAGGTGGACATGGCGTCCAGCCATTGCTCGATCCGCCCCCACTGAGCGATCTGTTCAACCGCCGTGTGCAGGTCATGGACTATCTGCGCGGTCCGTTGATCCCCGGGCAAGTCCGCGTACCTGCCGGTACTCAGTGATGGCACTGCGGTCGGATTCGTTGGCGGATCGAGTTGCTGCGCGCACGTTCTCGTCAACTTCAGAGTCGAGCCCGCACCTATCAGTGGACCGGTCTTCATCTGCTGGCGGGTCGCCCCCGCCCTGATGTCGATGACACGGCCGACCGCCCGCCGCCTTTCGACCTGTACACGTCCGATTCGCTCCCTCCGACAAAGTGCTCTCCGGGAATGGCGGACTTGTCGCCTACCTGCGCGGCCCGCCTATCGTCGGCGAGCGACGGACATGTGTTTGCGCCTGATTTATGGCGCTCTCTGTCGTCGGTGGGAGAAGCAGCGACAGCGGGCTGGGCGCGGCTTGGGACGGGCGCGATGAGGTGTCGGTATGCCTTCGCGATCGATCCGCGGTGGGGCAGTTGACGGGTCGGATCTTCAGCGTGAAGGGTAGCGCTGCACTCTGTTTCAGGTGATGGTGATGTCGGCCTGGTCGGCCAGGTCCTGCACGTTGTCGAATCCGGCACCGAGGGCCAGCGGCATGGGGATCGCGTTCGGGGCGATGTCGAGTTCGGTTTCCTGGACGCGGTCACGGAACAGGATCAGGGCGAGCGCGGTGTCGTATTGCCGGGACACCAATTGGATGCCGTCGAGGTGCTCGCGGTGGGCGTGCAGGCCGTGCGCCCACCGCGCGGTGTCCGCGTAGCTGCGCGGGTCGGAGTCGATGATCTCGGCGCGGGTGGCGCCAAGCCGGCGCAAGCCGTAGCCGGTGAGGTCGG
>JBBQGJ010000116.1:0-17129 GCA_038322925.1 Mycobacteriales bacterium
CGCGCAAACCCGACAAATCGCGTGGCGCGGAGATGGCCACACGAGCCTCAGAACCGATCGGTGGACCAAATCAGGTCGGCGCGAGACCGCAGTCTTGCACTGTCCGATGAGCGCGCCGCGAAAGACACCGCCCACCTAGAAGCAGGGCCGGCTGTTGAGTCCGCACTCGGGCCTCAGCGCACCGGGCCCAGCCGGAAGCTCACGACGTGGCCATCGACGAAACGCGCCTGGGCGGAACCGACCTTGCGTTCGCCGGGGTTTGCCTTCGACGAGCGCACCCGCCAGGTCACGGTGTCGCCGGCGATCTGTTTGCGGGTGGGATCGACGCGCAGGCCGGCGGCCAGCCAGTTGTCGATCAACCGCGGCACCGCGTCCGTGCCGCCCTCGGTGGGCCGCTCGGCGAACGGGGCCGTTGACGAGATCTCCGCGTCATCGGCGAAGAAACCCACCATCCGATCGCGATCCGCACTGCGCCAGGCGTTCTCGAAGGCCAGCGCGGTGACGAACTGCTCCGCCCGTGCCTTGCCGTGCTCGATCAACCCGTCCAGGAAGGCCGGGTCCCGATTGAGCTTGGACGCAGCGCCCCAGGCCTGGGATTGCTTGGACCTGACCATCTCGATGACCCTGATGATCACGGGCCGGTACTTCTTGCTGACCAGTTCGCCGTTGTCGATCAGGGAATCGATCTTCTCGATGAAATGCAGTTCCTGCAGCAGCGACAGGTTGCCGGCGAGTTCGTTGCGACGGTCGGCGATCTCCACCAGGCTGGTCGGTTCGGCGGGCATTTCCTTCGGGTTGATCTGGATCACCCAGATCTCATCAGGGTCGGTGTCGAGCAATTCCCGGACCGGCGGATTCTGCGAGAACAGCCCGTCCCAATACACCCCGCTGTCCATCCGCACCGACCGGAACAACGTCGGGATGGCGGCGGAGGCGAGCACGGCGTCGGCGGTGATCTCGCCTGCCCTGCTGTCGAAAGCCTTGAACTCACCGGACATCACGTCGACGGCACCCAGCAACAGCATCGGGTCTTCGGCGCCCGCACCGATGCCGGCGCGGCCGACCCGGTCGAAATTGACGTACTTCTCTAGCAGTGATCGCAAGTGGTCCATCGTCAGCACGGAGGCGTAATTGTCGTACGGGCTGACCGACGGCGTGACGACGTAGTGCGAGAGCTGAGCCGCCCACAGCATCCAGGTATTCACCATTTGCTCGGCCGGCGTGGCGGCCGAATTGTCGGCCCAGAATTGGGCGAGCAGATCGGCGGCCCGCGGCGGGTCGTCGTCGATCAGCGCCGACCAGGCCAGTAGCGCGCAGATCGCGCCGCCGGAGGTTCCGCTGACACCGACGACCCGGTGGCCGGCCATCACGTCCGGCTGGAGAAGCCGGCCCAGCACGCCGGCGGTGAACGCCGTGTGGCTGCCGCCGCCCTGGCATGCGATCGCCACCCTGCGCGGCTCGTCCTGCGCGGTCATCCGTCCTCCACCCGTCTGTCGGTCGGTAGCCGTTGCACTTCCGATCGCGGCTGCCGGATCGGCGGTCATCATGGTCCGGTATCCGCAGCTTAGGTGTCGCGGCCGGCGCCGACGTCGGCGCCGTGGCCGCGCTATAGCGCTATATTGGCGCTGTGGCCACGATTCAGATCCGCGAACTCCCCGAGGACACCTACGAGACGATTCGGCGCCGCGCCAGGGCGGCGGGCCAGTCGATCCAGACCTACATGCGTGAGCAGGTGATCGAGTTTGCCGCGCAGCGGACGAAACGGGAAGCGTTGGCAACGATCGAGGCGGCGCTCGCCGCCGAGGACTCCCGCGGGGCGTCCCTCGAGGACATCGTCGGCGACCTGACCGAAGATCGTCGATGACCGAAAGGGTCATCGACGCTTCCGTTCTGGCACTTGCGGTGATCGGTCGGAACGCGGACGCCGTGCACGTGCGCCGAGCTCTCACCGAGATCACGTGTCACGCGCCGCACCTGATCGACGCCGAATTCGGCAACGTGCTGCGCAAACGGACGCGAGCCGGAGATGTCACGCTGCTGCAGGCTCGCACCGCGCTCAGCACCGCGAGCTCGATTGTCGATGTCCGCTACCCGCATGCGGGGAATCTGAGCGAGTTGGCCTGGACTATGCGGGACAACCTCAGCTTCTACGACGCCTTGTATGTCGCGCTGGCCGTGCGGCTCGACGTGCCACTGTGGACAGGAGATCGCCGGCTCAGCCGCGCACCAGGATTGCCCTGCGCCGTGGACCTCGTCTGACTTCGGCGTTCGCGCCTCGCGAGGTGCCGGAGAGCAGTCGTCGCTGCGGCCGGACTCTGGGCAGATTCGTCTTCAGTCACCTGATCGCGCCCCCACCAGCGGGCTCCGCGCCGGCGTCCGCCAGCTGCGCAGCCACTCGACGTCGTCGGCCCGCAGGTCCCCGCCGCACTCCGAGCAGCGGTCCGTGGTCGTCGACTCCTGTCCGCACGCCCGGTGCACGATGCCCATCCGGGCGCCGGGGATGGTTGGCGCGGTGTGCTTTTCGCCCCAGAGCACCAGGGCGTTGAGCACCGGGAGGGCGTCCGCACCGGCCTCGGTGAGGGCGTACTCGAAATGCGTCCGCTGTTCGCCGCGGTAGGGCACCTTGCGCAGCAGGCCGGCTTCGACCATGGCGGCCAGTCGCCGGCTCAGCACGTTGTCGGCGACCCCGAGAGATTCCCGGAACTGCTCATAACGGCGGCCACCGAGCAGGGCGTGCCGGAGAATCAGCAGCGACCACGGGTCGCCGAGCACATCCAGCGCGCGGGCGATCGGGCAGTTGTCCGACGACCAGTCCGACCGCAGCGGCACCGTTCCTCCCAAGGCGATCACGATCACACTTGCTTGAGCGAAGCGTACTCGATTACTGTCCCTTCAGACCAGCACCCGCCAGTGAATACCTGACGCTCAGGCAAACCCGACGAGGCACCCATGTCCGCTCGTGATCTGCACCCTGCCGGGCAGGGTGCGGTCGGTGCGTCCGGGCGGCTGCCGGTCACGGGGCGGCGCCGGACGAGATTGCATCCGGCGTGGATCGTGGCCGGCGTCGCGTTCATCGCCCTGCTCGGCGCGGCCGGCTTCCGGGCGGCGCCCAGCGTGCTGATCGTCCCGATGCAGGACGAGTACGGCTGGTCGCGCAGCCTGCTGTCGCTGGCCGTCGGCGTCAACCTGCTGCTGTACGGGCTGATGGCGCCGTTCGCTGCCGCGCTGATGGATCGCTTCGGGGTCAGGGCCGTCACCAGCACTGCGTTGGTACTGGTGGCGCTCGGGTCCGGGCTGACGGTCTTCGTCACCGCCGGGTGGCAACTGGTGCTGTGCTGGGGCGTCCTCGTCGGGCTGGGCACCGGTTCCATGGCGCTGGTCTTCGCCGCCACCATCGCCAACCGCTGGTTCGTCAGGCGGCGCGGCCTGGTGATGGGTGTGCTCACCGCCGCCAGTGCCACCGGACAGTTGATCTTCCTGCCGATGTTGGCGTGGCTGGCCGACAATTCCGGCTGGCGAGCCGCGTCGCTGCTGGTCTCGGTGGCGGCGCTGGCCGTGGTGCCGCTGGTGCTGTGCTTCCTGCGGAACGACCCGGCGGACGTCGGCGTACTGCCGTACGGGGCGCCGGAACCCGGCCCGGCCACCGCCGGGACGCGCGACGGTTCCGTCCCGGCCGACCGGGTGCGATATGCGGTGACGCAAGAGGATTCCGAGCCGACCCCGAGCCCTGGACATTCCGCTCGCGGTGACGACGGGGAGATCGCGGACTCCACCGTCGTCGCCGCCGGCGCCGCCCGGCGCACCATCCTGGCGCTGTTCCAGGCCGCGCACACCCGGACGTTCTGGGCGCTGGTCGGCGGGTTCGCGATCTGCGGGGCCACCACCAACGGGCTGATCGGCACCCATTTCGTGCCCGCCGCCCATGACCACGGCATGCCGACCACGACCGCCGCCGGGTTGCTGGCCGTCGTCGGGATCTTCGACATCGTCGGCACGGTGGCCTCGGGTGCGCTGACCGACCGGGTCAACCCAGGGATCCTGCTGGCGGTGTATTACGCGCTGCGCGGGCTGGGGCTGCTGATGCTGCCCGCCCTGCTGTCCGACGCGGTGCACCCGAGCATCCTGGCCTTCGTCATCGTCTACGGGCTGGACTGGGTGGCCACCGTGCCGCCCACCGCCGCGCTCTGCCGGGAGGCGTTCGGCGAGAACGGCACCATCGTCTTCGGCTGGGTCTTTGCGGCGCACCAGATCGGCGCCGCGCTGGCCTCGGTGGGCGCCGGCGTCATCAGGGATGCGACCAGCGATTACACCCTCGCCTGGTTCGCCGCAGCCGGCCTCTGCGCGGTCGCCGCACTGATGTCGCTCGGCATCCGCAAGGTTCCCCGGCTCCCGGTGCCGGTCCCGTAAGAGCGCGGATCAACTTCGACGGTGCGGCTCAACTGGTTGACTCGCGCCCCACGAGTCCCAAAACCGCCCCGCTTCGCCCGCGCCGGCGACGTTGATCCGCGCCGTCAAAGGTCACAAATCCAGTGACACACGCCACCACTTGCTTGGGACCTATGGCCCTGCCCACATCCCGCGACACTGGACATGCTCAGAAGTGCCGCTCGCCGAGCTCGCGCGGTGCGCCGCGGAAATTCCCGTGCGTACCACCGCAGTCGACAACGGCATCATTCATGTGCCCACCAGGTGCCGGCAAAGGAGCCACGGACGATGACCCAGTTCGTTTTCGATTTCACCCAGGGCGACAAGGATCAAAAAGATCTGCTCGGCGGGAAGGGCGCCAACCTCGCCGAGATGACCAGATTGGGTCTGCCCGTGCCGCCCGGGTTCACCATCACCACGGAGGCCTGCCGGGAATACCTGGCATTGGGCGCCGAACCCGGCGAACTGCGGGTACAGGTGACGATGGCGCTGCGGCACCTGGAGGACAACCTCGGCAGGCGGCTGGGCGACCGGCACGATCCGCTGCTGGTCAGCGTGCGTTCCGGTGCGAAATTCTCGATGCCCGGAATGATGGAAACCGTGCTGAACATCGGCCTGAACGACGCCAGCGTCAAGGGCCTTGCCGAGGAATCCGGTGACGAGCGGTTCGCCTGGGATTCCTACCGGCGGCTGCTGATGATGTTCGGCAAGACCGTCCTGGACATGCCCGGCGACGTTTTCGCCGACGCGCTGGACAAGGCGAAATCCACCAAGGGCGTGGTCTCCGACACCGAGCTCGACGTCGACGACATGAAGGCGCTCGTCGAGGAATACAAGGTCGCGATCCACGAGAGTTCGGGCCAGGAATTCCCGCAGCATCCCCGCGAGCAGCTGGACATGTCGATCCGCGCGGTCTTCAACTCGTGGAACACCAACCGCGCCAGGCTGTACCGGCGGCGGGAGCGGATCCCCCAGGACCTGGGCACTGCGGTCAACATCTGCACCATGGTGTTCGGCAACCTCGGTGACAACAGCGGCACCGGCGTCGCGTTCACCCGTGACCCGGCAACCGGCCACACCGGCGCCTACGGCGACTACCTGGTCAACGCGCAGGGCGAGGACGTCGTCGCCGGCATCCGCAACACCCTGAGCCTGGACGACCTGGCCCAGATCGATCCCGACTCGCACCGCGAGCTGATGAAGGCGATGCGCCGGCTGGAGACCCACTACCGCGACCTGTGCGACGTCGAGTTCACCGTCGAGCGCGGCAAGCTGTGGATGCTGCAGACCCGGGTCGGCAAGCGCACCCCGGCCGCCGCGTTCCGGATCGCCACCGAGCTGGTCGACGAGCATCTGATCACCCTGGACGAGGCGCTCGCCCGGGTGACCGGCGCCCAGCTGGCCCTGTTGATGTTCCCGCAGTTCGACAAGTCCGGTGTCCGCAAGCTGCTGACCCAGGGCATGGCCGCCTCTCCGGGCGCGGCGGTGGGCCGGGTCGTCTTCGACTCGGCGACCGCGGTGGATTGGGCCGCCAGGGGCGAGCATGTGCTGCTGGTCCGCAGGGAAACCAATCCCGACGACCTCGGCGGCATGATCGCCGCGAACGGCATCCTCACCGCCCGCGGCGGTAAGACCTCGCACGCCGCGGTGGTCGCCCGCGGCATGGGCAAGACCTGCGTGTGCGGCGCCGAGGAGCTGGAGATCGACGTCGAGGCCAAGACGATCCGCGTCGGCTCCGTCGTGATCAATGAGGGCGACGAGGTCAGCATCGACGGTTCGACCGGTGAGGTGTTCGTCGGCGCGATGCCGGTGGTGGCGTCCCCGGTGGAGACCTACATCGAGAAGGGCATGGAAGCCCTGCAAGGTGCCGACGAAGAGACCGCGGAGCTGGTGCGGGCCGTCGACCGGGTGCTGGTGCACGCCGACCAGCGCCGCCGGCTGGGAGTGCGGGCCAACGCCGACACTCCCGAGGACGCGAACCGTGCCCGCCAGCTCGGCGCGCAGGGCATCGGGCTGTGCCGCACCGAGCACATGTTCCTGGGCGACCGCCGGGCACTGATCGAGCGGCTGATCCTCTCCGATTCGACCGAAGAGCGCCACGCTTCCTTGGACGCGCTGTTGCCGTTGCAGCGCAAGGACTTCATCGAGATCCTCGAGGAGATGGACGGCCTTCCGGTCACCATCCGGCTGCTCGACCCGCCGTTGCACGAGTTCCTCCCGGACATGACCACCCTGTCGGTCAAGGTCGCGCTGGCGGAGGCCAGCGGCGCGTCCGGTCCGGCGCTGGAGAAGGACGAGCGGCTGCTCAAGGCGGTGGAACGGCTGCATGAGGCAAACCCGATGCTGGGTCTGCGTGGTGTTCGGCTGGGGTTGCTGACTCCCGGGTTGACCGCATTGCAGGTGCGGGCGATCACCGAAGCGGCGATCGAGCAGGTCAAGGCCGGAAAGAACCCCAAGGTCGAAATCATGGTTCCGCTGGTCGGTTCGGTCCGCGAACTGGACATCGTGCGTGACGAGGCCGAGGCGCTGATCAAGAAGTTGACCGCCGCCGCGGGCATCGAGCTGACCATTCCGATCGGCACGATGATCGAACTGCCGCGCGCCGCGCTCACCGCCCGACGCATCGCCGGCAGTGCGGACTTCTTCTCCTTCGGCACCAACGATCTGACCCAGACGACGTGGGGCTTCTCCCGCGACGACGTCGAGGCCGAACTGTTCGTGGAGTACATGGACAAAGGCATTTTCACCATCTCGCCGTTCGAGACGATCGACGAGCATGGCGTCGGCCGGCTGGTGCAGATCGCGTCGGAAGAGGGCAGGGAAACCAAGCCTGGCATCAAGCTGGGTGTCTGCGGCGAGCACGGCGGCGATCCGGAGTCCATCCACTTCTTCCACAAGACCGGACTGGATTACGTGTCCTGCTCACCGTTCCGGGTTCCCGTGGCGAGGCTGGAGGCAGGCCGCGCGGTTGTCCTCTAACCAGCGATCGGTCCAGCGACCACGACCACAGAACCGACCGCTGAACCGACAACAGCCCGGACGCCAGCCCTGACGTCGGCCCGCGGCTGACCGACCACCCGCCCACCTTGGATCACGAATCCGAGGTGGGCGGGCTGCTGCCACGGCAGCGCGTGACTCCCCGGTCGGTCCGGCGGAACGCGGGATCGCCGGCCCTCGATCCGGTTTAGGGTGCGGTATGGACCGGCGTACCTGGGGCGCGGTACTGGTGGTCGTGGTGATCATCGCTGCCCTGACGGTGCCCAATCTGGCCGGCCGTCGCGTCGAGGGAATCGCCACCAGGATCCCGGTCGCGGACCCGCCGCGGGTCGGTGACTGCCTGCTCGACGACCCCACCGGGAACCGGTCGGTGCTGGCATACACCTCGGTGCAGATCCACGCGGCCACGACCGGTGCATGCGGCGGGGCGAACTACGGCGAGATCGTGTCCGTGGCGATGGACGCCCGGTCGTTCCCGGTCACGGTCGTGAACCGGCTGAGTCATCCCGAACCGATGGCCTGCGACCCGCTGGTCCGGGCCTACCTCGGCTGGCCGGAGGATGACGTCGGGCCCGGCGACGGGAGCACGGCGGACGCCTGGCGGCCCGTCGCCACCGGGTCGGTCGGGCTGATCGGACCGAATCTGTGGCAGTACCTGAGTCGGCAATATTGGCTGGCCTGCGTGATCTACCCGCGCCACGGCGCGTACCCCGGCTCGATCGGTCGGTCGTTCGCGTCCAGGACCGCGGCGAATGCTTTCGCGCTCTGCCTGTCCGATTCCGATTCCGGATCCGAGTCGCTGCAGTCGATGTCGTGCACGGTGCCGCACCGCACCGAGATCCTCGGCTGGGCAACGTTGACCGATTCGCAGACGCAGTCCGCAACGCTGAACGACACGTGCCGGCAGCTCGCGGCCATGGTCACCGCGCTGCCGGACCCGACCGCCGGCGGCCGGTTGAGCGCCGGCGCGGTGGCGTTGCAGGACGACGGCCAGGGCGGCTGGTCGACCGGTCCGGCCGGCACGTCCGCGCCCGCCCGACAGGTCGCCTGCGCCCTGACCGCGGGCGGCCCGGATCGGCTCAACGCCACCCTGATCGGCATTGCCGACGGCGCGCTGCCTTGGGCATGAACCGTGCGGCCGCCAACCCGCCACGGCGGAGCGGCTTCAGGACGAGGCGGAATCCGCCCGGTCCCGCTGTGACGATCCAGAGGATGATCCAGCAGCCGACCCGGAAGCCGACCCGGAAGCCGACCCGGAACCGTGACCGTAGGTCTCCAGTACCTTCTGCGACAACCTCGGCCACACCTCCACCGCCCACGGCCCGAAGTCCGTGTCGCACAGCGAGACGCAGGCCAGGTGAGCCTCAGGGTCGACCCACAGGAAGCTGGCCGACTGCCCGAAGTGGCCGAACGTGCGCGGCGAATTGCCCGCCGCGGTCCAGTGCGGTGTCTTGTGGTCGCGAATCTCGCAGCCGAGGCCCCAGTCGTTGTTCTGCTGCCGGCCGAACCCGGGGAGCACGCCGGCCAGTCCGGGAAACGCCAGGGTGGACACCTGGTCCACCACCCGGGGGAGCAGCAAGGTGGGCTGGAGCAGTTCGCGGGCCAGGATGGCCAGGTCGCGGATCCCGACGTGCGCTCCGTGTGCCGGCGAACCGTCGAGGGCCGTCGAGGTCATGCTGAGCAGGTCGAGCACCCGGTCGTGCAGGTCGTTCTCGAACGAGCGACCCGTACGCCGCTCGAGATGCCCTGCCGCGACGTCGATTCCGCGATTCGAGTAGATGCGGCGGGTCCCGGGCGGGGCCAGCGCGCGGTCCTCCTCGAAGGCGTACCCGGATGCGTGCGCCAGCAGGTGCCGCAGGGTGGACCCGGGCGGGCCAACCGGGTCGTCCAGGCTGACGACCCCTTCCTCCGTGGCGTCCAGCACGGTCAGCGCCGTCAGGACCTTGGTGATCGAGGCCGCCCGGTGCACATTTCCGTCATCGATCAGGTCGATCACGCCGTCGGCATCGACGACGGCGACCGACGCCGTGCCCACCGGCCAGTCGGCGATTTCCCGGCCCAGATCCATGACGCGTCCTCTCGTTGCCCGTCCGTTTACCCGTCCGCGGCCGCCTGCCCGGCTGTCGTGCGTCCTGCCGATCACACGCTCTGCCGATCACACGCTCTGCCGACCACTCTGCAGGACGCACCAGCAGCGGGCGCGCTGGCGTCCGTCGTTGCGGTCCCGCCAGAGTGTGCCAGCATCCTCGGGTGACAGCCGCTCCCGACCATCGGATCCTCCGGCTCGTGCGGGACCGGGAACTCCGCGATCCGCTGCTGGACATCGCCATCGGACCCGCCTTGCTGCACGCGGCTTCGCGATCCGAGAGCCGCGACGCGCCGCCCGTGCTGCGGCTCTACCGGCCGGAGCCGACGGTGGCGTTCAGCGGCCGGGACTGCGCGGCCCCCGGCATCGCCAACGCCGCCGCCGCTGCCCGGTCGCACGGTTTCATCCCGGTCAGGCGCGGCGCCGGCGGCCGCGCGGTGGCCTATCACCGCGGTGCGCTGTGCGTCGATCACGTCAGCCAGGACGGTGCCGAGAAGACTTCCATCGCAGAACGTTTCGCGACATTCGGGGCGCTCTACCGGGATGCTCTGCTGGGTCTGGGAATCGAGGCGGCAACGGTGGGCGAAGTTCCGGGGGAGTACTGCCCAGGGGAGTACAGCGTCAACGACGGCCACGGCCACAAGCTGATCGGAACGGCCCAGCGCCTGGTGCCAGGCGCATGGATGTTCAGCGCCGTGGTGGTCGTCAGCGACCCCGACCCGCTGCGCGACGTACTGCGGGCCGTCTATCGGGAACTGTCGCTGGATTGGGATCCGGCGACGGTGGGTGCGATTGACCGGGTGGTGCCCGGGGTCGGTCAGCAGGAGGTCGAGGGCGCGTTCGTCACCGCCTACGCCACGATCGGTATGCCGGTCCGGGAGCCGCTCCCGGAGTCCGTCGTCGAACTGGCCGGCGGCCGCGCTGATCGGCACCGGGTGCCGGAAGGGTGATGGTGCGCGGCTTCTCGGCGGGTGGACGGAAGTCGATCAGCCGGCACAAGACACGCTCGGGCTGCGGCACGAGGGACCGCGTGCTAGGTTCGAATTCCCCGCGAGGGGCTGTGGCGTAGCCGGGAACGCAGCTCGACTTGTCGAGAAGTCAGAGGTTCGAATCCTCTCAGCTCCACCACAGCACGTTTCCCGCGCCCGCCGCGGCGACCGACCCCTCTGCCGACGCTGGCCAGGCTCACTGCGGATCATCTGGTCGCTGTATGCAACCCAATCCTCCGCAGTCTGGGTAACTCTGCTGGCGGACGTCGCGCAGGAGGCCGGGCCGAGCAATGCCGGCCTCCTGCACTACTTCCCGAGCAAGAAGCACCTGATGGTCAGGCTCTGCAGCACGCTGTCCGGCGAGGCAATCGACGCCGACCACCCCGACCACCGCGGCCAGGCAGGCGGCGTCCAACACCCAGTTCAGCAGCGACAGCGTCCAGGCGTCGACCCAAGAGCGCCGGGACGGGCGGATGACCTTGAGGTCGTCGACCAGCCGGGACAGCCGCGCGTACCCGGTTTCCGCCGGCCGGCCGCGCAGCCGATTCACCCAGCGCAGCGCACCCCCGGCGGACCCCGCCAACCGATCGGGGTTCGAGGTGACGTAGGCGATCCCCGCCATCAGCAGCAGCACAGCGGTGACCTCCACCGCCGATTGCAGGAGCGAGCCGATCGATCCGCCGCCCAGGATGATGCCGGTTGCCCCGACCATGCACAGGGTCGCGGTGGCCAGCAGTCCGGTGACGGCGATGCACCAGGTGGCGACGGCGGTCGGGGCGCCCCAGTCGCGGATCCGCCGGAACGTGTAGGCGGCGGACACGACGCCCCCGCCCGGCATGGTGGTGTTCAGCGCGCCCGCCGCGTAGCTGACCGCCACCGACCTGACCAACGGCACCCGGACTCCGCCGGCGCGCAGCATCCGTTGCCGGACACGGGCAAAGGCCACCATCGAGGCCACGGTCGCGAGCGCGGCCACCGCCAACCAGGTCAGCGAGGATGGAGTGAGCGATGCGGCGGCCGAAAGCACCGACGGCGTCACCAGCACGAGCTCGACCGTCAGCAGGGCAACCACGAATGCGGTGACCACCAGGCGTGCGGCCCGGGCCCGGGACGGCAACGTCACCGCCGGTGATCGTCCAGGGTCTTGCGCTCATCACGGTCCTTCCAGCTGCCTGATGACCCCGATGCTCCGCCCGGTCTACTGGCCGCCCGCTGCCTGCGGTTTCGATTCCGGTAAGAATTCCGGTAAGAATTCCGGCAAGAAACCGTCGGCCGCGACAGTGAACCCGATCACCGCGCCGCCGCCGGGCCGGGCCGCCGCGGACACCGTGCCGCCGTGGTCGGCCGCCACCTCCCGGACGATGGACAGTCCCAGCCCGGAGCCGGACATGCTCCGCGCCGCCGCCGCGCGGTAGAAGCGGTCGAAGATGCGATCGGTGTCCGCGGGGTCAAGACCCGGGCCACGGTCGAGCACCTCGACGGTCGAGCCGTGCACCCGGACCTCGATGGGGTCACGCCCATCGGGGTCGAACTTCACGGCGTTGTCGAGCAGGTTGGACAGCGCACGTTCGACGGCATGCGGCCGCGCCGGCACCACGCTCGGTTCGGCGACGACGGTGATCGTCCGGGCGCTGCGCCGGCGGTATCGATCCGCGGTGAGCTCGGCCAGGGCGGCCAGGTCGACGGGCTCGAGCGGTTCGGCATCCCGCCGATCGGTGGCCAGCTCCACCAACTCGTTGACCAGGTTGGTCAGCTCCCTGGTCTCCCCCTCGACGTCGTCGAGCAACCGGCGCTGCGAGGTGGGGGAGAGCTCGTCGAACCGGCGCATCACGCTGACGTTCGTCCGCAGGCTGGTCAACGGCGTGCGCAGCTCGTGCCCGGCGTTCTGCAGCAGGCGATGCTGATCGTCCCGGGCTCTGGCCAGCTCCGCCAGCATGGCCTGCAGCGAGGTGCTCAGCCGCCCCACCTCGTCCCGGCCGCCGGCCGGGATCGCCACGTCGAGATGACCGGTCGAGCTCACCCGCTCGGCCACCTCCGTCAGCCCGGTGAGCCGCCGGGTGATCTGCCTGGCCACCAACCATCCGGCGAACGCCGCGACGAGCAGCACCAGCAGCCCGACCACGGCGATGGTGAAGGCGAGAGTGCCCAGCACGCGGGAGGTTTCGGACAGATCGCGGGCAACCTGGATCGCCCCGCCGCCGTCGCCCAGGGACTCGGTCAGGACCCGGAACGATCGATCGCCGGCAGTGACGTCCTCGTACAGCCGGGTGCCAGCGTCGCCGGAGGACGCCAGGGACTGGTCGGCAGCGCTGACCGGCAGGCCCACGTCGACACCGAGCAATTGGCTGACCGAGCCGTCCGGGGCGATCACTCTGGCCGTCTGGATGAACGCCCCGGTGGTGGGTGAGGCGACCTGCTGGTCGGCGGCGGCCGCGGCTGTCACCAACGGCAGGGCCCCCGGCGCTGACAGCGTGGTTGCCGCAGTGGCCAGCGACCGGTCCACCTCGATGCGCAGGTTGTGCGCGGTCAGCCCGTAGGTGAACGCGCCGACGAGCACCGCCACCACGACCGCGACGGTCGCGAAGGCGATCACCAGCTTCTGCCGCAGCGTCATCGCCGGCTCACCCCGGCGAGATGCTGTAGCCGACGCCGCGCACCGTCCGGATCAACGCCGGGGCTCCGGCGGACTCCAGCTTGCGGCGCAGGTAGCTGATGTAGACCGCCAGGTTCTTGGAATCGGGGCCGAAGTCGTATCCCCAGATCTGGTCGTAGATCGTGCCGTGGCCGAGCACGATCCCGGCGTTGCGGACCAGCATCGCCAGCAGGTCGAATTCGGTCTTGGTCAGTCGAGTTCGCTGTCCTGCCACCACGCGCGCCGGCTGCCGGGATCGACGCGCAATCCGTTGACCTGCAACGCCCCGTCGTCCTCGATCGGGTCCGTCCGGGTCCGGCGCAGCAATGCGCGGAGCCGGGCCAGCAGTTCGTCGAGTTCGAACGGCTTGGCCAGGTAGTCGTCGGCGCCGGCGTCCAGACCGGCCACCCTGTCGGTGAGCTCGACCCTGGCGGTGAGCATCAGGATGGGGATGCGGATCCCGTCGGCCCGCAGCACCCGGCACACCCAGAGGCCGTCGACACCGGGCATCATCACGTCGAGCACCACCACGTCCGGGGCATCCCGGCGGGCCGCCGACAGTGCCTGCACACCGTCGATCACCGACGTCACCGCGTAACCCTCGAGCTCGAGCGCCCGTTCCAGCGACTCACGGATCGCACGATCGTCGTCGGCCAGCAGGACGCGGTAGCTCACTTCCCCATGGTGACCCACGGCCGCACTTCAGGTGCGGACTCCCACGCAATTCTTACTGTTGGTCAGCCGTCGGGTGAGCCGGCCGCGGGTGGCAGCTGGAGGGTCGCTGCCCTTGGCCGGGTCCGCCCGTGCGCCCGCCTCTGGACCCGGCAGTCTGCGCCGGTCAGCCGGACAGCAGCTGTTCCAGGCTCAGCGGCGGATGTCCGCTCACGTTTTCGACATCGCCGGTGACGCCGTCCATTTCGCCCGCGGCGATGGCGGTGTAGGTGCTGACCCAGGCGTCCACCATCCAGTCCGGCGCATCGAACACGGCCCTGGATGCGTAGGCCTGCTCGATGGTCTCGTTCTGGAAGGAGAACGGCCGTCCGGTCACCCTGGTGAGGATCTCGGCGTACTCGGTGAGGGTCAGCGACTGCGGCCCGGTGAGGTGATAGGTGGCATCGTCGTGAATGCCCGACCCGGGCTCGTCGACCGCCGCAGCCATGAGCACCGCTACCGCAACGTCGATGACGTCCGCGCGGGCGACCGCGGCGAGCCGTCCGTCGTCGGCCGGTCCTTTCAGCACGCCGTCCTCGCCGGCGTACAGCGGCAGGCACTCGGCGTAGAGGTTGTCGCGCAGGAATGTGAAGTGCATGCCGGAGGCGCGGATCCGCTCCTCGGTGTACCAGTGGTCGCGGGCGAGCAGGAAGGTCGACTCCGGGCTGGCGCCGAAGAACGAGGTGTACACGATCCGCTGCACTCCAGCGGCCTCCGCGGCGTCCACGAAATCCAGGTGCTGGGCGCGCCGGTCGGGATGCTCGGCCGCTGACACCATGAACAGCGTCTGGATCCCGGCCAGCGCCGCCTCCGAGTCCGCGTGATCGCCGTAAGAGGCCACCGCCACTTCGGCACCGGGAAGCTCGGGAGCCCGCGCGGCCGACCGGACGATCAACCTGGTGCCGATGCCCGCCTCGGCCAGCCGGTGGGCGACCCCGCCGCCCACCACACCGGTTGCCCCGGTCACCCCGATTCGTGCCGTCATGCCGGACCTCCGCTGTGATCGGTGTGCGCGCAGCACAGCTTGTATCGGCCGATGCCTGATATCGGCCTGCTATCGACTCCGGCGCGCCCGGTCACCCTAGCCGTCCGTCAGCTTACGATCGGCGCCATGGTGATCACCGGGACGATGTTGATCACGCAGCACCCATCGCCGTGTCGATCCGCGGGCGCCATGGTGACCGGGCGGGCCGACCGATGACGGCGCGCAGCATCGGCAGCGTGCTGCGGCTGGCGATGGCAGCCGCGGTGGTCGCCGCGATCATCACCCAGCTGGCCAACACCGTCAGCATCGGCAACAGCGTGGTGAACTTCTTCAGCTTCTTCACGATCCAGTCGAACATCATCGGCGTCGTCGTGGTGACGATCGCCGCGCTGGCCGGCCCGGCGGCCAGGTCGAGCGTGTGGCTCAGCCAACTCCGCGGCGCGGCCACGCTGTACATGGGGATCACCGGGATGATCTTCAGCCTGCTGCTCAGCGGTGCCGATGTGCAGACCCCCATCCCGTGGGTGAACTCGGTGCTGCACTACGTGTTTCCGCTGTTCATCGTCATCGACTGGCTGGTCGATCGGTCGGTCCGGCCGCTGTCCTTCCGGCAGGGGTTGATCTTCCTGGTCTATCCGGTCGCCTACGGCGCCTACGCGTTGATCCGCGGGCCGATCGTCGACTGGTACCCGTACCCGTTCCTGGATCCGCGGGTGCACGGCTACCTGTACGTCACGGTGATGATGATCTTCGTGGCGCTCGTCGGGCTGGCGTTGGCCTGGCTGCTCTGCTGGACCTCCCGCAGCGACTTCGGCAGGCAGGCCGAGTCGAGCGCCACCGCCGACTCGGCTGCCCGTCGTTGACTCTGACCGGCCTCTCGGCCGGTCCGGTCGGGTGAGAGCGTCAGTGGTGCGCCACGTACGGCACCGGGGCCGGCAGGTGCGCCTGCTCCCTGACGTTCCCTGCATACCGTTCGATGGTGGCCAGCGCGCTGGCCACATCCTCGCTGCTGACCTCGAACGGCATCGAGTGGATGGTCTCCCCGGCGACGGTGGCGGCGTCGGCGACCTTCTTCAGCGATTCGTGGTCGTCGGCGCGCAGACCCACCTCGGTGAGCGTGTTGGGCAACCCCACCCTGGTGGTGAACTCGATGAAGTCACGGATGTCGCTGGTCGGGGCGCCCTCCAGCACCAGCTGCGTCACCGACCCGATGTTGACCTTCTGGCCGTGCGCCAGCCCGTGGGTCTGCGGCACCGCGGTCAGCCCGTTGTGGATGGCGTGTGCGGCGGCCAGCCCGCCGGACTCGAATCCCAGCCCGGACAGCAGGGTGTTCGCCTCGATGACCTTCTCCACGGCCGGCGTCACCTGATGGTCCTTGACCGCGTCGATCGCCGGCAGGGCGTTCTCCCACAACACCTCCCAGCTGAGCTTGGCCAGCGCGGTCCCGGTCACCGTCGGCAGTCCGCCGGCCATCGTCTTGGAGTTCGAGCGGGAGGTCGCCCTGGCCTCCAGCCAGGTCGCCAGGGCGTCACCGACGCCGGCGATCAGCAGGGCCACCGGGGCGTTGGCCACGATCTGCGAGTCGACCAGCACGAGATCGGGGTTCCTCGGGAAGAACCGGTACTCCTCGAACTCCCCGGTCTCGGTGTAGATCACCGAGAGTGCGCTGCACGGCGCGTCGGTGAACGCCACCGTCGGGCAGTTCGCCCACCGGATGCCGGCCAAGAACCCGGCGGCCTTGACGGCGTCGATGGTGCTGCCACCGCCGACCGCGATGGCGATGTCCGCCTTCGTCTTCTGGATCACCTCGACCAGCCGGTCCACCTCCTTGGCGCTGGGGATCCCGTTGAACTTCTCCCGATGCAGCGGCAGACCGGCCTCCTTCAGTGACGTCTCGACATCGTGACCGACGAAGCCCCACACCAGGTCGTCGGCGACCAGCAGCGGGGTCGACCCGAGCTGCTTGACGAACCCGCCGAGCTGGTGGATGGCTCCCTTGCCCTGGACATAGCGTCCTGGGCTGATCACGGTGCGGACGGTCGGTGCCATGGTTTCTCCTGTCGTGGGGACGTGGTGGCGCGGCTCTGTTCCCACGCTAGACCTTGACCAAGCGTGTCGGCGTGTCGTTTCGACGGGTTTGAAGGGCAAAGGCCTTACCCTGCCTGGGTTTGCGACTCCAACGCAGCCCAGTGGGAAAGGCCTTTGTGGTGAAGAAGATATCGCATGAGCAGAGTCGGCGGAACACGGCCCGTCGTCGACGGAAGGTGGCCGCACGGCACGCCCAAGCCGGGCACTGGGAAGCGC
>JBBQGJ010000117.1:0-17095 GCA_038322925.1 Mycobacteriales bacterium
GACGTAGCATCAACGCTGAGTCCTGCTTGTCAGGGACGAAGCATCAACGCTGAGTCCTGCTTGTCAGGGACGAAGCATCAACGCTGAGTCCAGTTTCCTGCTGTTCCTGCTCCATCCTGATTCACCACGAGGGCGGTCCCACTTCGGTGGGGCCGCCCTCGCGGCGTTCGGGGCATGTGGGTCACGCTTGCGGCGCAGGCGGCTGTGGCGCCGGGCGTCGTGAGGTCTCGCGCCGCCAGGGTGATCACCGTGCCGGGACTCTCGACGGCGTCCAGCAACTGTGCAGGTCCCGGGTCGGTGATCTTCCGCGCGACCGGACGACCATCGCGCAACGAACGTGAGCCCCTTCGAAGTGCTTGCTCTCCGTAGTGAATCGTATACTTTCAGTAATCAGCGTGGGCTGTCCACGATGGCACCCAGAACCCAGCACCGTGCTCGATCTGGGCCCTGCAACGCTAGGAATCAGATGGCCACGTCACGGCGCTCAATGGCAGCCCTTCTGCTTGTCGTCGCCTTGGTGGGTGGGTGCGCGTCGAATACTGATGGCGGAGCGTCCACGACCGCCGGGGCAGCGCCGAAACAGGCTGTCGTCATCGTCTCGGGCGGTGATGCCGTGAGCCCGTTCACCACGCCGGAACAGGCCTGCGCCACGGGGCTTGCCGCTGGAAACACCGACACCGCGCTGCGGGAATACCTGCTGAAACAGGGCCGCCAGGTGTACACATCCCCGGCGATGAACGCCCGCGGGCCCGTGGTGGAACAGGACGGGTTCGGGGCGTTCGGGGGCTGCCCGATTGTCCTTCCGGAGTGGATGACGGTGAACTCAACGGCTGACATCGATCTCGCCGGGGTGCATCTCGGCCGCTTTCTGCAGTACCTGCGAGAGACGTACGGAATCACCGATGTTGATCTGGTCGGGCACTCGATGGGCGGGCTGTTCTCCAGAGCCGCGATTCGAGACCTCTCCGTCACCAACTCGACCATCCACATCGATTCATTGACGACGATCGGCACGCCGTGGCAGGGCTCGCTGCTCGCGGACTTCGCGTCCGGGGCGATCGGGCTGGATGTCTGCCAGGGCGACACCTTCTGCGAAAAGTCCGTGGAGGCGTTCAAGGAGCGCACAGCTCAGGTGCAGATCGGCGCTTCCCAGGAAGTGACAGATCACTACCTTGACGGCACGAGTGGCTGGGAGGCATTCCAGGCGGGGGTCCTCGACAATATTCCGGTCACCCTGATCGGTGGCACGTACTTCGATTCGGTTGCCGGGGACGCTCGGTACTGGCCCAACGACGGGATCGTCGCACTCTCCAGCGCTCTGGCCGTGGCCGTGCCTTCGTCCGTACTGCCTCGACGAACCTGCCACACCGTCCACGACACGCACAGCATCTTCGTATCCGAAGCGGCCAAAGCCGACTGGTCGACCGCCCTGACGTGGGATCCTGCGGTGCTCAAGACGGTCGACGAAGCACTCTCCCCGGCTGGCACCCAACCGACCGCTACGGCCGGTACGGGATGCCCGGGGACGTGAGCGCGCCCGCGCCTGGGCGTTACTGACCACGCAGGCCGTGGCGGCCCGCACGATGCTCGCGCTGTGGGCGCGTTGCTCATGCTGCAGCACGGGAATCGCTCGGGTGGCGAGAGCATCGTCCGATAAACCCCATCGACTAGCCAAGCGGAGTACCGGCCCGGCGTGTCAGAGTTCGGGAGTGGGGTTCGTGGCGCCGCGACCTCCGGCGCATCGACCCGCGCCGTCGAACGGGAGGTACCGCAGTGTCCGCCGAGGTGATTCCTGAATCGACCCCCTCGGTGTCCATCCCCTCGCCCGTGGAGAAGTCGGCCGGGCACGTCATCGTCTGCGGCCTCGGCGGCATCGGCATGCGGATCACCGAGCAGCTGCGCCGGGCGCAGCAGGCGGTCACGGTGCTCGAGGAGTACGCCGACCGCACCCAGCTGGAGGTGGTCATCGGCTGGGGGGTGAGCACGGCCCCGCCGTTCGGCACCTCGGCGGCGACCCTCGCCGCAGCGGGCATCCGCACCGCACGGGCCGTCGTCTGCGTGCTCGACGACGAGCTGAAGAACCTCGAGATCTCCCTGGTGGCAAGGGAAATGAGCCCCAGCGTACGGGTCGTGACGCAGCTGGGGAATCAGGCGATCGGGCATGCCATGGCGGAGCGGAACGGCCCGGGCGCGGTGCTGGACGTCGCGAGCCTGGCCACCCCCGCCATCGTGGAGGCGTGCTTGAGCCGGCGCATCCACCAGGTGATGATCGGCGACGAGGCGTTCCTGGTGGCGAGGCTGCCGGTCGACCGGTCGGACTCGCTGCGCGGGCAGTATGGCGACCTGGCGCCGATCGCGGTGGTCAGGCAGGTCGGCGCGGACGCGGACGACACTATGTTGATCTGCCCCGACCGCGACTTCATCGTCGAGCCTGGGGACGTGGCCGCGATGCTCGGGACACCGGCCGAGTTCAAGCAGCACAAGGTGGACCTGCGCGACCACGCGGACGATCCCGCCCCCCCACGCGCCGCCAGTACGCCGGCCAGAGCGATGGCGGTGCTGTCCGGCATCGCCAAGGACTTCGACCCGTTCTTCTACAAGGCGGTCGCTGCCGTTCTCGGCCTGCTGACGGTGTCCACGCTGCTGCTCTGGACGAGCTACAACCGACCGGGCATGAGCGCGCTGGACGCCATGTACTTCTCGGTGGAAACCGTCGCGACCGTCGGCTACGGGGACTTCAACTTCATCGACCAGGAGCCCTGGCTGCGAATGTGGGCGATCTTCCTGATGATCGCCGGCGTGACCACCATCGCAATGATGATGGCGTTCCTGTCCGACATGCTGATCAGCCGTCGGTTGAACGACTCCACCGGCCGCCGTCGCGCCCGTGGGATGTCCCGGCACGTCATTGTCGTCGGGCTCGGAGCATTCGGGATCCGGGTGGCCAGCGCGCTGGTGCAGGCCGGCCAGCGGGTGGTGATCGTCGAACGCGACCGCGAGAACAGGTTCCTGTCCGAGGCGCAGGACCTGCGGGTGCCGGTAATCTTCGGCGACGCGACCCAGCGGTCGACACTGGACGCGGCCAGGCTGGGCACCGCGTCGGCGGTCGCGGTGATGACCGGCAACGACATGGTCAACATCGAGACGGCCATCGCTGTGCACGACTCCTTCGGCTCGCCGTTCCAACCCGAGCGGATACCCGTCGTCACCAGGGTCTTCGACCGCGCCCTCGGCCGGACCGCGGCCAGGCGGTTCGGCTTCCAACACGTGCAATCGACCGAGGAGCTGACCGCGCCATGGTTCGTCGGCGCCGCGCTCGGGCTTGACGTGCTCGGCTCGTTCTCGATCGCCAAGCGGACGTTCATGGTCAGCCGGCTGGCGATCGAGCCGGACAGCGGGCTGGCCGGACTGACCATGGACCGGCTGTCCGCGAACACCAGGGTGGTCGCGCTGGTCCGCCACTCCAGCGGGCTGATGGAGCACCCCCTGCACCGCATCACCCGGTTCGAGGCCGGCGACCTGGCCTACCTGGTCGGCCCGTACGAGGAGTTGCTCGGGGTGCTGCGACAGTCGCGGGTCCGCTGACCGTGAGGGCCGCTTGCCGGGGCCAGGAGCGACCGACGGCAGGGACGACCACTGCGGGAACGCTCGCCGGGCCGCCCCGGGCAACGTGGGCCCAACCCCGCCGGTGCTCCGCCGGAGCGGGGCGTTCCCGCGGGCGTCCAGCGGTGACGGGGTGCCTTCGGGTTGGCAGAGGATTCCGGCCGTCGCGGCGCGACAGGCAACCTCCCAGGTCCTGCTCAGGTCGGCCGGTTCTGCCGGGCGTGAGTTCGGCTGTATGGTTCGGAGATAGGTCAGGCTAACCAAATACGCCCCGGCGGGCGCGACGCGGAGCCCGGTCTCGCAGAGCGGTTGGCCGGCCACCAGGCGCTGACCACACCGCAGTAACCAGCGCGGTTCGATCCGACCGCGTGTCCACCGGGCGCCGGCGCTATTGGCGCGTCGAATCACCCTGGGAGAACACGACATGTCGTTACGGCAGCCACGCCTGTGGCCGGCGGTCCTGCTCACTACCGGCGCGTTGGCGTTGGCCGGCTGCGGTTCCAATGCACAGAACTCGTCAGGCTCATCGGAGACGTCCAGTGCGGCAGCATCATCGGCGGCCTCCGCTGGGGCTGACTCCACAGGGGTGGACTCGGCAGCGCCAGGCGAGGTCGCCGTCACCGTCACCGAGGCAGGCGGTTGCGTCGCCACACCGGACACCGTCCCGGCCGGTCAGGTCACCTTCGTCATCACCAACGTGGATGCGCTGAGCGTGACAGAGGTGGAACTGGTCTCCGACCAGCGGATCGTCGGGGAACGAGAAAACCTGGCCCCCGGGTTCGACAGCACGTTCTCGGCGCGCCTGGATGGCGGGACGTACGAGGTGTTCTGCCCGGGCGCGGCCACCGAGCGGACGCCGTTCACCGTCACCGGCGAGGCAGCCGCCCAATCCGCCGATCTGACCGCGTTGTTGGAACAGGCGACGGTCGACTACGCCACCTACGTCGATGACCAGATCACCTTCCTGCTGGTTCCGGTGCAGGAGTTGGCCGCGGCGATCAAGGCGGGTGACCTGGCGGCGGCGCAGGCCGCTTACGTCAAGGCCCGCCCGTTCTATGAGCGGATCGAGCCGGTCGCCGAGTCGTTTCCCGACCTGGACCCGGCGATCGACCTTCGGATCGGTGACGTCGAGGCAGGCACCACCTGGACCGGGTTCCACCCCATCGAGCAGAGCCTGTTCGAGAAACAGAGCACCGAGGGGCTGAGCGAACTGGCCGACCAGCTGATCACCGACATCACCAGCCTGCAGGCCGAGGCGGCAAAGCTGTCGGCGGCCACCGCTGCCGGGACCGCGGGCGGCTATCAGGCATTCGAGATCGCGAACGGGTCGGCCACCCTGCTCGACGAGGTGCTGGCGTCGAAGATCACCGGCGAGGAGGAGGCGTACTCGCGGATCGACCTGCTCGATTTCCAGGCCAACGTCGAGGGGTCCCTGCAGGCCTTCGCCACCCTGAAGCCGGCGCTCGACCAGATCGACCCGACCCTTGTCCCGCAGATCGCCGGGGCTTTCGATGCGCTCACCGCCGTGCTGGACCAGTACCGGGATCCGAGCGGTCTGGGCGAGTGGACCCCGTACGACAAGTTGACGGCCGAGGACAAGAAGGCGCTGACCGACGCGTTGCTCGTTGTCCAGGAACCGTTGTCGGCGATCTCGGCGAAGATCACCAACTAGCGCGCAGCACCTTCGAGGACGGATATGACTGATCAGGGCACGTCCCCAGGTACGTCACGGCGGCGGTTCCTCGGCGGAGCCGCCGCCGGTGTCGGGTTGGCGGCCGGCGCGGCGGTGGTCACCGGTTACGGGATCACGTCCGCCAACGACGCCGCGAGCGGTTCGCAGGAGGCGTCGACCGCCAGCGGGGCGATCGACGGGGCGGCGATCGACGGTGCGTTGGCGGTGGTGCCGTTCTACGGCACCCGGCAGGCGGGGATCACCACCGCCCAGCAGGAGCGGCTGATGTTCGCCGCGCTGGACGTGACCACCACCGACGTCCAGGAACTGCAACGGATGCTCGGCCGGTGGGCGGCCATCGCGGCCCGACTCACGGCCGGGAAGACGGTCAGCGACTCACCGGTCAGGACCGAGCAGCCACCGTTCGACACCGGGGAGGCCTTGGACCTGGGGCCGAACTCACTGACCATCACCGTCGGGTTCGGACCCAGCCTGTTCGACGAGCGATTCGGCCTTGCCGACCGGATGCCGGCCGAACTGACCCCGTTCGGCACCATCCCTGGCGACGCCGTGATGAAACCGGCGATCTCCGACGGCGACCTGTGCATCCAGGCGTGCGCGAATGATCCGCAGGTGGTGTTCCACGCGGTCCGCAACCTGGTCAGGGCCGCCCGCGGGACCGCTGTGCTCAAGTGGTCGCAGTTGGGCTTCGGCCGGGCTTCGGCCACCGGCGCCGGGCAGAACACGCCGCGGAATCTGATGGGCTTCAAGGACGGCACCAACAACATCCACGCCGACGACACCGCAGCGCTCGACCAGCACGTCTGGGTCGAAGCCGCTGCAACCACCACCGGCCCCTCCACGACCGGCCCCACCGCCACCATTGCCGCGGAGACGGCCTGGATGGTGAACGGGTCCTATCTTGTCGCCCGCAAGATCCGGATGGAGATCGAGTCCTGGGACACCGATCCGCTGACCGATCAGGAGCTGATCTTCGCCCGGCACAAGGTGTCCGGCGCCCCGGTCACCGGCGGCGAGGAATTCACCCCGATCGACTACACCAAGACCACCGAGACCGGTGAACTCGCAGTCGACGTCAATGCCCATGTCAGGTTGGCGTCGCCGGACCAGAACGGCGGTATCCGGCTCCTCCGCCGCGGCTACAACTACACCGACGGCCAGGACCCGGACACCGGCAAACTCGCCGCCGGGCTGTTCTTCATCGCGTTCCAGCGAGACCCGCAGGCCCAGTTCAAGGTCATCCAGACCCGGCTCGGGAAGACCGACCTGCTGGGCGAGTACATCGCGCACATCGGCGGCGGGCTGTGGGCCTGTCCACCCGGGGTCAGCGGACCGGGCGACTGGTTCGGGAAGGCCCTGTTCGCCTGACGGTCATCCGCCCAACGGCGCTCGCTCGGATGGCCGGGTCGAGCCGTGCCGCGCGCTGAGCGTCAGCGAGTGCGGCGGGAGAAGGCCATCCCGGACAGCGCCACCGACAGCGCGAGAATGCCGGCGCACCAGGCGATGGCCAGCCAGGGGGCATTCCCGACCGGGGTGCCGTTCAGCAGGCCGCGGACGCTCTCGATGATCGGGGTGATCGGCTGGTGGCCCGAAAAGACCTGGCTGGCGCAGTGGGTCTCGATGACCCGCCCGCAGCTCATCCCCAGCGCGATGGCCCACACCGAGTGGGCGATGGCCATTCTCGCCGACCTGGGTCTGGACGTGAACGAGCGGCTGCACATGGCGGTCACCCTGGCCAACTACGTCCGCGGGACCGCCATCAACCTCGAACCCGAGGCCCAGGCGGAGCAGGACACCGGCATCACCAGTCACGAATGGATGGCCTCGCAGGACGCGGTGATGACGGGCATCGTGGCGTCCGGGGAGTTCCCGATGTTCGCCGAACTCGCGCAGGACGAGGACCTCGACCTCACGCTGGAATCGTTGTTCGAGTTCGGCCTCGCCAGATTGCTGGACGGACTGGAGGTTTCGGCCGGCCGGCCGGCCGCGACGCGCGCAGCGGAGGACGGAAGGACTGAGGCTGGCTGATCAGCGAGGCTGGAAAGTCAGGCAGTCAGCGGTGTCCGAGCCCGCGCCGATCCGCACCGACGTGGCCGAACATTCCAGTGACTCGTTGTGCACGCTATCAGCCCGTTGGCAGGCGCCGACATGACCGACGACCTTGCTCAGTCCGCCCTTGGCGGACAGCGGAATGAATGTCGCGCACTCCGCGGACGCGCCCGACCCGCCGATCGTCACGGCGAATGCATTGCATCCGGAATGATCGTTGTAGGAGCAGCCGACGACGCTGCATTCGGTGATCGACGCCATCCCGAGAACAGCGGTCATGACTTCCTGCGAAGCACTGCGATCCAGCCGTATCCCGACCAGGATCAGCGACGGCTGGACGGGCCGCGGGCCGCGGGCATTCTCCTCGGACGAGTAGTCCTGAGATCGGCCCGGCACCGGTAAGGAAGTACTGCCTTACCGCAGATCAACGGCCGTTTCGTTGATCACGGACGGCACGGTTCATTGATCCCGGCGAGGGCCGTTGCGGACCTGCCCGAGCGCCTCCTTGCCATCGGCGAACGGAGTCTTGGCAGGTGGCGGCCGGCTGCGAAGCCGAGCGTCACGAGGGTCATCGCCGCTCTGTCTGCGCGTTCCGGCTGCGCCCCTGGGCGACGCACCCTCGTCGGTCAGCAAAGCCATGTCGAACCTTGATGGCGAATGCCACTCCCAACTGACCCCCGGCCGCTCCGGGCCGGCAGGGCGGCGGGCCTTTCGGCCCTTCCGCAGAAGATGGCGGCCTGAGAGGTTGGAGAGGCAAACCTAAGAAAGCGCAATTTTGCGATAGGCACGTTGTGTAGGGACCCCGATGAGTGACCAACCGTTGAGCAGTCCCCATCCGTCCGAGGTCGGCTCGGTGGTGCGGGTGGTGGGTCCGCAGGTCGTTCAGCGGCGGCTGGTCGAAATGGGCTTCGTCCCGGGGGTCTCGGTCGAGGTGGTGGGCACGGCGCCGTTGGGCGATCCCCTCGAGGTGATGCTGCGGGGGTACCGGTTGGCCATCCGGCGGACGGAGGCGGCCTGTGTGACGGTGATGTCCGGAGCCGTGAACACCATCCCCTTGGCCACGGCGCTCGACTCCGAGCTCGACCATCACGTCGTGCCGCCGGTTCCGGACGAGCGGCAAGCGGCCTTGCCCTGGTCCGAACGACGGTTGCGGCGAGGGCGTCGGCGCGCCCGTACCGCCACCCCTTCAGCCACCCGTCACGCGCAGTCCGATGGCGGCTGCCATTCGACGCCGCGACCCGTGGAGTCGGGCAACCCGGCCGCCGGGACCGTGGTGGTCGTGCTCGCCGGCAACCCGAACACCGGGAAGTCCACGCTGTTCAACGCCCTCACCGGCGGCCGCCAGCACATCGGGAACTGGCCGGGGAAGACGGTGGCCTGTGCCGAGGGCTCGGTGGAGGTCGGTGCTGTCACCGTCCGCGTCGGCGATCTTCCCGGGACGTACAGCCTCCGAACCGCATCGCCGGAGGAGGAAGCGGCGTGTGCGTTCCTCACCCTCGCTAGACCGCGATCAGCCTGCTGGAGGGTGACCCACGAGTGCGGTCGGCAGTCGCGGCCCGGCCCGGGGGAGCGACGATCCTGGCCGAGCGCGATGAGCTGGAGCGTCACCTGAAGGACGGAAAGGACCTGGACCTGTCCCTGCTGCTCGCCGAACGCCGCTTCGAGCGAGCCCATGACGTCGCCGCCCTGGTGGCCACTGCCGGGTCGTCCCGGCGGTCGGTCGGCGACCGAATCGACCGGATCGTGACCCACCGGTTCCTCGGGCGTGCTCTTCGGGGTGATGTGGGTGATGTTTCGGCTCGTCACCGACGTCGCGGCGCCGTTCGTCGACTGGATCGACGTCACGCTGTCCGGGACCCTCGGCCCTTGGGTGGCAGCTGGCCTGGACGCCGTCGGGCTCGGCGGGGGTGGGTGGAGCGGCTGGCCGCGGACGGGATCCTCGGCGGGGTCGGAGGAATGCTGGTCTTCGTCCCGGTGATCGTGCTGCTGTACGCGATGCTGGGCGTGTTGGAGGACTCCGGCTACCTGGCCAGGGCCGCCTACATCACGGACCGGGCGATGGCACCGATCGGGCTGCCTGGGAACAGCGTCCTACCACTGGTCGTCGGGTTCGGCTGCAACGTTCCCGCACTGCTCGCCACCCGGGTGATGGCGCGGCCCAATGACCGGCTCCTCACCGCACTGCTCGTGCCCTTCGTGAGCTGCGCGGCCCGCTTGCCCGTCTACGTGCTGCTGGCCGGCGCGATGTTCCCCGGTTCGGAAGGGGCGGTGGTCTTCGCGCTGTACCTGACCAGCATCGCCGTCGTCTTTCTCGTCGGTCTGGTGTTGAGGCACACCCTCATGCGGGGTTCGGAGCGCGCCCCGTTCGTACTGGAGCTGCCTCCGTACCGGCGGCCATCGGCGCGGACGGTGTGGACCCAAACCCGGCAGCGGTCCGCCGCGTTCGTCCGCAAGGCCGGCTCGGTCATCCTGCTCGCGGCGATCGTGGTGTGGGTGCTGTTGGCCGTGCCGGTGCGCGGCGACGCGACGTTCGGTGAGGTCGCCCAGCAGGACAGTCTCTTCGGCGCGGCGGCCGGCATCACGACTCCGGTGTTCGTCCCCGCCGGTTTCGGCTCGCCCGTACTGTCCGGGGCGTTGGCCGCCGGGTTCGTCGCGAAGGAGATCGTCGTATCCACGATGAGGCAGACCATCGGCGGCAGTCCCGCCGAGGACACCATTTCCGACGAGTCCGGTTCCGACGAGTCCGGTTCCGACGAGTCCGGCTCCGACCAGACCGGGCCAGGGTTCGTCCGCGGCTTGGCTGATGTCGGCGGCGGGCTGGTCCGCGCCGTCGGGGACGCGGTGCTCGCCGTGCCGGGCATCGTCGGCCTGCAACTCGGCGGCGCGGCCGACGAGGACGTGAACCCGAGCACCGACACCGACCATGCGCTCCAGCGTGTTTTCGCCGCATCGAGCGGCGGGCACGGTCAGGCGGCAGCGGCGGCGTTCCTGGTCTTTGTGCTGTTGTACGTCCCGTGCCTGGCGACCGTGGCCACTTTCGGCCGTGAGTTCGGGCGGCGATGGGCCGCCCTCAGCGTCACCCTCAGCCTGGTGGTGGCCTGGCTCGCCGCCGTTGGCGTGTTCCAGATCGGTAGGGCCATCGCGGCGTGGTTCTGATGCTCACCGAACTGCTTCACCTGGTCGAGTCGGCGAATACACCCATGACCTGCGGTCAGCTCGCCGATCGCCTCGGTGCCGACCCCGAGGTTGTCGCCGGGATGCTCGATCGGCTGTCCCGTCAGGGTCGTCTGCAGGGCCCTTCGGCTGGACCAGCGGTGCTTGGCAGCTGTGACCCCTCGGTCTGCGGCGTCGCCGCGGGATGCGGAACCTGTCCGTTCGCCACGCAACCAGCAACCGGGCGGCGTTTCCTGGCCGTTCGTCCTGCCTCCAGCGGGAAGCCTCGCCTGCGTCGAACGGATCACGTCGCCGATGACAGCGGACAACCCACCAACCACATGTGGCCGAATGGGTCGACGATCCGGCCGTCACGTTCCCCGTAGTCGCGATCGGCCACCGGGTAGGTCACCGTGGCGCCGCGCTGGACCGCGGCATCAACGGTGGCGTCGACCGCCGCCGTCGTCGGCACCCGCAGGCTGAGCAGCACGGGTGTGCCGCCCAGGCTGATCGGGTCGTGGTCGCGTCTGTCGGCGTCCTTGAGGTAGAAGCCCGCCCCGCCGATGGTCAGCTCGGCGTGGATGGTGGCGCCGGCGTCGTCGGTGAAACGGATCAGCTCGGTCGCTCCCAGCGCAGCGGTGTAGAACGCGATGGCCGCGGCGGCGTCGGAGACAATCAGGCGCGGGCGGAGTGTGGTGGTCGGGACCGAGGTCGTCGGAACTGAGGTCGTCATGGGCACCATCCTGGACGACCCCGGGCAGTGCTGCTATCGCCGATTACGGCTTGGGCATGATGATCCAGGCCAGCAGGTAGGCCAGCAGGCCGCCGCCGAAGAACAGCACGAGCACAACGGTGATGACCCGGACGAGGGTCGGGTCGATGTTGAAGTACTCGGCGATACCGCCGCAGACACCGGCGATCTTCTTGTCGGTGACGGACAGGGTCAGGCGCTTGGCCGGGCGATCGGGGTTGTTGGTCATGGCATGAGTCTGCTCGATCGGTGCCGCCGCCGGATCGGGGGCGCTCCCCGAGTGATCCCTGTGTTTGACCAGACACAACCCCGAGACCGAGCGCCACGACCGTGAGGCGCTCGCCGGCGGACGCGGCTGCTCGCGCGGACCTTCCAGCGCCACCCGCACGTCACGGTTGGTAGGAGTCGATGCCCGACGCGCCGTCCAACCAGGTCAACGGGGTCATGCCCGCAGGTGCGTCGGGGTTTGCGGTGGCCATCGCGGACACCCTGGTCGCGGGCAACGCTGACTTGATGGGCAAAGCTGGATCGGAAGGCCCGAACAGGGATTCGACCGACGACGGTCCCGTCGTGGTGGCGGCCAATTCGATCTCGGTGCGAGTGAGTGCGCGGTCCGCGCAGGCCTGGGTGAGCAGTCGGGTCCAGATCGCTGCGGTGGCGTAGCCCGCCAGCAGCCGGGGACCGGGGTCGGTACCGCCCGCCTTGGCGAAAGCGGCGGTGACGACCGCTGCCGCCGGGTAGTCCGACCCGATGGCCGGGGTGGGCAGACTGACCAGGACTCGCCCCGTCCTGGCGGCGGACAGTCCGGCTTCGTCCCACTGTGCAGGGTCGTATCCATCGGTGCTGGTCACGATGATTGTCGTCGAGGGAGCACCGGCGGCCACCCGGGACGTGGTCGGCGGATCGGTGAAAGCCAGCACCACCGGCACGGCCGCCCAGTCCGGCAGGTCCGCGCCGGCATCCAGCGTCCGGACCTCGAGGGTGACGTCGTTCTGACCGGCCCACCAACGGGCTCCGGCCAGGGCGTTCGCCGCCGACGGACTCTGGTCGGTCAGCACCCCGACCGTGGCGCCCGGGTCCAGCGAGCCGGACTGCGCCAGGTGGTCAAGCGCATTGATGGCCAGGATGTCGTCGGTGGCACCGACCACGATCGGGCGTGACGGTCCTAGTTGTGCGGACGTCCCGGTCGGGGTCAACGTCGGGATCTGATCCGCCGAGATCCGGGTGGTCAGGGTCGCGGAGTCGGCCACCGCGGGCAACGTGATCAGGCCCAACGTCGACCGCCCCACCGAGTCGTAGGCGCCGGGTGCGTCCGCGGGCACGCCGGCGGCACCGTTCGTCATGATCTGCACGACGCGGCCGCACAGCCCGCCCGAGCCGTTGACGGAGTCGCGCCACAGGGTCACTCCCTCGGTGAACCCGCGGTCGCGTTCGGGATCGACGAGCAAGCCGAGGGTGATGGTCGAGTCCGTGATGCCCGGCCCGGTAACAAGGCCGTCCGGGGTGACGGGTGCGATCGACACCGGGGTCGTCGTCGTCGCGGTGGTGGGGGTGGTGGTCGGGTTCGGATCGTTGCCGGCGCTGCAACCGGAGGTCACGAATGCGGCGGCCAGCAGTGCGAGCGGAACCATGGCGGGGCCGCGCCGGGTAGTGGTCGGCCACCGGAAGCTCACCCGGTCACGCTACCGGCGCCCGGCGCAGGCGGTGATCGGCGCTGCCGGATCCACCCGACCACCCGGAAGCAGGTCCGCAAGCGGCCGGGGGGCCTCGGCGACAGCCGCGCGGTAAAGCCTCGCCATTGATGGTCAGACCCGTATGGGTGCCTGCAAAGGGTGATGCTCCGGGTCAATTCGCGCATATGGGGGGGCTAACGCTCGACTCAATGGATGGCATCATAAGAGCCGCGGATGCACTGTGTGATTGGTCGGTGAAGGGGTCGCCGGTCCGCAGCCAAGCGGTTGGGTGGCGCGCCAGCACGCACAGGAGGGTCAGTCGGTCGTGGGAAAGGCGCTGCGCGCTCTGCACTCGCGCGCCCGACCCCTGCTCGCCCTGACGTGCGCGGCGGCGGTGCTGGCCACGCTCGTCGTCGCCTGGCGTCAGCCCGGGTTCGCCGAGGTTCCGCCGGCTCCCGACGATCGGTCCGTGTGGGTGGTGAACGAGAGCAGTCTGCTCGTCGGCCGGATCAACACCGGGATCGCCGAGCTGGACTCGGCGGCGGTGCTGCGCGGGGCTGGTGACGTGGTGCAGGACCCGACCGATCAGGGTGCCGGAAAGGTGGCGGTGATCGATACGTTCAGGCACGAACTCCAACTTCTGGACACCGCGACGGTGGCCTTCGGTGCGAGGGTGTCCATCCCGGAAGACGCCGATGTCGAAGTCCGTGGACGGACGGTGGCAGTCACCGATCGAACGGACGGCCGGCTCTGGGTCGGCAGCAGCGGAGCGGTCGAATCCGTCGACGCACGGTTGATTCCGCCGGCCGCCACTCTGGGTGCGGCCCCCGCCCTGGCGGTGTCGACGGTCGGCACTGCGTTTGCCACGGCGGTCGGGTCGAACACGCTGGTCAGCCTGACTCCAGGGCAGCGTCCGGTGTCGACCGACATGCCAGGAGGGCCGCTGACGCCCCCAGGTGGTGGCGCTGACGGCGCTGACGGCACTGACCGCGCCGGCGCCGTGGCGGGCGGCGCGGTGGCGGGCGGTGCCGGGGCGGGCGTCCAGATCACCGCGGTCGGCGAGACGCCGGTCGTGCTCGACAGCGCCGACTCCTCCCTCCGGGCGTTGGGCCGTCGGTTTGCTCTGCCCGACGCCACCGGAGCGGTGCTCCAGCAGCCTGGCCCAGCCGCCGACTCGGTGGTGATCGCGACCACCGCTGCACTGCTCAGCGTCGGGCTCGATGACGGCACCGTCCGAACGCTCGCGGAGGGCTCCGGTAGCCCGGTGGCGCCGGCGGTGAACGGTGGGTGCACGTACGGAGCCTGGATCGGTGGGGCCCCCGCGTCGTCCGGCGGCACAGGGGCCGGCGCCGACCAGTCGGGCAGCACCTCCGGCACCGGCAGCGCCAACAGAGCCGGCAGCACAGCCTGGGCCGTCGCCGCCTGCGGCGGGGAACCGGCGACGCCCGTCGCGCTCGTCGGCACCGGCAGCGATCCGACCGACCTGGAATCGGGCCCGGTCAGCTACCAGTTCCGTCAGCGTGGCTCCGCGCTGGTGCTCAACGACTCGGCATCGGGGCGATCCTGGGTCCCGGGCGGTGCCGGTAGCGGCTTCCGGCTGGTGTACAACTGGGCCGACGTTGCCCCGCCCGACCCCACCACCGACGACTCCGCCACCAAGGACGACCTGCAATCCACGGCCGACCTGCCGCGGCTGCCGCCGGATTGCACCGGCGTGCCGATCGGCGAGCCGCGGGCCGCTGACGACGCGTTCGGGGTGCGGACGGGACAGGCCACCGTGCTGCGGGTGCTGGACAACGACCCCAGCGTGGACTGCACCTCGGTCGTCATCGACAGCGTCTCGACGTTGCCGGCGGCCGCCGCTGAGGTGGCCATCGTCGCCGGAGGTACCGCGATCCAAGTGACCCCGGCGCCCGGCGTCGGCGGAGATCTGCCACCCATCGAATACCGGGTCGACAACGGCCGGGGCGGCACCGCGACCGCTTACGTGCAGGTGTCCGTCGTCCCGGCCGACGAGTCGGACCCGCCCAGGCGGGTGCGCCGGTCCGCCGCGTCCGTCGAGGTGAACTCGACGGTGTCCTACAACGTGCTGGACGACTACGTGTCTCCGACCGGGGACGACCTCTATCTGGTCTCGGCCAGCACCGAGGGGGGTGACGCCGTGTCGTTCCGGCCGGACGGCACGATCACCTTCCGGAATGTCGGCAGTGGTGCGGGCACCGATCGGCGGGTGGAGTTCGTCGTCACCGACGGAACGGAGCAGGCGAGCGGCACGCTGACCGTCGCGATCGCGTCCGAGCACTCCACCTCGCCGGTGGTCTACCCGGTTGTCACCAGGGCGATCGTCGGCGCGACGGCCACCGCTACGCCGCTGCGCAGCATTAGCAGCGGCGCCCCCGATCCGGTGATCATCGGCTCGGTCGAGCCGCAGCCCGGCAGCGAGGCGGCGTCGGCCAGGGTTGACGCCGCTCGCTCTACCGTGCAGGTCACCTCGACCGGCGCGGGCACGTACTACTTCACCTTCGAGGCGTCGACCGGTGACCGGAACGTCACCGGCGTGCTGCGTGCCGACTTCGTGGAGCCCACCGAGCAATCGAGCGCGGTGGTGCCGATGGCCGACGTCGCCTACCTGCCGGCCGGCGGCAGCGTCGTGATCGACCCGCTGGCCAACGACACCGATCCGGACGGCGAGGGTCTGGCGGTGCGCGAGATCGACCTGACCGGGCAGGCGCCGGTGAGTGCCGCGGTGATGGACCTGCACCTGGTGCAGGTGTCCGCCGCCCGCCCGCCGAAGGGCACGGTGATGTTCGGCTACAGCGTGTTCGACGGTGAGAACGCCGGGGGGAGCGGTGCCGGAGCCGAGAAGGTGGGCCAGATCCGGGTGGTCCCGGTACCCGCCCCGAAGAAGGCGCCGCCGCCGCTGGCCAGCCCGATCACCGCGACGGTGCGCGCCGGCGACGCGCTGACCGTCGAGGTGGCGAGGTACGCCTCGACGCAGGACGGGTCGCCGGTGACGGCGGAACTGGACGAGGCCCAGGTCGCGGGGCTCCCCGGACGAGCGTTCTCCACCGGTGACACCATCCGCTACCTCGCGCCGGTCGACCAGCCGCCGGGCCGGCTGACCTTCAGCTACACCGCGACCTCCGCGAACGGTTCGCCCCTGGAGCCGGTACAGCCGGTCGGCACGGTCAGCACGGTCAGCATCACCGTCACCGATCCGGACCCGGCGCGCAACAGCGCGCCGGAGCCGCCGCCGGACGTCACCGCGCGGGTGTTCGCCGGGGGGTCCATCGCCGTCGCGGTGCCGTTGGCGGGGATCGACCCGGACGGCGACTGGGTGGTGCTGGCCTCCCTGGACCAGCCGGACGCGCCGCTCGGGCAGGTGTCCATCGCGGGTCCGGACACGTTGTCCTACCAGGCGTTCGGCGTCCCGGGCGTCGACCGGATCCGGTACGTGGCGACCGATACCGCAGGTGACACGGTCACCGGGGTGGTCACCGTGCTGGTGGTCGATCCCGGCGAATCCGCACGTCCGCCGGTCGCCCCGGACCTGAGCGTGTCGGTCCGGCCGGGCGCCAGCGTCCGGATCGATCCGCTGGCCGCCGTGGTGGATCCGGGCGGTCAGCACATCCAGCTGGCCGACCCCGCGTTCACCGCCACGCCGGGGCTGGTGGTGGCGCTGGACGGACACAGTCTGATCGTCACGGCGCCGGAGGTGGCAACCGTGGCCGGCCTGCGGTACACCGTCATCAACGCCAAGGGGCTCAGTGCGTCAGGGTCGGTGACGATCACCGTGTCCAAGGGCGCGCCGCTGCTCCCGCCGGTGGCCAAGGATGTTTTCGTCCGTCCTGCCGACCTGGCCGACAGCACCGGTGCGAACGCCACGGTGGACGTCGACGTGTCGGGATCGATCGTCAACCGCAGTGGCCGGACGGCTGACCTGACCGTGACGGTCGATCCGCTGTCGGCCCGGCAGGCGACGATGGCCGGATCGCACACGGTGCGGGTCACGGTCGGTTCGGCCCGGCAGGTCGTCGCGTATCAGGTCAGGGACCTGTACGGGGCGAGCGCCACCGCCTTGATCGTGGTGCCGCCGCGCGCGCAGGTGCTCGCCCCCCAGCTGATCGCCGATGCCGGGCCGATCGAGGTGGACGCCGGGAAGTCGGTGGACGT
>JBBQGJ010000118.1:0-17065 GCA_038322925.1 Mycobacteriales bacterium
TGAGCCCTGACGGCCGTCGACTCGCCTGGCTGACCTGGGATCACCCGAACATGCCGTGGGACGCCACCGAACTGTGGATCGCGGACCTGACTTCGGACACCACCGCCGAGAGCGGCACGGAGAGCGCCGCCGTGGTACTGACCGATGCTCACCGCATCGCCGGCCAGCCGGAAGAGTCTTTGGTGCAACCGGAATGGGCTGCCTCGGGCGAGCTGTTCGTGGTCAGCGATCGCTCCGACTGGTGGAACATCTATCGAGTGGCCGGAGTGGACGAACTACTACCCGTCCACCCGGTCGAGGCGGAAGTGGGCGAGCCGGCCTGGGTCTTCGGCCAGTCCAACTATGTGATTGCCGACGACGGCACCATCTGGTTCACCTATGCCTGCGACGGACACGCGCGGCTGGTCTCCGTCGCACCGGACGGGTCGACCGCGGATCGCGGCACACCGTTCGTGCGGATGAATCACCTGGCCGGGGAGTCCGGCCGGCTCGTCGCCATCGCGACCGAATCCGCCAGAGAGGCAAGCGTTATCGAGATCGTCCCGGCCTCGCTCCCAGAAGCCTCGCTCCCAGAAGCCTCGCTCCCAGAAGACGACGACGTGACGGCCGACGCCAGAGGGTTCACGGTGTTGCGGCCACCGCGCGACCTCGGGCTCGACGACCAGGGCATCTCGCGGCCGCGGCACATCAGCTTTCCCTCGACTGGAGAGCGCACCGCGCACGCGTGGTCCTACCCGCCGGCCAGCGCTTCGGCCATCGGGCCAGCTGACGAATTGCCACCGCTGCTGGTGCTCATCCACGGCGGACCCACCGCCGACGCGCGACCGGAATTCGCGCTCTCGACCCAGTTCTGGACCAGCCGCGGGTTCGCGGTCGTCGATGTCGACTACGGGGGCAGCACCGGCTACGGGCGTCGTTACCGGCGCCAACTCGACGGCGCCTGGGGCATCGTCGACGTGGACGACGCGTGCGCCGCAGCGACCTTCCTCGCCGACCAGGGGCTGGTCGATCGTGCCCGGCTGGCCATCCGCGGAGGAAGCGCAGGCGGGTTCACCGTGCTCGCCTGCCTCGCGAACCGTGACATCTTCACTGCCGGCGCCAGCTACTACGGTGTCGTCGATCTCTCCGCGCTGGCCCGCGACACCCATAAATTCGAGTCGCGCTACCTCGACAGACTCGTCGGCCCCTGGCCAGGGACTGCCGACCTCTACGCCGAACGCTCGCCCTTGACGCACCTGGACGGGCTGAATCGCCCGCTGCTCGTCATGCAGGGCCTACAGGACGAGGTCGTTCCCCCCGCGCAGGCCGAGCTGATCGTGAAGGCGTTGCGCGACAAGAGAATTCCGCACGCCTACCTCACGTTCGACGACGAACAGCACGGCTTCCGGATCGCGGCCAACATCGTCCGATCCATCACCGCCGAACTGTCCTTCTACGCACAGGTCTACGGCTTCACCCCGGCGGATCCGGTCGAGCCGGTCGAGATCGCCTTTGCCGACCGGCTCGCGCCAGGGACTTGACGAAGCCGCCCGCCTCCCGCGACCGGTCGCGGGAGGCGGGAACGTCAACGTCCAGATCAGGAGGCGAGGGCCTTCGTCTTCAGCTTGTCGAACTCGGCCTGGGTGATCGTGCCGCTGTCGAGCAGGCCCTTGGCCGACGCGATCTGGTCCGCGGCATTCGTGGAGGAGCTACCGGCCACCGATTTGATGTACTCGTTCTGGGCGCGCTGCACGTCCTTCATCTGCTCCAACTGACGCTCGTGCATGCCCTTGCCGCGGGCGATCAGGTACACCAGGATGCCCAGCCACGGAATCAGGATCACGAACAGCACCCAGAATGTCTTGGCGCCGCCGCCGATGTCCTTGCTGCGGAAGATGTCGCCGAAGATCCAGAAAAGGCACATGATCCAGGCGAAGAACAGGAAGAACTCGAGCAGCGCGAGTAGGAACGATCCGTTGTCGTTGAACATCAATGAGCCTTTCGGTGAGGCACGTACGGTGGCCCGATCCGGGCCCCCGCCCAGTGTCGTAACTGCGGCGCACCATAGCATCCACCGATCAGGGTGAGACTACGAGCTGCTAAAACGCTCGCACGCCGGCTGGAAGTCCTGCCTGACACGGCCGAGTTCACCCTCGGGTGCCAACCCGTGGCCACTCAGAGAACCGACATTCTGCTGACCATTACCGAAGGGGCGCGTGACCGTCGTCCGGTCGCGATCACGTACACGAGCACCGGCGACCGGCGCAGCGAGCGCACCGTGCATCCGTACGGGATCGTCGCCCATTCCGGACGCTGGTACGTCATCGGTGTCGACTCCGCGACCGGCACCACGCGTACCTTCCGGCTCGACCGCGGATCTCGACACCGCAGGTGCTGGACGGCACGTTCGACGCTCCGGAGGGATTCAACGCCGCCGAGGAAGTACTGTCCGGACTCGCCGGGTGCCGTACCGACACCGGATCTCGTTGCGGCAAAGTTCGGTTGATGACGTGCGGAGGCGATTGCCACCCGTTGTCGTCACCGTGCACGACGGCGACGAGGAGGGCTGGGCCTACGTGCCCATGGGCCGCCGGTTGGTGAACGATGAGAGGACCCTTTGGCGGTCGGCCGAAGACCGAGTGCTCTATCCCCCGTCTGGCCGGTGGTGGTGCACTGAGCCATGTTCGTGCAGGAGAGCGTCCCGCTGCCTTTACCCGTGACCCTTGCGCGGGACCGGCTGCTGGCCTACCTGCACGACGACGCCCGCCTCCAGCCGGACACGTGGCACGCCTCCGAATAGGGCGCGACGCTCCTTCGGTGCCCCGGAGTCACCGGAGTTGCCACCCGGGTGACCGCACACACCGGCCCGGCCCGCCAACGCGGTGTCAGCACCGTCATCCCGATCTGGTGGACCTCGACCGGCACCCCCGTACCAGCGCTGGACCTCACCCTCGAACTCGACCCCCGCCCGGACGGCACCAGCCAGCTGACCTTGTGCGGACGGTACCTGCCACCCTTGACCCGAAACAGTGTCCCAGTCGAGCATCTCGTCATCGGCCCCGCCGCCCGGGCCGCAGCCCACAGCTATCTGGCAGCATTCACCCGCGCCATCGCCACACCCACCGCACCCACCGCGCCCAGCTGCCGCGCCGTCAACCCCGGCAGACCCTCACTGACGAACCGCGTCACCGTGAGCGGAACCAGCCCACGCTCCCAGATCGCCGCCCGGCACCTCCTCTTGCCCGCAGGCACACACCCCCCCGGCGGCTGACGGTTCAGTTGACGTCGGGGCAGAGGACGACCCGCTGTCCGGCGGACGGCGGTGTGATCCAGGCGGTTTCAGCCCGGGACAGCCGGATGCTGACTGTCGAGCATGACCGGGCTCGTCGATCGGGCCGAGCGACGCGGCCTGCTGCGCCGCCAGCCGGCGGAACACGACAAGCGGGGCGTTCAGGTGTCGATCACCCCCGGCACCGAACTTGAGATGCTCGTGACACGACTGGCAGCTCCCTGACAAATCCCCGCCGCGCAGCGAGACCCGCACGCCCACCACGCGCCCTGGGACCGTCAGGCGATCGCGGCCGCGGCCGTGCGAATCAGGTCGGCGACGGTCTTCGGCTGCGATACGTAGATCGCATGACTCCCCGCCGTGTTCACCACGGTGGCCCCGGTGCGCTCGGCCATGGACGCCTGGGCGGCGGGGGGGATCATGCGGTCGTCGGTCACGTGCAGATACCAGCTCGGCTTGACCCGCCAGGCGGCCCTGCTGATCGTTCCGCCGAGCGCGTCGAGACCCCAGGGCACTTGGGCGTCGGCCAGGAAGGCTGCGTCGTCGGAGGTGAGATCCGCGGCGAACGCATCGTGGAACTTGGCCCGGTCGAGGAAGAGGTATCCGTTGCAGGGTGGAAGGATCGGCGGTTGCGGTCCGTCGGCCGGGAACGTGCTGATCAGGGATTGCACGGACTCGCCCTGATCGGGTGCGAACGCGGTGATGTAGACCAGGGCAGCGACCTTGTCGTGGGTGCCGGCCTCGGTGATGACAGCGCCGCCGTAGGAGTGCCCAACCAGGACGACGGGTTCATCGATCATGTCGAGCACATCTCGGACTGTCGCATCGTCGTCGGCGAGAGACTTCGTGGGGTTCTGAACGACGCGCACGTCGAAGCCGTCGGCGCGCAGCACGTCGTAGACACCGCGCCAACCGGATCCGTCGACGAATCCTCCATGGACCAGGACGATGGTCGGACTCATGGTTTGCTCCCTTGCTCGTGGATGGGCACGAGCGAAGGTATCGAGCGTCCCGCGGCCGGGCATCCGTCGAATGACGTAAGTCAGTGACTCAGGTCGTACCTGCCGCGGTCGATCGCATCCCGCAACGCGGCGCGCGACGTGATGCCGAGCTTGGTGTACGCGTGGGACAGGTGGGTCGAGACGGTCCGCGGCGACAGGAAGAGCTGTGTTGCGATCTGCTTGTTGGTCAGCCCGGTGGCGGCGAGATCGGCGACCACTGCTTCCTGTGGCGTGAGCACGGATGACTCCGGTTCTGCGCCGCCCGCCGCGCGGAGTTCGCGAACGGCCCGTTCCAGCCAAGGAATCGCCCGGAGCCGCCGGAACCCGGTGATCGCCGACGTCAACTGGATGCGTGCCTCGCCGAGGGCGTGCGCGCGCCTGAGCTGCTCGCCGTAGACGAGATTCACCCGAGCCCGGTCGAAGACCCACCGCTCGCTCTCCGGTGTGGCGAGGGCTCGGCCGAACCGTTCGCGCCAATTCTCGGTGTCGGCGAGAGCTCCTGCCGCCGCGATGAGCAGTTCCAGTCGTGGTGAGTGCACGTCGAGCCCGGACTCCTCCGCAACACGCACGTGCTCTCTCGCCTCCGCGGTGTGCGCTGACCGGATGGCTGCCTCGACCAGGTCGAACACCAGCCACACCGCCTGGGGCTGGAACGGTTGCAGGGTTCCAGCGGGACTGACCGAGGCAGCATGCCGATACGCCAGTTCGAACTGTTCCCTTCCCAGAGCCTCCACGCACCGGATGTGTGAGGCGTAGGCGGCAAGGGTGTACAGGCGCCGGGGAGCGGCCCAGAGCAGAACCTGCTCTGCGGCGCGGTCGGCCGCGGCCGATCGACCTCTCGCCGAGTCGACGAGCGCGCGAAGGTATCGGCCCGGTGCCGCGGTGAGCAGGTATCCGAGTTCGTCGCAGAGAGTGAGACCTTCATCCGTTGCTGCTTCGAGGTCATCCCACTCGCCCGCGAAGTAGTCGTCGTTCGCCAGCAGGAACAGTGCCTCGATCTCCTTGGCGACGGCACCACCACGTCGTCCATCCGCAACGACCCGCGTCAGCGGCTCCCGCGCGAACCGGATGCGGTCGAGGTGGGCGCCGGCGGCGGCGATCCTGGTGATGCGCACGGGATCGGATGTGAACCGCAGTCCGTCGATCGCGCGATCGAGCCGGAGCACGGCGTCAGGCTCGGCTCTCGCGGGATCGGCGAACACCGAGTTGAACACCGCACGGGTGTCGGGAAGTGGCGCCACCACCCTGGCGAGCTGCCCTCGGGTGTCGGCCCAGAAATCGGCCCGACCCGCGTAGAAGTCGACGAAGACCAGCGTCTGCAGCGCCTCCATCGCGGGCACATCCGCCGGATCAAGCGGCCCCTCCCTGGCGTCGAGCGCGGTGATGAGCAGGCGTTGTGCGCTCGATGCGTCACCCTCCCCGTTCAGTAGCTGGTGCGCGGCGGCGGTCACCGTCGCGAGCGTCGGAGCGTCACTCGATGCGAGCTGCGCCTCGAGCAACAGGCGTGTGCTGCCGTGCAGGTCACCGGTGACCAGGGACCCCAGGTAGGCCGCGCGCGCGATCCGCCTTGCCCGGTCCTCAGGTGCGGGGGTGAGCTCCGCCGCCCGGACCAGCGCGGCCGTGGCGCGCGTGCTGTTGCCCGATTCCAGGAGCTGCCCCGAGACGGCCTCGAGGAGCATCGCGACGTCCTCATCGGGGGTGTCCGCGGACTGCCCCAGATGCCAAGCGCGGCGCCGCGGGTCGGTGTCGAACGCCTCGGCGAGGAGTGCGTGAGCGTGGTGTCGCTCCTCGCTCGTGGAGAGCTCGAAGACCGCGGCCCGAATCAGCGGGTGCCGAAACTCCATGCGACCCGAACGAGGGCTGAGTCCCACGATCCCGGCTCGCTCCGCTGGTGGGAGAGTGACCCGGGCCTGCGGCGCCGGGATGCAATTTTCCAGCGTCGTGCTGTTCTCGGCGCCGGCCAGCACGACGAACAAGAGCATTTCGCGTGTGCCCTCGGGCAGATCACGCAGCCGCTGCGCATAGAGCGATCTCAGCCGATCGGTGAGAGGGAGCACCTCGGGCAGCGCCCGGCCATTGTCCAACGCCGCCGGAAGGTCCAGCAGCGCCAGGGGATTGCCCCGTGCTTCCGCCCGGATCCGCATGCGCACATTGACGGCCAGGGCGGGGAAACGCGCCCTGAGCAGGGCGTCGGCGCTCTGGTCCGATAGTGGCCGGAGGATGTGTGCCTCGAATCCGCTTCGCACGAAGACGTTCTCCAGTTCCGACCGGGCAGCGACGAGCAGCCGCGCGTCGACACCCTTGAGCCGACGAGCCAGGTAGGTCAACACCATCCCGCTGGCGACGTCCAACCAGGGCACGTCGTCGATGACGAAGAGCAGCGGCCGGCGCCGAGCGGCCTGGGTGACCAACGCCAATGTCGCGGCACCGGCGATCAGTTGCGATGGAGGCGCGCCCAATTCGAGACCGCAGATCACGGCAATCGCCTGCCGATGGATCTCGTTCACTGTCGGAAGGTCATCGAGCAGCGGAAGCAGCAATTGGTTGAGCGCACCGAAAGTCAGTTCCGCCTCGTATTCCAGTGCCGTGATGCCGAGCACCGCGCGACCGGCTCGCTCGGCGATCTCCACCGCAGCATCGAGCAGGGCAGTCTTCCCAATTCCGGGATCACCGGCGATCAGAAACACCGAAGAATCGAATTCAGCCGTGCCTGCTGCGAAGGCGGCGAGCGTTTCCAGTTCGGCATCCCGCCCGAAGAGCATGCCTACCAACCCATAACAGTCAGTGCCCGGTCGCCATCAACCCGAACCTAGCCCCGACGGACAGGCCGCCGCCACCAGGCGGCACCATGAGACATGGCAGAAGTCACCAGGTCGAGCGACGATGTGATGGTCAGTGAGCGCGACGTCGCACGGGTGGCGGTCATCGGGTCGGGACCGGCCGGCATCTACACGGCCCGGGCGCTCACCGATCCTGCGGCCCGGAGGGACGTGCAGGTTGACGTCTACGACCGGCTGCCGGTGCCGTATGGCCTGGTTCGGTACGGCGTCGCACCCGATCATCCGAGGATCAAGTCGATCATCGAGCAGCTGCGCAGGGTGATGGAGCGGCCGGCTGTCCGGTTCCTGGGCAACATCCGGCTGGGTCGGGCCGTCACCCTCGCCGAGCTGCGCACCTACTACGACGCGGTTGTCGTGGCGTGCGGCGCCAGTGCCGATCGAGCGTTGTCGATCCCGGGCGAGGAACTTCCGGGCAGCATCTCGGCCACTGAGTTCGTCTCCTGGTACAGCGGGCACCCCGATACGGCCGTCGACGCAATCGCCTTGACCGCAACCAGTGTCGCGATCGTCGGCGCGGGCAATGTCGCGCTCGACGTCGCCAGGATGCTCCTCGCATCGGAGCAGCGACTGCGGGCCACCGACGTACCCGAGCACGTGCTGAAGGAGCTGGCCTCCAGCCCCGTCCGGGACGTGTACATCCTCGCCCGTCGGGGGGTCGCGCAGGCCAAGTTCTCCAGCAAGGAACTGCACGAGGTCGGCGAACTGGCCGACGTCGACGTCCTGCTACGGCCGCAGGACCTGCACCTTGACGAGCCGACGCAGAACGACCTGAACGGCGACCCGGCCCGGCACCATGCGGTCGATGTCCTGCGGTCGTTCGCGGGGCGGGAACCGGAGGGCAGGAGCAAACGGCTGCACTTCCGGTTCATGGTGCGGCCGCATGCCGTGACCGGCATCGACCGGGTCGATGGGCTCGACGTCGAACGCACCGCGTTCGACAGCACCGGCAGGCTCACCGGCACCGGGCAGATCGAGCGACTACCGGTGCAGCTGGTGGTGCGTTCGGTCGGCTACCGCGGCCTGCCCACGGAGGGCCTGCCGTTCGACACGGCCCAGGGCACCATCCCGCACCGGCTTGGAGCGGTGCTGTCGGACGGCCGGCCCGTGCCCGGCGTGTACGTCGCCGGATGGATCAAGCACGGCCCGAACGGGTTGATCGGCGCCAACCGCAAGGACGCGTCGGAAACGGTGGCGACGCTTCTCGCCGATCTCCCGGCGCTGCCGTCGGCTCCGCACCGCGACACCGACGAACTGCTGGCCGTGCTGCGGGCCCGCGGCGTCAACGTCGTCGACTGGACCGGGTGGCAACAGATCGACGCCGCGGAGATCGCGAAGGGCCGGCCGGCCGGCCGGGGACGGGTCAAGATCCATGATCGGGCCGAGCTCCTGGCCGTCGGAGCATCCGCCCACGCGGAAGCGGCCGGCGGTTCGGCAGGGGCCACCCGTCGGGGCGGTTGATGACCACCTCGGCGACGGCTCCGTCGACACTCACGCGAACAGCGTCGACAGCCGGCTGTCGCGTGTCCGCGCTCATGCCGGCCACTGTTTCGCGACCAGGGTGAGCACATCGTAGGTCGCGACCGGCTCGCCTTTCTGGTTGACAACGATTGCGTCCCAAATGACTTCGCCGTACTCGGCGTCCGCACGGGGAGAGATCCGCTTGGCGGTCAAGGTGACGGTCAACGCGTCACCGGGGTAGACCGGGGTGGTGAACCGCAGGTTCTCCATTCCGTAGTTGGCCAACACCGGGCCGTACTCGGGGGAGACGAACAGCCCGGCCGCCAGCGAGACCAGGAAGTAGCCATGCGCGACCCGGCCTTCGAAGAACGGACTCGCCGCCGCGGCGTCCTGGTCGGTGTGAGCGTAGAACTTGTCCCCGGACAGGTCGGCGAACGCGTCGACATCGTCGAGGGTGACGGTCCTTGGCCCGGCGATCACGGCGTCGCCGACGCGCAGCTCGGCGAGGCTCTTGCGGAACGGGTGTTTGCCGTCCGTGTTCCGCGGTGCCCCGGTCACCCAGGTGCCCGTCACTGCGGACACCGCAGCAGGGGAACCCTGGACGGCCGTGCGCTGCATGTAGTGCAGGACGCCGCGGATGCCACCGAGCTCCTCCCCGCCGCCGGCGCGGCCGGGACCGCCGTGCACCAGGTGCGGCAGCGCAGCGCCGTGACCGGTGGATTCGGCCGCGGAGTCCTGGTCCAGGACCAGTACCCGGCCGTGCCACGGTGCGACGCCCAGGACCAGTTCGCGGACGACCTGGGGGTCGGCGGACACCAGAGAGCCGACAAGGCTGCCCCGCCCGCGGGCGGCGAGCTCGATGGCATGTTCGGTGTCCCGGTAGCCCATGACGGTGCTGACCGGGCCGAACACCTCGATGTCGTGGGGTTCGTCGCGGCTGGAATCCCTGGCCCACAGCAACACCGGCGGCAGGAACGCGCCGCGTTCCGGGTCGGCGCCGATGACGTCGAAGTGGTCGGGATCGCCGACGACGACCTCTGCTGCGCCGGCCAGTGCGGCCAGGTTCTTCCGGACGTCGTCCCGCTGTGCCAGCCCGACCAGCGCGCCCATGGTGACGCCGGCCGCGGTGGGGTCGCCCACCCTGACCTTGTCCGCGATCCTGGCCCGGACGGCGTCGATGACGGCGGGCACCAGGGCGTGCGGCACCAGGGCGCGGCGGATCGCGGTGCATTTCTGCCCGGCCTTGGCGGTCATTTCGGTGACGAGTTGCCTGACGTACAGGTCGAACTCCGCGGACCCGGGGGCGACATCGACGCCGAGCACGGAGAAGTTCAGCGAATCCGCCTCGGAGCTGAACCGCACACCGTGCTTCATCACCGAGCGATGCGAGCGCAGCAGTGCTGCCGTCGAGGCGGACCCGGTGAACGCGACAGTGTCCTGCTCGGACAACAGATCGAGCAGGCCGCGCGATCCGCCGGCCACCAACTGCAGGCTGCCTTCGGGGAGCAGTCCCGAGTCGATGATCTCCTTCACCGCTGCCTGCGCCAGGTAGGACGCCTGCGACGCGGGCTTCACCACGGTCGCCACCCCGGCCAGGAACGCCGGCGCCAATTTCTCCAACATTCCCCAGACCGGAAAGTTGAACGCGTTGATCTGCAAAGCGACACCACGGCGCGGGGTGTAGATGTGTTGGCCGACAAATTGACGAGCCGCACCGAGTCTTTCTGACGGGCCGTCGACGAGCACCGTGGAGTTGGGCAGTTCCCGGCGGCCCTTGCTGGCATAGGTGAACAGCACCCCGATGCCGCCGTCGATGTCCACGAAGGAGTCCCGCGGCGTGGCGCCGGTCCACGCCGAGATGGCGTAGAAATGTTCGCGTTTGCCGTTCAGGTGGGCGGCGAGCGCCTTGAGCGCCAAGGCCCGCTCGTGAAACGGCATTTCCCGCAGCGCCGGTCCACCAACGGATCTCGCGTGATCCAGCACGGGGACCATGTCGATCGGGTCGGTGCCGATGACGGCAACTGGTTCAGCGGTGGATGCGTTGAGCAGTTCGGTGCGATTTCCGGCCGGACCCTGCCAGCGGCCCGCCACATAGCTTTCGATGAGCATCGTCACTGCGTGACTCCTTGGTGCGGGCGCCGCTGGGTGGTGGTCACGTCGGCAGTCCTGGGCGTTCCGGTCACTGGTCGAAGTCCACTGTGAGCCGGTCGGTGACCGGGTGGGCCTGGCAGGTCAGCACGTAACCGCGGGCGATCTCGTCGGCTTCGAGCGCGTAATTCGAGTCCATTTCCACCTTTCCTTCGACGACCTTGGCCCGGCAGGTGCCGCAGACCGCGTTCTTGCACGCGTAGGGGGCATCCGACCGGGCCCGCAGGGTCTCGTCCAACACCGAGTCCCCGTCCCGGGGCAGGGTGAAGGTCAGCGATCGGCCGTCCAGGATGACGGTGACCTTGGATCCGGTCACCGGGACCGCGGGGTCGGCGACCGGGCGGCGCCGGGCAGTCGGTGCACCCACATGGAACAGTTCCCGGTGCACATGGGCGCTGTCGACGTCGCGTTCCAGCAGCACACCACGGACGGAATCTGTCATTGCCAACGGCCCACAGAGGAACCACTCGTCGACGTCGTCGACCGGAACGATGGTGTCCAGGATGCGACCAAGACGCTCCACATCCAGCCGGCCGGAGAGCATCTCCACTTCTGTGATCTCCTGGCCGAGCACGTGAACAAGCTGAAACCGTTCGGGGAAAAGGTCTTTCAGGTCTTCGAGCTCTTCGAGGAACATGATGGTCGAGGTGCGGCGGTTGACATAGATCAACGCTGCGGTGCTCAGCGGTTCCACTTCCAGCACGGTGGCCAGGATGGACAGCACCGGGGTGATCCCGGAGCCGGCCGCGACGGCGACGTACCGCTTGGCGTTCGCGGCGTCCAGCGGGGTGGAGAAGGTGCCGCTCGGTGTCATCACATCCAGCACGTCGCCCGCCTGGAGCCGATCCGCGGCGTAACTGGAGAACACTCCTTCCGGGACGCGCTTCACTCCGATTCGCAGCGGCCCGCCGGTCGCCGGAGCGCAGATCGAGTAGTTCCGGCGGACGTCATCACCGAGGCTGGGGGCTCTGACCGACAGATGCTGGCCGGGCTTGAACCGGAACTCGTCACGCAGCTCTTCGGGCACGTGGAAGGTGATCGCGACGGAGTCTTCGGTGAGTCGGTCGACCGAGGCGACCCGCAGCGGGTGGAACACCGCGTGCCGGCGCCCCGGTGCTGCGGTCGGGTTCAGGGCGCTGTGGATGGTGCTGTGCGTGGTGGTCATCAGATGGCCTTGAAGGAGTCGAAGGGCTCGGCGCAGGACAGGCACGCCCACAGCGACTTGCAGGGCGTGGACCCGAACCGGCTGATCTCCCTGGTCGTGGTGGAACCGCAGCGCGGGCACCTCGCCGACAGGGTCAGACCGATTGACCGCGGAGCCGACAGGGCCGACTGAGCCGGCTGGCAGGCGACGGGCGGGGCGATGCCGTACTCCCGCAACTTGCGGTGCCCGTCCTGGCTCATCCAGTCGGTCGTCCACGCCGGGGACAGCACTGTTCTGACGTTGATTCGGGCGACACCTGCGGTACGCAGGGCGGTCTCGACGTCACCGGCGATCACGGCCGTGGCCGGGCACCCCGTGTAGGTCGGGGTCAAGGTGACCTCGACGGTTCCGTCCGCGGCCAGCTGCACGTCACGGAGGATGCCGAGATCGTGCAGGGTCAGCACGGGGATCTCCGGATCCGGCACCGCGCCGGCGATGTCGCGGAGCTGATCCACGGTCATGGTCACCAACTCGCTCCCGGGTGTGAGCGGTGCAGATTCTGCATGTCGGGCAGCAGGTGCCCGAGGTTCTCGGAGTGGTAACCGGCGCGGCCGCCGCGGGAGCGCCAGGTCGGGGCCGGCAGGCTCAGTGTTGCTGTCGTGATGACGGCCTCGACGTAGCGGGACCAGGCCGGCCGGAGCGCGGCCGGGTCGGCGGCGACACCGGGCAGCGCGGTGAGAATGTCCGCGGTGTCGGCGGTGTCGAAGATTTCCTCGACGTAGGGCCAGACCTGGTCGAGGGCTGCCTGCATGCGGTCGTGGGATTCCGGGGTGCCGTCGCCGAGCCGGAGCACCCACTGGGTGGCGTGGTCGCGATGGTAAGCCACTTCCTTCACCGCCTTGGCAGCCAGCGCGGACAGGGTCGGGTCTGTGGAGGTCAGCAACGCCGTATAGAGCTCGTACTGGTAGGCGGAGAAGATCAGCTGGCGAGCCATGGTGACGGCGAAGTCACCGTTCTCGATCTCCACCAGGTGCACGTTGCGGAACTCCCGCTCGTCGCGCAGGAAGGCCAGATCGTCTTCACCCCTTGAAGTTCCGGTGACCTTTCCCTCCAGTTCGCCCGCGTAACTGAGCAGTGTGCGGGCCTGGCCCAGCAGGTCCAGGGCGATATTGCCCAGCGCGATGTCCTCCTCGATCTGCGGGGCCCGGGTGATCCATTCGCCGAGTCGCTGGGCGAGGATGAGCGTGTCATCGCCCAGCCCGAGAACGTAGCTGGCGAGGGCGATTTGGTCGATGTCGGCCTGGTCGATGTCGGCCTGGTCGATGTCGGCGCTGTCGAGGGGCTGGCGGCTCAGGCTGGCGGCGGTCACAGGTGGGACACGCCTTCGGGCACGTCGTAGAAGGTCGGGTGCCGGTAGGCCTTGTCCATCGCCGGATCGAAGAACGGGTCCTTCTCATCGGGACTGGATGCGGTGATCGCGCTGGACGGGACGATCCAGATGGAGACGCCTTCGCCGCGGCGGGTGTAGACATCGCGGGCATTCCGCAGGGCCATCTCGGCGTCCGGCGCGTGCAGGCTGCCGACATGCTGGTGGGACAGGCCGCGGCGGGCGCGGATGAACACCTCCCACAACGGCCAGCCTTTTCGGGATCCAGCGGGGCCACCGGTCGGAGCCGGATGAACGTCGGAGGTCATGCTGCTGCCCCGGAGGGGACCTTGCCGGCCCGGTGCTTGGCGGCGTACGCCTGAGCGGCCTCGCGAACCCACCGCCCGTCCTCGTGCGCGGACACCCGCCGCGCCATCCGCTGCGCGTTGCACGGTCCGTCGCCCTTGATCACCCTGGTCAGCTCCGCCCAATCGATGGCACCGAAGTCGTGGTGCTGCCGTTCGGAGTTCCACTGCAGGTCGGGGTCCGGCAGTGTCAGGCCAAGGGCCTCGGCCTGGGACACGCACATGTCGACGAACCGTTGCCGCAGTTCGTCATTGCTGAACCGCTTGATCCCCCAAGCGGTCGACTGCTCGGAATTCGGCGAGTCGGTGTCCGGCGGACCGAACATCATCAGCGCCGGCCACCAGAACCGGTCGACCGCGTCCTGGGCCATGGCGTGCTGCGCGGGGGTGCCGTGCGACAGGGTGAACAGGATCTCGAATCCCTGCCGCTGATGGAAGGACTCCTCCTTGCAGATGCGCACCATGGCCCGGCCGTACGGGCCGTAGGAGCAGCGGCACAACGGGACCTGGTTCATGATCGCCGCGCCGTCCACCAGCCAGCCGATCGCACCCATGTCCGCCCAGCTCAGCGTCGGGTAGTTGAAGATGCTGGAGTACTTCTGCTTGCCCGAGTGCAACAGGTCGATCAGATCCTCGCGGTCGACGCCGAGGGTCTCGGCGGCCGAGTACAGATACAGCCCGTGGCCGGCCTCGTCCTGCACCTTGGCCAGCAGGATCGCCTTGCGCCGCAGGCTCGGCGCCCTGGTGATCCAGTTGCCCTCCGGCTGCATGCCGATGATCTCCGAGTGGGCGTGCTGGGCGATCTGCCGGATGAGCGTCTTGCGGTACCCGTCCGGCATCCAGTCCCGCGGCTCGATCCGCTGATCGTCGGCGATCAGTTGGTCGAAAAGCTCCTGCAGCGCCGCCTCAACCCCAGCCGGGAGCGCGCCTTCATCCGAGGATTCGATCCCGTCGACGTTGCCGTACACGGCGGCCTCCCTTGACCAGCACTTCCGAAGCGGTCTTACCGAACGAACGGTCAGTAAAGTATGTAGGGCACAATAGCCGCATGTCAACAGCTTCTGGTCGGAAAACCGGTCAGCCAGATGTGCCGGATCCGCAGCGCGGCGGTCGCGGGCGCCCGGCCAGGTACACCAAGGAAGGCCTGCTGGACCTGGTGGTGGCGGTGTTCAACGAGCGCGGCTACGAAGCGGCCAGTATGGAAGACCTCGCAAAGGCCAGCGGCTTCACGAAATCGACGTTCTATCACCATGTCTCCGGCAAGGAGGAACTCCTACGGATGGCGGTCAACCGTGCGCTGGACGCCTTGTCCGCCGCGTTGGACGAGACGGTGGGAACCGATGGCACACCGGTCGAACAGTTGGAAGACGCCATCCGCCGGACCACCGCGGTGCTGCTGGCTGAGCTTCCCTACGTGACCCTGTTGCTGCGGGTGCGTGGCAATACCCAGATCGAACGTGAGGCGTTGACCCGACGTCGTGCCATCGATGCGCGACTCTCAACGCTGGTCACAGCAGCAGTCGACGCGGGTGAGATCCGGGCCGACATCGATCCTCGCCTGGTGAGTCGTCTGCTGTTCGGCATGGTCAACTCCATCACCGAGTGGTATCGGCCCACCGCACGAACAACACCGAGAAAAGGAATTGTCGACGCCGTCGTCGGTCTGGCGCTGGAAGGCCTGAAGGCTGACCGTTCGCATCGGCAATGATTGCGGCGGGATCCGTTTCACCCTCATTCTTTTCAGACCGATTCCAGCAGCAGGGCTATCCCATTCCGACACCAATGCAGATGATGGCCACTGCGCGCTGCGCACCCTGCAAGTCCCAGCCCACGCAGCACGGCCAGCGATTGTGAGGCGAACGCCTCGTTCAGCTCGAACAGATCGATGTCGGAGAGATCTCCAGCCCGGCGCGGCCCAGCAGCCGACGCGTCGCCAGTTCCGGTCCGATGCCCATGATCCGAGCGGGCACCCCGACCGATGACAGGCCCGTGCCGCCCGGGAAAGGCGGGCCGAGTTTCGCCGACGCCTTCAGCGAGGTGTCCCGGGGTTTCATCCGGGTCGATCAGCAACGCGCGGCCCTTGCGCTGCGGGACCGGAATCGGGACAATTTCCCGCGCCATCCGGCCGGCGGCGATCGCCTTGGTCGCGGGTTCCTGCGACCGCAGCGCGAACAGAAGACGATGCTGTCGGTGCCCGGTGTTGAAGCGCTGTCGCGCTGGCAGGTCACGGTGACGTCGAACAGGCCGCTGCGGCCGAACCGGGTGCGTACCACCGCGTCGGCGACCAGTTCGTCACCGAGCCGGGCCGGCGCCACGAAAGCGATGTCGAAACCGGCAGCGACGACGACCTGGCATAGGTGTTGCAGGCGAAGGCGAATGCGCTGTCGGCCAGTGTGGCCACGAACCCGCCGTGGCAACAGCCGTGACCGTTGACCATGTCCTCGCGCACCGCATCGACACACTGGACCGGCCGGGCCCGACGTCCAGCAAGCGCATACCCAATCGACGGCTGGCTTGATCTTCCGCCCACATCGCCGCCGCGCAGCGGCTCTCCAGATCCGTTGCTGCATCACTGATCTGGGTGCTCGCCTCAGAGTTCACGAAGGGACCTTCCACTCCACGCGGCCCGGCGGAGCGTGATGCACGCCCGGTACCGGCCGTCCAGATAGGCGCCGGCGAGTGCGTCCAGCAGGGCCACGATGCGGGCCGCCCCGATGCGGTCACCCCACTCCAACGGGCCGACCGGATAGCCGACTCCCAGCCGCATTGCCCTGTCGACGTCGGCGGCGGAGGCCACCCCCCTGCCCACCACGTCAGCGGCTTCGTTGACGAGCATGGCCGCCGTGCGGGCTACCAGTAATCCGGGCAGGTCGTCCAGCACGCTGACCGCCGCACCCGTCGCCTGCAGCAGGCCGGCCGCGGCCGCCAGCTGATCGGGTGGGCAGCCGTCCGAGGCTGCCAGGGCGAATCGAGTCGCGGTCGCGGGATCCAGCGCCAGGTCGAGCACGATCACCGGTCGGCCCGCGTCGTCGGCGCGCTCCGTCGCCGTTCGGCCATCGGTCGGGACCAGCAGCGCACCACCAGGCAATTCGACATGCGGCGGCGTTGTCGCGTTGCTCTGCACGACGGTGATACCGCCACCGGTCAGTCGGTCCCGCAGGGTGCTCCACGGTCCCCAGTCCCCCGCCGCCACCACCTCCGACACGGCAGTCCCGGGCGGTGCGCTCGCGGCGACCGGCGCGGCGACCCCCGGTGCGTAGGAGTAGAAGCCTTCGCCGGTCTTGCGGCCCAGTCGACCGGCGTCCACCAGGGCCTGCTGAGCCAGCGACGGCGCGTAGCGGGGGTCCTGGCCGAACAGACTCCAGACCGAGCGGCTGACGGCAAGGCTCACGTCCTGGCCGATGAGGTCCGTCAGCTCCAGGGGTCCCATCCGGAAGCCGCCCGACTCCCGCAGCACGGCATCGATGGTGGCCGG